>NZ_JBIPCV010000005.1:0-420074 GCF_044007495.1 Flavobacterium sp. FlaQc-52 | reverse complement strand
AAGCGATATAACTTACTGGAAAATTAAAGATGATTTTCTATATATCAGTTTTATTACAGATGCCTATTCAAAAAAAATAGTTGGTTATCATTTAGGAGATAGTTTGCAAACATCTGAAACAATTCAAGCCTTAGAAATGGCAATTTCAAGTAATGCAAATGAAAAAAAAGGACTAGAATTGATACATCATTCCGATAGAGGAACCCAATATTGTAGTAATGAATATATAAAACTTCTAGAAAATAACAATATTGGAATTAGTATGACCGAAAATGGAGATCCTTTGGAAAATGCTATTGCAGAAAGAGTCAACGGCATAATAAAAGAAGAGTATTTAAATGATTATCAAGTGGATAATTTAGAAGAGGCTAAAGAATTATTGAAAGCAGTTATTCAATTATACAATAATGAACGACCTCATATGAGTATAGGCAATTTAACTCCAAATCTAGTACATCAAAACAACATAAAAACAGAAAAATTATGGAAGAACTATTATCTAAAAAGTCCTATTATTGTAAACCAATAACAGGACTAAAAATGAATTGTAAATCTATTTTAGGATTAAGGATAAATATGTAAACTTATTTTAGGACGAGACAATCCTTAACTTAATGACATTGCGCTCGCGCTAGCACAAGAAAACTTAAAAATCTTTCTGTTTTTTACAAAAATCAAGTAGCAGCACAATCCACCTTTTTTAGCTGGACAATCTGCAAATCGATTATTTTCTGAGCCACGGTTCCTTTTTCAAACAAACGAATAAATTTGAAAATAGCGCTTACAAAATAACCGGGATTTGAAACCAATCGAGCAATTTCTGTGATTTTTTTATCTCTTAGTTGGATACAGGCTTCCGTTTGATTTTCGGGAAGTGCTACAAATTCGTTGGCAAATTTCCAGGCACCATCTCTGGCGACTTCCATGCTAAAATCAATAAAGAAGTTGTCCATTTTGCCCGTCCATTTTAGTAAGATCGTCAGCGTTGGCCAAATTTTAATTAAACATTGTTCGACGTTTCCTACCAGACTGCTTAGAATACCGTTTATTTTATCAAAATCACCTTTTAAGTCTCCAATGTCTTCTACTGTACTGACCTGAGCTGCGGCTACTCCTAAATCCAGATTCACATGGGCATTAATTCCAAGCAATAAGTGTTGAACCACTATGGGCCAAAATTTTTCTGCTTGTTGAAACGAAAATTCCCAACATTCGGATGGCTTTTCTTTGGCTTTATATTGGTAATAAGCCTTTATATAGCGATTGGCAAAAATGACGTCGAGTTTCTCCATTCGCTCTCCATTCTGAAAAGAATGATCGGCGATGCCTTCTTTTATTCTTACCGTAACTTCACGATACAACATAGTAAACAAACCTATAGCGCTTTGTTCTACTTTTGATATTTCTATTATCTCATCCAATAACTGAATGACCTCGTCTATAGTAGTGGCTTGTTTTATATTCATTGTAGTGGGTTGTGGTTAAATTAGCAACAACGAATATAATTCTTTTAATCTGTTAAAGCCTATTATTTTGAAGCAATTATCTTGTTATTTTTTCTACTTTTAATATTCAAATAATAACTAAATCCATTACATGTAATTGCTTTACAGCTTACCATACACCCGAAAATATTTCGTTGGTAGCACACTCCCGGAAATGTATCTTCATAAAAAATTGGAATAACAGCAAAAGTTTTCCAACTTTACACAACGGCACATTATTAAAAGAATAGACCATATGAGCAACGACTTCTACTATAAATTCATTCTGCCGGACCAATCCATTAGCGATTTTGTAGAAAATATTGGAATGTTTCACAATCCGTCTGATAAAGCAAAAGAAGTCGTTCTAATGCCTGATGGAAGAGTTGATTTATTTTTCATGAAATCTCAATCAGACTCTTTTCAAAGTACGCTTATCGGTTTGGAAACAGTACCGGAGCAGAGAGCCATTCCTCCGCAGACTCTTGCCTTCAAAATTAGTTTTAAGCCGTTGGGAGTCGAATATATTTTACAAACTTCTATTGCTGCTTTTTTAAACAGTGCCCAAAATCTACCTCCGGATTTTTGGGAATTTAATACCGCTGACTTGAAAGATTTTGATGCCTTTCATAAAAAAGCAGTACAAAAAATAACAACCCTTTTACCAACTAAAATTGACGAAAGAAAACGCAAGCTGTTTGAACTGGTTTACGCTTCAAACGGCGAAATAAAAGTCAAAGAACTTTCTGAAAAAATAGCCTGGAGCAGCAGAGAAATCAATCGCTATTTCAATAAACAGTTTGGACTTTCTTTAAACGCATTCTGCAAAATTTTACGTTTTAAAGCCTCCTTAGCGCATATTGCACAAGGCAAACTTTACCCCGAATTAAACTTCGCGGATCAAACCCACTTTATCAAAGAGATCAAAAAATTCTCAGGTGTGGTACCAAGTGAATTATTAAAAAATAAAGATGACCGATTTGTACTATTATCTGTTCTGAAACAGCAATAATTTTGTTCCGACCGAGGCCGATAAGCCAAACGGAATAAAATTAACGGAATACGATACAAAATGATACTACAAAATAAACAAGTCGCTATCATTGGCGGTGGTCCTGGCGGACTTACATTGGCAAGACTTTTACAATTGCAAAACGTAAATGTAAAAGTATACGAAAGAGATTTTAATAAAGAAGCAAGAGTGCAGGGATCACCTCTGGATCTGCATGATGATTCAGGACTGGCAGCGATTAGAAAGGCCGGTTTATTGAACGAATTTAAAACCAATTTTCTTCCCGGTGCCGACAAAACACTGATTGTAAACGAACATGCCGAAATATTTTTCAGTGACCACGAAACAAATGGTCAGGAGGATTTTGGCAATGAGCATTTTCGTCCTGAAATCGACCGGGGTTCACTAAGAAAAATATTGCTGGAATCTTTACAACCGGAAACGGTAGTCTGGGACAGTCATTTTATGGCAATGGAAAAACAAAATGAAGGCAGGCTATTGCATTTCAAAAACGGTTTATCAGTTTATGCCGATATTGTAATTGGTTCGGATGGTGCCAATTCAAAAATACGACCTTATATCACCGACATCAAAGCATTATATTCAGGCATAACAATGCTTGAAGGAAATATTTACGACTCTCAAAAAACGGCTCCTTATATTTCATCCTTACTCAATGGCGGAAAAATAATGGCCTTTGGAGATACCCAAAATCTATTGCTCGGACAAAAAGGAGACGGAAATCTTGGTTTCTATGCCAGTTTTAAAACCGATGAAAACTGGTCAATAACCAGTGGATTGGACTTTTCTAACAAAACACAAATACTGGAATGGTTTAAAAAAGAATATCCGGAATGGAGCAGCATCTGGTATGAACTATTCCAAAATGTCAGTGTACCATATATTCCTCGTCCTATTAATTACATGCCCTTAGATCAGACTTGGGAAACTTTGCCTAATGCCACCTTAATTGGCGACGCTGCCCATGTTATGCCACCCTTTGCAGGTGAGGGTGCTAATATGGCCATGCTGGATGCGTTGGAATTAAGTGAATGTTTAACCTCTGATCAACATGAAAATGTACAGGAAGCACTCTCTTTTTATGAAAAAAATATGCGCAAAAGAGCTGCAAAAGCAATACAAGAGTCCCTTGAAAATGGTGAAAAAATGCATTCGAAAGACGCCTTAAAAACAATGTTAGATTTTTTCAAAGGAGAAAATTAAAAGCAAAAATGACTTTCACACCAACCTAAAAGCAGCCCAAATACGAGAAACTTAGCGTGTCTCTTCGAAAAAGAACTATGTATCTAAGTCTCTTTAACGCAAAACAATAAATACTTTAAAGTCCAGCTCCTCACATGCCAAAAAACAAAAAAACTTAGTGCCTTTGTGGCTTTATGGCAAAAAACTTCAATACCAATTTCTAAATCCCTAATTTTACCCCTTCAAATTAGAAGGAGAAAATGAAGGTCTGTATTGCTGAAAAACCAAGTGTAGCACGAGAAATAGCATCCGTTTTGGGTGCCAATACCAAACACGATGGCTATTACGAAGGCAACGGTTATGCGGTGACCTACACCTTTGGGCATTTATGTACCTTAAAAGAACCCAACGACTACAAACCCCATTGGAAAAGCTGGGATTTGAACAATCTTCCGATGCTTCCCGAAAAATTCGAAACCAAAGTGGTACAGAATACGGGAATTCAGAAGCAGTTTAAAATCATAAAAACCTTATTTGACAAAGCCGAAGTAGTGATCAACTGTGGGGATGCCGGGCAAGAAGGAGAGCTCATTCAGCGTTGGGTGATGAATGAAGCCCATTATAAAGGTGAAGTACAACGTTTATGGATTTCGTCCCTAACAACCGAAGCTATAAAAGAAGGTTTTGAAAACTTAAAGCCATCAGCCAACTACGATAATTTATTCTACGCCGGATTTTCCAGAGCCATTGGTGACTGGTTATTGGGTATGAATGCGACCCGTTTGTATACCGTAAAACATGGTGGTTACAAACAGGTCTTGTCTATTGGACGTGTGCAAACCCCAACACTGGCAATGGTTGTAGATCGTTTTAAAGAAATTGAAAACTTTAAACCTCAACCCTACTGGGAACTTCAGACTTTATACCGGGAAGTGCTTTTTAGCTATGAGGAAGGTCGCTTTTTGAAAAAAGAAGATGGGGAACATTTAGCGAATAAAGTAAAAGAAAGTGAGTTTGAAATTGTTTCTGTTGAAAAAAAGAACGGAAATGAATACGCTCCCAAATTGTTTGACTTAACAGGATTACAGGTTTTTTGCAATACAAAATTCGGATTTTCGGCAGATGAAACGCTGAAAATTGCCCAAACCTTATACGAACAAAAAGTAATCACCTATCCCAGAGTGGATACGACATTTTTACCGAATGATATTTATCCGAAAGTGCAAGGCATACTGCAGAAACTAACGGATTATGCGGCATTAACTCAGCCCGTTTTAGAAAAGAAAATCAAAAAATCGCCTAAGGTTTTTAACGATAAAAAAGTAACCGATCACCATGCGATTATTCCAACGGGGATTCAAAGCAATTTGCAATACAATCAGCAACAGGTCTATGATATTATTACCAAGCGTTTTATTGCCGTATTTTATGATGATTGTTTGGTTGCCAATACCACAGTAATCGGAAAAGCCGCCGAGGTAACTTTTAGAACTACCGGAAAAGAAATCTTAAAAAAAGGATGGAAAATTGTTTTCGAAGATCCTAACGGTAAAGAAAAAGAACCCGATCTGTTACCTAGTTTTGTTGTGGGTGAAAAAGGACCACACGAACCATCATTTCTGGAAAAAGAAACTAAACCGCCGAATCAGTTTACGGAAGCAACTTTGCTGCGTGCCATGGAAACCGCCGGAAAACAAGTCGATGATGAAGATTTACGCGAGTTGATGAAAGAAAATGGTATTGGTCGTCCGTCAACACGGGCAAATATTATTGAAACGCTTTTTAAACGTCAATACATCGTTCGAAATAAAAAACAGGTTTTACCAACGCCAACAGGGATTCAGCTCATAGAAACCATTCAAAATGAGTTGATAAAGTCGGCTGAACTTACCGGTTCTTGGGAAAAACAACTGAAAGATATTGAAAAAGGCACTTTTACCGCCGCCGCTTTTATTCGAAACATGAAACGTATGGTGGAAGCTTTGGTCTATGAAGTCCGAAGTGAAACCAAACATGCTAATATCTCGCATGTCGCCAATGTTCCCAAACCAGTTGCTAAAGTAGAAAAAAAGAAAGCCGCCGGAATTGCGGCAGAAGTTTGTCCAAAGTGTAAAAAAGCGACACTCATAAAAGGAAAAACGGCTTTTGGATGCAGTGAATACAAATCGGGTTGTGATTTTGTATTACCTAATGTTTTTGCGGGAAAAAAAATAACCGAAAGCCAATATTTGAGATTGCTTCAAAAAGGCTCAACAGTAAACATAAAAGGTTTTAAAGATGATTCGGGAACGGTTGAGGGTTTAATTCGTTTTGAAGAGAACTTCAAACTCAAATTAGAACCAAAGAAAACACCATCAAAGCCGACATCAGAGACCACAGCAGATTCTTTGACGTGTCCAAAATGTAAAAAAGGGACGATTCTAAAAGGAAAAACCGCTTATGGTTGTGGTGACTATAAATTGGGTTGTGATTTTAAAGTGACTTTTGATGCTGTCAGAATCAAACTCGGAGACAATAAACCAACTAGAGAATTGGTTTATTCTATTTTGTCTGAAAGCGTTTAATACAAATAGTATTTTTTTGCCACAGATTAGAAGGATTAAAGTGATTTCTTTTTGCCACGAATTACCCTAATTTTCTCGAATTATTTTTATGCTGTTGCGGGTTAAATCATTTTAATCCGTTCAATCTGTGGCACTATTTATCCACCAATAATTTTAAAATTTAATTCGTGCAATTCGTGACAAGATTTTTCGTGCACTAATCTTACTCTAAACTGGAATCACAAGTTTTTCAACACTAATTACACGAATTTTCACGAATTGTTTTTATGCTGTTGCGCGTAAATTTTTTTTAATCCGTTCAATCTGTGGCATTCTTTTTCATGATTAATTCGTGCAAAATTATGCAATTCGTAGCAACCTTTTTTTTACTAACTTAGCTCATTAATCTAACACTAAATATCTCAAAATATGTTTCAGAAAATTACTCTTTTAGCGCTTGTTCTAGCCTCTGTTTCCTGCCAGAAAAAAGCAACTGTAGAAAAAGACAAAATCAAAGTAGCCGACTGGCTTATCGGAAACTGGGAGAATAAAAATCCGGATGGTGTACTTACCGAAAACTGGCAAAAACTAAACGACAGCACTTTTAGCGCTGCATCGTATTTTATAAAAGGAAAAGATACTATTCATTTTGAAAGCATCGTTTTGGCACAATTAGGCGAAACCTTAACGTACAAAGCAACTGTAAAAGGGCAAAATGACGGTAAAGCGGTTTCATTTCCTTCTACGATTTCAAACGAGAAACAATTGGTTTTTGAAAATCCAAAACACGATTATCCTCAAAAAATTACTTATACCAAAGGAGCCAATAATACTATGACGGCCGAGATTTCCGGGAAACTACAAGGGAAATTGACTACGGAAAGGTTTATTATGACTAAGAAGTAGCTCTTTTTTTTGTGAAATATTTTTTTCTGTACCATTGTCAACCTGAGCGGAGTCGAAGGCTTGTTAGATAAAAGGGGGCTTCGACTTCGCTCAGCCTGACATATGGGGAAAGAAAACTTTGTGTCTTTGCAACTTTGTACCTCAGCAACTTTACTCCTTTACTCCTCTTCCTCTCCGATCTTATTGACCATCAAAATCATAAGTCCGCCTAGAAGGGCCATTATCAGAAAAGCCCATTTCATACTTAGATATTCTGAGATAAAACCAACCATTGGCGGCACAAGTAAAAAACCGAGATAACCTATTGTTGATATTGAGGTTAAGGCTGATCCGCTGCTTAATTTTGATGATCTTCCGGCGATACTAAATACCAGCGGCACAACGCAGGAAACCCCTACTCCGATTAAAACATATCCAAAAATCGTTGGATAGATATAAGGTAGCAAAAAGCAGATTAAAAAACCCACAGTGATAAAAATACCGCTGTTTAATAAGATATTCTTAATCCCGAATTTTGTTACGGCATAATCTCCCAAGAAACGTCCTAAGGTAACAGCAGTCATAAAAAACACAAATGCTGCGGTGGTTAATTTGGGAGAAGCGTGTAATATATTCTGGAAATAAATCCCGCTCCAGTCGTACATGGTGTTTTCGCATGCCATGGAAACGAAGCAAATCATGGCAAACTTAATCAGGTTTTTTTCCGGCATAGAAAAGAATTTCTTTTTCTCCGGAACCGGTTCTGTATGAATACTCAGCGGGTAAAAACAAGCTGTAACGGCCAGCATCAAAATACTAACGCCCAACAAATGCTGAGACGGATCGATGTGCTGCGTTACCATTACATAACCTAAACCCGCACCGGCAAATCCGGCAAGACTCCAAACCGCATGAAAACGCGTCATAATTGATTTTGGATACAGTTTTTGCACTTCAAGAGC
This sequence comes from Flavobacterium sp. FlaQc-52, assembly GCF_044007495.1. Lineage (NCBI taxonomy): Bacteria > Pseudomonadati > Bacteroidota > Flavobacteriia > Flavobacteriales > Flavobacteriaceae > Flavobacterium > Flavobacterium sp. FlaQc-52. The sequence goes on along the minus strand of NZ_JBIPCV010000005.1, from coordinate 411,985 downwards.
TTGCGCATTAATTGATAAGTTGAAAATATTTCGTGACGCTCCAAAAACTAAAAGTATAATAATTAGCTGCCACACAAAAGCGGCAAAACCAGGCAAAGCCAATACAAGGTTAAACATCACCGCTCCTAAAAGCATGATGTAACGGCTGCTGTATTTGTTTAATAACTTTCCTGTAAAAGGCATTGTAAGCATTAAACCAATCGGGAATGCAAATAAAACAGCTCCAAATTGGGCCTCGGTCAAATGTAATTGTGCTTTGATGTGTGGAATCCGGGATGCCCAGGAAGAATATCCAAATCCGGACAGGAAAAAAAATACGGTATTGGCCAGTCTGTATCCTTTAGGAGAATGGCGAAGTTTATCAAAATAGGCTTTTATCATCGATTGTATCTGCACTTAATTAAGTTGCAAAAATAAGACTTTTTTAATCCCTGCCTAATATAGTTGTAAAGACGATTCTTACTTTAATTACTGCAAAATCAACATTTAACAATTTCATCACCAAATTTTAAAGAATTACAATTGTTAAAATAATATTAATTTTTAAATTTGCACAGTTTTTATTTATTCCAAATAAAAGCATTTTAATTAATTTAAATAACCATGAATTATCTAAACCCCAGAGTGCAACAAATTCTTTTTGTTTTTTTCTCATTCTTATTTTCTATAACTACTATTTCTGCCCAACAATCTTTCGGAAGTATTAAGGGAACCATAACAACTTCTGACGGCGAAAAGGCAGAAGATGTTTACTTGAACTTAAAAAATTCAAAATACGCTACAACTTCCAACGAATATGGCGCATTTGAACTAAACCGAGTAAAATCGGGAAGTTATACTTTACAAATTTCATTGGCCGGTTATGAAAAACTGACACAAGAAATAACCGTTACCGAAAATCAGGTTACTACACTACAATTACAGTTAACGGTTTCTAACAAACAATTAAAAGAGGTTGTAATTACCAGTAACAAAGGAAAGGCTTTTCCAAAGCAAAGTACTTATGTTTCTAAAATGCCATTGAAAAACATTGAAAATCCGCAAGTTTATAATGTTGTTTCTTCTGAAATAATGAAAGAGCAAGCCATTACCAATTATGAAGATGCCTTAAAAAATGTCCCCGGAATTCAAAAACTTTGGGAATCTACCGGACGTGGTGGTGATGGAGGATCTTACTATACTTTACGTGGTTTTGAAGTTCAGGCCAATGTTGTAAACGGATTGCCGGGCTTAACAAACGGAAGTCTTGATCCTGCCAATATAGAACGAATAGAAGTAATTAAAGGACCATCCGGAACTTTATTCGGAAGCTCCTTAGTTAGTTATGGCGGTCTTATTAATACCGTTACCAAAAAACCATTTGTTGGTTTCGCCGGCGAAGTTTCGTATACAAGCGGAAGTTTTGGACTAAACAGAGTAACGGCAGATGTCAATACAGCTCTGGACGATAACGACAACATTTTGTTTCGCATCAATACTTCGTATCAAACAGAAAACAGTTTTCAGGATGCGGGCTTTCGTACGGCTTTGTTTGTAGCTCCTTGCCTTTCTTATAAGGTAAATGATAAATTGTCTTTCCTTATCAACACCGAGTTTATGCAGGAAGAAAAAACAACTCCGTCCATGTTGTTTTTAGGAAGAGACCAGCAGCTGCAATTTGCAAACCTTGGGGAGTTAAATTACAACACCGATCTTTCTTTTTACAGCAATGATTTATCGATAAAAAATCCTCGTTTTAGTTTACAGGCACAGATGAATTATAAAATCTCTGATCAATGGACATCTCAAACGGTTTTATCACGAGGTTCTTCTAAATCAAACGGATACTACTCTTATATTTATGATAACGAAGATGGAAAAGGAGATTTTGCCTTCTGGATTAGCGACCAACAGTCACAAACCAGTACAACAGACATACAACAGAATTTTGTAGGTGATTTTAAAATTGGAAACCTGCGCAATCGTATTGTGGCCGGTCTTGATTATTTTGAAAGAAATGTAACTTATGCAGGATCAGGATATGCAAAATTGTACAATATTACCGCACAAGGAGAAGTCAGACAATTTGATCCTTTAGCTCCAAATTACCTGACCAGAACATCGGTTGATAATGTTCTTTCTAAGGAAGCAGCGCAAAACTTTAACCAACAGGATGCGACCTATAGTGCTTATGCTTCAGACGTACTTAACATTACGCCAACTTTATTGGCAATGGCCAGTTTGAGAGTTGATTATTTTGACACAAAAGGCGACATCAAAAATGACAAAGACGATTATACCCAAACGGCTTTATCTCCAAAATTCGGATTATTGTATCAGCCAATTGAAGATAAACTAGCTGTATTTGCCAATTATATGAATGGTTTTAGAAATGTTGCCCCAGGCAGTACTACTGATGCTAACGGAGATATACAACCTAAAACTTTTGAACCTGAACATGCCAATCAATTAGAATTTGGAGTTAAAGCCAATCTTCTTTCTGATAAATTAAATGCAACTGTGAGTTTTTATGATATTAATGTTGCCAATTTAGTGGTAAGCTCTAATACATTCACTGTACAAGGAGGTGAATCAAGAAGTAAAGGTTTTGAACTTGACTTGAATGCTGCTCCAATAAAAGGGTTAAGCATCATAGCAGGATATAGCTACAATGACAGTAAAATTACCAAAGGAAACGATGGTGATGTCTGGTTGGAAAATGGAAAAAGACCTTTCTGGGCCGGACCAAAAAACCTGATCAATCTTTGGGCTACTTACAAATTTGATTCCGGTACTCTTGAAGGATTTGGTTTAGGATTTGGAGGAAATTATGCGAGCGAAAATGCCATCCTGGACAGTCCAAAAACAGGGAAATTTGTACTTCCTGAATATACAGTTGTAAATAGTTCTGTTTTTTACAGCTCGACTAAATTCCGTGTGGCTTTAAACCTTAATAATATGGCCAACAAAGATTACTTTAACGGTGGCTGGTCTACCGTGAATCCACAAAAACCAAGAAATCTGGTAGCAAGCTTCTCGTATAAGTTTTAATCCATTTTAATTTAAATAAAAAGCCTCGAAATCCTATATGCAATTAGTGATTTCGAGGCTTGCTTTTTTATTAAAGTTAAAAGCTATTGCTTCAATTTACTGGGCAAATAGCCGAATGTCTTTTTAAAAGCGACTGTGAAATGATGTTGATTTTTATATCCCAATTCTTCTGAAACGGCAGAAATCGGATAGTCTTTTTCGACCAACAATTGTTTGGCATATTCCATTCTCACCATTGTCAGATAGTTAAAAACAGTGGTATTATAAACTAATTTAAAATACTTTTTAATTTTAAAATTATTCAACCCAACCTCAGCGGCAATACCTGCCAGCGTAAGTTTCTCTTTGAATTGTGTTTTTAAGATATTCTCGACTTCCAGAACTTTTGCATAATCACCGGCGCTTATTTCGACACTTACTGAAGTGTTTTCCTCTTCGTTAATTATCGTAAACAAATACGAAAGAATCTCTACTATTTTTGACTCTAAAAAGGCTTTTTTAATCGCTCCCGAATAAGAACATTGCAGAATGTCTTCAATCAAAATATTTAGTTTTGGCGAAATACTTTTACTGGTTTCCCACATGGCGTATGAGGTCTGATTTGTTATTGCGTCTGCCAGCAATGGTATGGTAGTTTTTAAATTCGGATAAAATAACTTCTCTAAATACGCTTCCGTAAAAGTAATTTCCAACGTTCTTCTTCTTTTGGTTCTGTAGTTTAGAACCCCTTTTATTTTGGGTAAATAAAATAAATTATAATGCCCCTGCGGAATGTAAATTCCACGCTGGGATTTATCTTCAGGACAATATTCGTTATCTCCCTCCATTTCAATATGAAGTTTTACAAAAGAAAAATCATGTTCTACTTCAATCGCATACGAATCATTCTCCATTGTCAAATCTCTCGCAACCACATGAATTCCGTTTAGCATAATATCAGTGATTACACCTTTGATTCCTTTGTTGTCAAAATTGATTTTTTTCTCAATAAGATCTTCTTTATTAAATCGAATAGGATCATTTACAACCACCACTTCTTTTTTGAAGATATCACTTCTCATCATTGTTTTCATTGGCCCTTTTTTATCCACTTTTTTATTGCGTAAGATAGCGCTTACATTCCTTACAGCCGTTGCAACTAACTGAGGCTAGGCAAGTTTCACAAAATCCCTTTTGCGTTTATATTAATCCTTTTTGCGTTTATTAAGTTTTTGTTAACACATTACTTTTGCGTAAAATTATCAATTTATAACTAATCTAAATAAGGATAAAATGTTTTTTATTAAAACCAAAGCAAAAAAAATGTTAAACAAGCTATTTTTAGGGGCAATACTGCTGTGTCTGTCAATAACGCAGACATTTGCACAACAAAACACCGGTTCGATAAAAGGAACCGTAATCACAGCTGATGATCAAAATGCGGTATCGGTAAATGTAATTATAGCTGAATTAAAAAAATCAGCAACTACAGACGAAAATGGAGTATTCCTTTTTCACAAAATACCGGCAGGAACGTATCAGATTGAAATTAATATGACGGGACATACACCATCAAAACAAGAAGTAACCGTAACCACAGGAGAAACGGCAACAGTTTCTTTTCAGCTTCAGTCTTCGCTAAAAGAATTAAACGAAGTTGTTGTAGTCTCTGCAGCTAAAAAATTCGCTGAAAAGAAAAGTGAATTTGTTGCAAGACTACCAATTAGTAATCTTGAGAATCCTCAGGTTTATACGGTAGTGCCGAAAGAACTTTTCCAGGAGCAAATTGCAGTTGATTTTAGAAGCGCATTAAATTCAGCACCGGGATTAAATAATGTAACACAAAGTTTGGGATCAGGAGGAATTGGTCTGAGCATCAGAATGCGTGGTTTTAGTGGTGCATCTGCAGCAGGATCTATCCGTAACGGAATGAACACCAACTGGGTAACTTTAAGCGATCCTGTAAATCTGGAAAGCATTGAAGTAATAAAAGGACCATCTGCAACACTCTTCGGATCTGCTTTAACTACCTACGGAGGTCTTATCAACCGCGTAACCAAAAAACCATTTGAATTTACCAAAGGGGAAGTGAGTTACACTACCGGAAACTGGGCGTTAAGTCGAACAACTATAGATTTTAATACGCCTTTGAACGAAGAAAAAACAATGCTTTTTAGAGTAAATGCTGCTTTGGACAATCAAAAAACATGGCAAGATCAAGGAAAAAGCAACACCTTTATAATTGCACCATCATTTACCTATAAAGTAAGCGATAAATTAACTTTAGATTTTGATGCAGAATTGTACAAAGGAAGTCGTAACTCAAGCTGGATAGGTCTTGGATCCGGGAATCCAACTGCAAAAAATATAGATCAATTGAATTTTGATTTCAAAAAATCATATACAACAGACGATTTACAGTCGGAGTCAAAAAACACTAATATTTATGCCAGAGCTACCTACCAATTGTCTGATAATTGGGTATCACAGACCAATTTTTCAAATGCTTATACAGACAACAAGGCCAACTATTTGTTCCTCCTTTTTAATACCGCAGCCAATGGTGATGTAACGTTACAAAGAAGGCTAATGAACATCAATAGTGTTTTCAAAACAACACAATTGCAACAAAATTTTGTTGGAACATTTCATACCGGAAGTATAAAACACCGCGCATTGATCGGACTTGATTATACTTACATCAGTACCAACGATAACAGATGGGTCATTAATTCATACGATGCTGCGGCCGGAAATGCTGCATTGGCAATCAATGGAAATGCTGCCTTTATAAACATGGAAAAATACAAACAGCTGATTGCTGCCTTACCGGCTCCAAGTGTAGTTGGTATCCGAGATTTCAGAACGTTAAGCGGTTATGTATCGGATGTAATTAACTTTACGGACCGATTTATTGCAATGGCCAGTGTGCGAGTTGATCGTTACGAAAACAAAATTGCGAAATACAATCAGATTGCCGTTTCTCCAAAAATGGGTTTGATTTATCAGGTGGTTAAGGATAAAGTCTCTTTATTTGGAAATTATATGAACGGTTTTACCAATGTAGGTCCGGGAACTACAGCTGCAAATCCAACGGAATTAACAGAATTCAAACCAGAACAAGCCAACCAAATTGAAGGTGGTGTGAAAGTTGAATTGTTAGGAGGAAAACTAAACGGAACTTTAAGCTATTATGATATTGAAGTAAAAGATAAAGTCCGTACTGACCCTACTAACAACTTATATTCTATTCAAGACGCTACTCAAAAAAGCAAAGGTTTTGAGGCAGATTTAATCGCAAATCCAATTAGAGGTTTACACATTATATTAGGGTATGGCTACAACGAAAGTAAATTTACCAAAACAAATGCGGCAACTCAGGGAAAAAGACCTTATTCTACACCTGCCAATGTAGCAAACCTTTGGGTAAGTTATAAAATATTAGATGGTCAAGTAAAAGGACTTGGTTTTGGTTTTGGAGGTAATACACAAAGTGACACCTACATAAACGATACGAATACCTTTAAAGTAAACGGATATACGGTAATGGACGCCACTGTTTTTTACGAAAAGCAAAAAATCAGATTGGGCCTAAAACTAAACAACATTGCAAACAAAGAATATTGGACGTCTGATTACTGGGCTACTATGATGCCAACAAGACAATTAGTTGCTAATCTTACTTTCAAATTTTAATACCACTTAAATTAGTTTTTTTCCAAGCTGGCTTATCGTTCTCGAAATGCCGGCTTGGTTTTTATCGCTTTCTATTATGACCAACAATCCAATTAAAAGAACTGAAAAAAAAGTCAAACAAAGGAGCCAATGGAGCAAATTAAATCACTGGCTCCATTTATGGTTAGGACTAAGTTCGGGTATCATCGTTTTTATTGTTTCACTTACCGGAATATTATTTATTTTTTGTGATGATATTATAGACGGGCTGGCTTCTGATGCTTTGTACGTTAAAGAAGTTAAAGAACAAAGATTAACTCCGGAAGAAATCCTAAAAGCTTTTAAAAAACAACATCCCGATCGAAAAGCGAGTTATTTTATTACGTATCGGGATCCAAAACGAAGTGTAAAACTTGCTTCTTCGACCAAAGAAAGAGATTTACAATTCTCATGGGTTGACCCTTATACAGGCAAAGTCTTAACTTCCGGCAAGGCTTACGATTTCTTTTATGTTGTGGCGCATGTTCACAGCGGTGAAATGCCCTTTGGAAAAACCGGAAATCTCATCGTCGAAATCTCCGTTTGGATATTCTTAATCGAACTGATTACAGGAATTATTCTCTGGTGGCCAAAAAAATGGAATCGCTCTACCAGACTTCAGAGTTTCACTATAAAGAAAAATGCCAGTTTTAAACGGTTGAATTATGATCTGCACAATGTACCCGGTTTCTATAATTTACTGCCCGCACTTCTCATTACCATTACCGGTCTGGTTATTGTAAACAAAACTTTAAACAAAACAACGCACAAAATATTCGATGGTTTCCCTCGCTCTTATGCGGCAATGCGGGATATCAAACCGGAATACGACAGTACTAAAACATTTGCGGCATTAAATCCAATTGTAGAACGGCTGTTCTTAAAAGATGCAGCTGTAGAACAAGTCAAACTTTCTATAGCAGCAAAAGACAGTATCACAAGTCTCTCTGCTGTTGCCGCTAAAGACATTGGTCTGAAAGGCGTTCAAAACGGAAAAACATTCGCAATTAACCGCTACACCGGTCAGGAAATTGAAATTCCGGTAAAAGTGATGAACGGATTGTATATTGATGAAACAACCATGAACCTTCATATTGGCTTCTGGGCTGGATGGCTCGGAAAAATTTTCACGCTCCTTGTTGGTTTAGTCTGTATGTTTCTGCCTATAACAGGATTCTTGATTTGGTACGGCCGTCAAAATAAAAAGAAAAAAACTTCCCTTACTTAAATTAAAAATGAAAAAATTTCTCCTTCTCTTTCTCTTATTTTCGTTTACTGCTGTGTTTTCACAAGACAGTATTACTATTGGCAGTAAACACCGTATTTTTTCGAAAGCATTGAATGAAGAACGCACTTTTTGGATTTATCTGCCACCGGATTACAACAATTCTAAACTTGCTCCGGCAAAATATCCTGTTGTTTATTTGTTAGATGCCGAAAATAACTTCCATTCCTTTACCGGCCTTCAACAATCATTAGCCAAAGGACCTTATTCTATGACTCCGCAAATGATAGTAGTAGGAATCACCAATACTAACCGCACAAGAGATTTAACTCCAACTGAAGCGAATCGTCAGGCCTTTTTTGATAAGACAAAAAAGCAGTTTCAACAAAGCGGCGGCAATAAAAATTTTATTACTTTTTTAGAAAAAGAACTCAGACCTTATATCGATACCACTTACAGAACTTCGGGTTACAATGTTTTAAACGGACACTCTTTTGGAGGTCTGACTGCCGTGAATATTCTACTGCACCACACCTCTTTATTTAATTCTTATGTTATCATTGACCCGAGTCTTTGGTGGGACAATGAAATTATGAACAAAAAAGCCGATTCTATCTTCAATAAAAAGGATTTTGCTAAAAGAAGTATTTATCTGGCTATGGCCAATAAAAAAAGCATCCCTCAGGATACTACAACCGATATGGCCAGAGGAATCAGGAAATTTGAAAATTTGTTGAAAGTAAAAAAACCTAAAAATCTGCGATGGAATTTTAGATATTACGAAAACGAAGATCATGGAACTATTCCTATTCCGGCAGAATATGACGGTTTGCGTTTTATTTTTGAAGACCATCTGGTCCAGGTAAAAGAAGCGGTACAAGATCCCTCCTTAGTAGAACAACAATATGCAAAACTTTCTGAACAACTTGGTTTTTCCTTTACCCCTTCTGAAAGTTATCTGAACTGGATGGGAAATTATTGTTTAGGAATTGACAAAATAGATAACGCTGTTCGTTTTTTTAAAATGGCAACCCATTATTACCCATTAAGTACAACTGCCATAACAGTATTAAATCAAACAGTAGAAAAGCAAAAAACAAAGGATAAAAAATAACTTAAAGAATAAACTTACTTCTTCATTCTCTTAAAATTAAAAAACCATTCAGTTATAAACTATTATTGATATTTAATCTAAATAAGACTTGTTGAACTAATATTATATTTTACATTTGCAATTATTTTTAACAAGTCTAAATAATAACCAACGAATTTTATAAAATGAATGAATTGAAGTATTGCAAAAAATTTATACTGGTCTTAAGTATTTTTATGCTTTCTATAGGGACGTCTTTTGCACAACAGGGAGGAACTATAAACGGTAAAATTGAAACCAGCGATGGTAAAGCGGCAGAAGGAGTATCTGTCTCTATTAAAGGTACAAACAAAAACACAATTGCCGGAAACAATGGATTTTTTGAGTTAAAAAATGTCCCTGCAGGAACTCAGACCTTAATTGTTACATTAGTGGGTTACAATGACCTTCTACAGCAAGTAACCGTTAATGCAGGAGAAATTACTAATTTAAATTTAAAATTAGATTTATCGAATACTGAATTGAATCAGGTGGTGGTTTTGAGTAATAAAAGTGCTTTTAAAACCAATAGAATTTCATCTTCTCTTCGTTTGCAATCAGCCATTATTGAAATCCCGCAAAACATTCAGGTAATTACCGGAAAATTAATGCAGGATCAACAAATTTTTGATATGCTTGAAGGGGTTACCCGTAACGTGAGTGGGGCTACAAGAGTAGAACACTGGGATAATTATGCTAATATCACTATGAGAGGAAGTCAAGTTGCTGCTTTCAGAAATGGTATGAACGTAAGTACAACCTGGGGACCCTTGACCGAAGATATGAGCTTGGTAGAAAGAATAGAATTTGTAAAAGGACCGGCAGGTTTTATGCTTGCCAACGGAAACCCAAGCGGATTTTATAATGTTGTAACTAAAAAACCAAGTGGAAGAAACAAAGCAGAAGCGAGTTTATCTTACGGAAGTTTTGACATGTACAGAGGTACAATAGATCTGGACGGAAAATTGACCAAAGACGGAAAACTTTTATACCGTTTTAATGCGATGGGCGAAAAGAAAAACAGTTTCCGTGATTTTGATTTTAATGACCGTTATACTTTTGCTCCCGTTTTAAAATATTTAGCAACAGACAAAACAGCTATAACACTTGAATATACACAGCAATTTTCTAAAGTAAATGCCATTGGTAGTAATTATTTGTTTATGCAGAATGATTATCAGGAACTGCCAAGAAGTTCTACTACCTCAGAGCCAAATTTAGATGCAACAACAATGCTTGAGAGAAGTATCTTAGGAATTATCGAACACAAATTTGACGATAACTGGAAGGTAACTTTACAAGGGTCTTATCTAAATTTCAAACAACAAGGACTGTCTTTATGGCCTAGTGGCTTTGAAAAAGATAAAGTTGGAATCCTAAAAAGAGCCGGAAGTATTTGGGATGTTTTAGGAAAAACCTATATGATACAAGCTTTTGCAAATGGTTCTTTCCAAACGGGACCTATTTCTCACAAAATATTGGGAGGAATAGATATGAGCAATAAAGCGTATTATCATGATTTCGGGCAATCTTTTGTAATGTCAGATTTGGACATCTACAATCCGGTACATGGAACTCTTGCTGAATCTCCTGTTTTTGACAGAAGCAAAAGCATAAAAGAAAGAGGCACAGCATACAAGAATAGTTATACAGCAAGCTACGTACAAGATGAAATTGGTTTTTTTGAAAATTCACTTCGCTTGACATTAGCGGGAAGATTTACCTTACTACAAGCCTCTAATGATTATTCTGGCGGAACCTCTAATGAAAAATTTACTCCTCGTGTGGGATTGAGTTATTCTTTAGACAAAAACAATGCTTTTTATTTTGTACGTGATCAATCTTTTACAGAAAATTATGGAACAGATGTGAACGAAAAAAGTTTTAAACCACAAACGGGAACTAATTTAGAACTAGGTTATAAAAGAGACTGGTTCAACGGAAAATGGAATTCTGTTGTTGCGGCTTACCAAATTACGATGAACAATGTACTTACACCGGATTTAGAAAATCCATATAGTGGAACTAAACAAAATTTCAAAGAAAATGGTCAACAAAAAGTAAAAGGTGTTGAGGTCGATGTTAGAGGAGAAATCCTTAAAAACTTTGATGTTATCTTAAATTATGCCTTTACACAAGGTAAAATAACAAAAGATAGCCATGAAAATCTGATTGGAAATCAAATTCCGGGATCTACGAGACATATTCAAAACACTTGGTTAAACTATAGATTTGACAATGGTCTACTAAATGGATTTGGTGCATCATTAGGTTACCAATATCAGGTAAAAAGAGCTCATTGGTTTATTTCAAATGGCAACAGTGGTACTTTACCGGATTATTTCCGTGTAGACGGAGGTTTGACTTATCAAACAAAAAAAGTGTCGGTAAACCTTATTGTTAATAACATCTTTAACAAATACTTATATTCAGGAGGTTATTACGCCTATTCTGATATGTATTACCTACAAGCCGAAGCAGGAACCAACGCAAGGGTAACTGTTACTTACAAATTCTAATCCTAAAATAAGATCCCTTATTACTCAAAAGGTTTAAGGGATTTCTTTTAACTATTAATTTTAATCCTAATCTATTATGAAATCAAACACTTTAAAAACAATAACATTTTTATTTTTAATGTTCGTTGCTGCCCCTCAATTATTTGCTCACGCACTTTGGATTGATACTAAAGCTACCGGAACAAAAGGAAAAGCACAGGAAATTTCAATTTACTTTGGAGAATTCTCTGAAAACGATATTACAAAAGCAGATAAATGGTTTTCTGATTTAAAAGATTTCTCTTTGGTATTGATCAGTCCATCAAAAAAAGAAACTAAGTTAACGGCAAAAGCTTTAGACAATAGATACCAAGCCTTTTTTACTCCAGATGAAGACGGTGTTTATACCGTTGTGATGCACCATACCGTAAAAGATGTTTATGGTACAATGAAATTAGATTACAATTCAAGCGCAACAGTAGTAGTTGGAAACAAAACTGCCGGAAATACTGCTACAGCAAACAAAAATACAATTAGTGTATTTTCTGAAAATGCCGATGTTGCTAAAAAAGATACCAAAATAGCAGGACTTGCTTTATTTGATGGTGCTATTGCAAAAGAGACCAAAATTAAAGTAATTGCTCCAAACGGTTGGGAAAAAGAGCTTTGGACGAATGACAAAGGAGAGTTTTCATTCACTCCGATCTGGTCAGGAAATTACATGGTAGAATATGCACACACTGATAAAGCAGAAGGTGAGCATAATGGTAAAAAATACAATGAAATCTGGAAAATGGCTACTTACCAAATTACAGTAAAATAAAAACAACAAATACGAATAGCTCTAATTCAAATACTTACAAAAGTTCAATGAATTACTAGCTCGATTAAATATTCATTTTCCTTAAAAACGAGACCTACTTAAAAAATAGGTCTCGTTTTTTATTTACAAGCAATTCCTTGTTCAATACTGCCATAGATTAAAATAAAATAAGAATAACGTTAATAAATCCTAAGACTATCTTAAGACAACCTTAAGACAAATAAGTTTTAATAACGAAAGTCCAAGCCTACTTTTGCGCAAAATTATTTTTATTTATTCTAAATAAGTTACCAATGAAATATATTCTACTCTTCGGATTATCCATTCTAAGCTTAACCTCTTATGGTCAGCAATATACAAACAATGATAGTGGTAGTTCGATAAACGATACTGTTAAAAAAAGAAAAGGTGAAGAGCTTAAAAGCGTTATCATTACAACTAACAGAGAGCCTAAACCAGTTACCGCAGTTCGTTCGGGTTTAAAACCAATGGACAATCCACAAAGCATACAAGTGATCGGTTCTGAAGTAATCGAACAACAACAAGCCATTCGTTTGAGTGACGTTATAAAAAATGCCAATGGTGTTTATGTGAGCTCTGCTCGTGGTGGCGCGCAAGAATCTTTCTTCTCAAGAGGATATGATATGTCTGCCAATAATATGTTTAAAAATGGATTCCGTTACAACTCGGGTTCTATTCCTGATGTTTCAGGTTTAGATAAAGTGGAATTTCTTAAAGGGGGTTCTGCACTATTATTCGGAAATGTAGCTCCGGGTGGAATCTTGAACCTGGTTACTAAAACTCCATTATTTAAAGCAGGTGGTGAAATCTCCATGCAAATGGGAAGTTATGCTTTCTACAAGCCTTCTTTTGATTTTTATGGTCCACTTAGTAAATCGGTTGCTTTTAGAATAAACGGTTCTTACGAAAACTCAGAAAGTTTCAGAGATGTTGTGAAAAACGAGCGTTTGTACATCAATCCGTCTTTACTTTTTGTAATCAATCCAAAAACACAAATTACTGTTCAGGGAGATTACCTGACAGCAGATTGGACTCCTGATTTCGGAACAGGAATTATAGGAAAAGAAATCCTTGATTTACCTCGTAATGCTTTTTACGGATCTCTTTGGTCTAATGGTACTACCAAATCAGCCAGTGCTTCGGTTTTATTGAACCATGATTTTAATAAAAACTGGAAACTTAATTTCAATAGTTCTTTCCAAAGTTACGATAGAGCTCAATTGTCAACAGCTCAATTATCTGGCTTAGAAACCTATGCAACTCCTGGTGATTGGAATAGAGGTTTGTCAAAAACTAAAAACTTAGAGCAAATACTTGGAGACCAATTGAGTTTACAAGGAAATTTCTATACCGGATCGGTAAAACACCAATTATATACGGGTGTCGATTGGGAAAACTCTTTCGCGACCGCTTATACCTATACATTTGATGAAAAATATGTTCAAACAGGTACAAAAAATGGACTACCTGTATATGGACCAACATTGTACGACACCATAAACTTATTTACGTTTGATCCTAATACTCAAAGAAAAGATATCCCTACTACAGACAGAGCAACTGCAATAAGCAAAACTGACACTAATCGTTTTGGGGTTTATTTTCAAGATTTAGTTTCGATTACGGAAAAATTCAAAGTACTGGCTGGTCTTCGTTGGTCTTGGCAGGAAACAGAAGTTAGTACTTATTCAGAAATATTAAATGCTGCTAAAACGGCTCAAGTTGTAGCTCCTGAAAACGCGACAGCTGTTGTTGCTCCTAAAAAATTAGACAATGCTTTTTCTCCAAAAGTGGGATTAATCTACCAACCAATAAAAGAAATCTCTTTATTTGGTAGCTACTCAAGCTCGTTTACACCAAATACCGGAACAACTGTTGACTCAAAACCAATCGCCCCTTCTATTATTGACCAATACGAAACAGGGATTAAAATGGACTTCTTACAAGGAATGTTGACTACAAACGTTACCGTTTACCAAATCACCAACAGTAACCTGGCGCAAACAGCAGAATTTGACGCAAACGGAGCTCTTAATGTAAATTCACAATTAAAAGTATTAGGTGGGGGAACAAGAAGTAAAGGTGTTGAAATTGATGTTACAGCAACGCCAGTAGAAGGTCTTTCTGTAAATGCCGGTTACAGTTACAATGACATGCGTTACACCAACACTTCAGGAACAAACGGAAGTTTTGTTGAAGGGGATCGTGTAGCAAGAACGCCACAGACTACAGCTAATTTAAGCTTCTTCTACAAACTAAATGACGGAATGTTTAAAGGTCTTTCATTCGGAGCTATCGGAAACTACATCGGGAATCGTTTAGGCGGATGGAATGATGATTATTTATGGACAGAGAATAAAACACCTGTAACAAACCCGAAAACATACAAGATAACCATTAGAGATCGTGATATTCCTTTAGAAGCATATACTACTATTGATGTATCTGCCGGTTATGAGTGGAGAAAATTCTCTATCTTATGTAAATTATCTAATGTTACAAACGAATTGAATTATACAGTTCACGAAAATTACAGCGTAAACCCAATCGCACCTCGTCAGATTATGACAAGCCTTAAATATAAGTTCTAAATTTTTTGAATTAGTTTTTTAACTTCCAAAGCTTTTTCTGTACTCGATCTCGAGAAACAGAAAAGGCTTTGGTCTTTTATAGCAATTAATACATTTAAAAAAAACCAAAACCTCGTTTAGTCTTAGACGAGGTTTTTAGCTTTAACAAAACAAAGTTTTTTTATTATAACTACTTTTGCTCACCAAACAAAACCATTACAAATGATAGATTCCAAAAAAAACCAATTAAAAAAAAGCTTAGGATTAAGTTTTAATATTGCCGTCTTAATTGGGGGAACCATTGGAGTCGGAATTTTACGAACTCCCGGTACAATCGCTTCCTTACTGGACAATTACTGGCTTATTATTATTTCGTGGCTCATTGGCGGATTGTATGTGCTTTTAGGAGCAAACTCTTATGCCGAACTGGCCACCATGCTTCCAAAAGCGGGAGGTTCCTACAATTATATCAAAAGAGCATTTGGGGAATATGCCGGTTTTTTATCGGGTTGGTTTGACTATATTACTAATGTAATCCCACCTGCTTTTTACTGTATCGTAATCAGCGAATATATCATTATTTTATTTCCCGATCTGGCCAGTTATTCTACCGCGATTGCAATTTCGTTATTACTCGCCTTTGTACTGCTGCATTTAAGCGGTGTAAAAAACGGAAGTGCCATACAGCAAATCACAAGTTTTATAAAAGTGATTTGTTTCGTCTGTTTATTGGTTGCTTGTTTTATGTATTCGGGAGTAAAATTGCCTGCTATTCCAAAAGACAATTCGTTTTTTCAGATGGGACTTCTGCTTGGTTTTTTCAAATCACTCCAATTGATCATCGGAACTTATAATGGCTGGAATGGAGTTTGCTTTTTTGCAGAGGAAAATGACAATCCGGGTAAAGACATTCCGCGTTCGCTATACAGTGGCGTGTTATTGGTAATTGCCATTTATGTTTTATTGAATGTTGCTTTTTTCCATGTACTACCGGTCGAGACTTTAGCAAAATCTAATTTGGCTGCCGCAGATGTAGCGAACATTATTTTCGGAAAAAACGGCGCTATCATCGTTACCGTTATTTCTATTTTTTCATTAATCAGTATTCTAAATGCCTTTATGATGATTCCGCCAAGAATCTTATACGGACTAAGCAGGGATGGTTTTTTTGTTGAAAAAGGAACAAATGTTAATAAAGGCGGAACTCCAATTGTAGCGCTATTAGTTTCTTCTTTGTTCAGCTTAATTTTAATCTGTATTGGTTCTTTCGAAGCCTTATTTTCGTTTGCAGCCTTTACCTCTATTATTGTTTGGGGACTAGCCTATCTTTCGCTATTGAAACTTAGAGCAAAAGAACCTGATTTGCCAAGACCTTACCACTCCTTTTGGTATCCTTGGTCTACTATTATTGCTATTATTACTTCACTGGCGTTACTAATTGGTTTTATATACAGTGATCCGAAAAGTTTTGGAATTATTGTGGTTATCACCTTAATTTCTTATCCTTTGTTTTTGATTTTAAATCGAATAAAAAATAAATAAAAAAATAAACCCGACAGGTTTTTTCAACCTGTCGGGTTTGTATATTTAAAATAAAATCTAATTATTACTTCAAACCAGTTAACCTCTTTGTTATTTCAAACCGGCTAAACTCTGCTCGATTGTAGCAATTTTTGCTAAGGCATCGGCTTCTTTTTGTCTTTCGTTAGCCAGAACTTTTTCCGGTGCACCGGCAACAAATTTTTCGTTTGCTAACTTAGATTGAACCGATTTTAAGAAACCTTGCGTATAAACTAACTCTGCATTCAATTTTGCAATTTCAGCTTCTACATCAATATTTCCTGTAATCGGAATAAAGTATTCGTTTGATTTTACACGGAAAGACAAAGCTCCGTCTACTTTATCAGAAACATATTCTAATGCCGTGATATTTCCTAATTTTGTTATTACAGTATCAAAATAAGTAGAAGCGTTATCGTTGTTTACCGCTTTCAATTCAATAGCATCTTTAAACGGAATGTTCTTGTCTTTACGAATCGTTCTGATTCCGGAGATTACTTCCATTGCATTTTCAAAATCAGCAATTAATTTTGCATCAAATGGCTTCAATTCCGGCCAAGTCGAAACAATTAAAGCTTCTTCCGACGTTCTTTCAGCAATTAAATGCCAGATTTCCTCGGTAAGGAAAGGCATAAACGGATGAAGCAACTTTAAGTTACTTTCTAACATTTCGATAGCGCTGTCAAACGTCTTTTTATCGATTGGTTGTTGGTACGCCGGTTTAATCATTTCAAGGAACCAAGAACAGAAATCATCCCAAACCAATTTGTAAATGGCCATTAGAGAATCAGAAATTCTGTATTTCTCAAAGTTATCTTCAATATCAACTAAAGTTTGCTGCAATTTTGCTGCATACCACTCGATCGCTACTTTTGATGATTCCGGTTGTGGAATCGTTTCTGAAACTTCCCATCCTTTTATCAATTTAAAGGCATTCCAAATCTTGTTAGAGAATGCTTTTCCTTGATTACATAATTCTTCATCAAACATAATATCGTTTCCGGCAGAAGCACTTAAAAGCAATCCCACACGAACACCATCAGCACCAAATGTGTCGATTAAATCTAAAGGATCAGGAGAATTTCCTAATGATTTAGACATCTTACGACGTTGTTTGTCACGTACTAAACCGGTTAAATACACATTGGTAAATGGTTTTTCGCCAGCATATTCGTAACCTGCAATAATCATTCTCGCTACCCAGAAAAACAAAATATCCGGACCGGTTACCAAATCATTTGTTGGGTAATAATATTTATAATCTTCACTTTCGGGATCCATTATTCCGCCAAAAACAGACATTGGCCAAAGCCAGGAAGAGAACCAGGTATCTAAAGCATCAACATCTTGCCTTAGATCTTTTGTTTCAAGTTTCAAGTTTGATGTTTTCTCTTTTGCTAATGCTAAAGCTTCTTCGATAGTTTCTGCTACTACGAAATCTTCTTTTTCGTCTCCGTAATAGTATGCCGGGATTTGTTGTCCCCACCATAATTGACGAGAGATATTCCAATCGCGAATATTGTTTAACCAATGTGCGTAAGTGTTTTCGAAACGTTTTGGGTGTAATTTAATATCACCATCAACCAAAACAGATTGAATTGCCGGTTTTACTAAATCTTCCATTTTCAAAAACCATTGGTCTGATAATCTTGGTTCGATTACCGCTTTGGTTCTTTCAGAAGTTCCTACTTTATTTAAATGGATTTCGGTTTTTGCCAAAGCTCCGATTTCTTCCAGTTCTTTTGCGATTTCAGTACGAACAACAAAACGATCCTTACCTTGATAATGTAATCCGAAACTGTTTAATGTAGCATCTTCATTAAAAATATCAACGATTTCAAGGTTGTGTTTCTCTCCTAAAGTTTTATCGTTCATATCGTGCGCAGGAGTAACTTTTAAACAACCTGTTCCGAACTCAACATCTACATACTCGTCTTCAATAATAGGAATTACTCTTCCGCAAATTGGAACGATGGCGTTTTTACCTTTTAAATGGGTGAAACGTTCATCATTTGGATTGATACAAATAGCAGTATCTCCAAAAATAGTTTCCGGACGGGTTGTCGCGATCGTTAAGAAATCTTCTGATCCTTCAATTTTATAGTTTAAGAAAAATAATTTCCCTTGTTGTTCTTCGTAAATTACTTCCTCGTCAGACAAAGTAGTTTTGGCTTCCGGATCCCAGTTTACCATCCGGTATCCTCTGTAGATTAATCCTTTGTTGTACAAATCAACAAAAGAACGAATTACAGATGCAGACATATCGGGATCCATAGTAAACTTGGTACGTTCCCAATCGCAGGAAGCACCTAATTTTTTAAGCTGATCTAAGATTACCCCACCATATTTATCTGTCCATTCCCAGGCGTGAGCTAAAAACTCTTCACGTGTTAAATCATTTTTATTGATTCCTTCTGCTTTCAATTTAGCTACAACCTTTGCTTCTGTAGCAATCGATGCGTGATCCGTTCCGGGAACCCAACAAGCATTGAATCCTTTAAGACGCGCTCTTCTGATTAATACATCCTGAATGGTATTGTTCAGCATATGCCCCATATGCAAGACTCCTGTGACGTTTGGCGGCGGAATTACAATTGTATAAGGCGTTCTATGATCTGGTTCTGAATGAAAATAATTATTTTTCATCCAGTAATCATACCATTTATTCTCGATCGTTTTAGCGTCAAATTGTGCTGGAATTGTCATTGTATATTGGATATGTTATTTCTGTTTATTACTCATTGGTCCTGCTTGTTTTTTTGGCTCTAAAATAACCAATAAACACATTGGCCTGTAAACTTTTAGACTTTGGTTTAATTTTTGTATTTATTATTGACAGCAAAAGTAAATAATTAAGTACACTATAAAAAGCGAAATAATAATTTGTGTATTAATTAAAAGAAAGTATATTTACTTACAACTCAAAAATAATTTCAAAATGAAAAATGTAGCCACTTTTATCGTAATCGCATTGTTTACCACAATTGGTTATACGCAAAACGGCCCAAAAATTGAATTTGCAGCCTCGGACAACACAATTGATTATGGAAAAATTTCTAAAGGTGATAATGGACTCCGCTCTTTTGAATTCACCAATACGGGAGATGCACCACTATTGATTACCGGCGCTGAATCTACAGTTAGCTCCATTATTGTTACCAAACCAGCCGCAGCAATTTTACCCGGTAAAAAAGGAAAAATTGATGTAAAATATAACATGGCTGCCGGCCCGATTCGTAAAACAATCACTGTTGAAACTAATGCCGTAAATTACCCTGATGGTAGAGTCGCCCTAAAAATTAAGGGAGAAGTTTTATAAAAAAATTAAAAGCTAAAAAATAGTAAAAGCCGTTTCTTAAATTGAGAAACGGCTTTTTTTCTGCTTTTTTTTATTTAAATAGCTACTTTGACTCTTCCACACAGTCTACAGTTGTAAATTTGTATTTAACGTTATCAAAATCGATAGGTTTATCTTTTACCAAATAAGTTACGCCCATAGTAGTCTGCATTGTTCCATTTCCTAAAATAAGCTGTTTGTCTCGTTTTAAAAGAGCCATCGGATTTTTGAATTTGGTATTCTTGTTGGTCTTGTCACTAAACGTATAATCTACAAATAAGGTATCTCCATGAAATTCTCCTTTGATATCGCCAATCTTCTCTGCTGCCTGAGCAACCTTCATTACCATGTTACCCGTTATTTTACCATCTTTCAAAGTATTCAACTTTAAGTCAATAGTATCCTTTTCGTATATTGCTTTGTAACATTGAACACTTACAACTTTTTTAGCTTCAGTTTTGGCAGCTTCAATTGCTTTCCACTTTTCATCATTTTTACAGCTTTGGAATCCAATACAGGTTAAAAGCAGGCAGGATAAGGCTAGATTTCTCATAGTTAAATATTTAATTTCATGGTTATTTTATAAAATTAAATAAAAAACGTTCCAAAAAAAAGATTTCTAAATTAAATCTCAATTGAATTAACCCGATTTAAGAAACCGCATTGATTTTCAATCAAATAAGAAACTAAATTATAAATTCTTAATCACAAATTCGCTTCGTCTGTTTAATTCGTGCTGCTCTTCTGTGCAGGAATCATCGGTTTTGCATTTTACAATTGGGATTGATTCTCCATAACCTTTAGCAAGTACTCTCTTAGGCTCAATTCCGGATTCTAATAAAAATTCTCTGGTCGAAGAAGCTCTTTTCTGAGATAATTCTTCATTAAATTTAGCATTTCCTCGCGAATCTGTATGGGAACCTATCTCAATAACCATCTCCGGATATTTTTTCATCAGGGCGACAACTCTGCCCAAAACTACTTTGGACTCTTTACGAATGTACCACATATTATAATCAAAATAAATCGGATCGGTTTTTATAAGCAATCGGTCCTTTTCTTTTACAACATCTTTTTCCTGTTTTAAAATCTGGTCCTCTTTTTCCTTTTTCTTAATTTCTGCTGCTGCTATTTCCTCCGCTTTTGCTTTTTTCTCTGCTTCTTTTAAAGCGATAACTGCCAATGCTTCTTTCTCTTTTTTCTGTTCCGCAAGTCGTTGTTCTTCTTTTCTTTTATTTTCGGCTATTTGTTGTTCTTCTAATTTAATAGCTTCTATGGATCGGAGCGTCATCGAAGCATCATTACTGGTATTTCTGGTTTTCCCCGATGTTACCGCTCTTGATTCGTTGGTGTATTTTTCTTTGAATGCCAGAACGATAAACGAGCTTTCACAGCCAACCGTAAAACTAAACTTTCCATCTGCGGCAGTAGTAGCTGTACTTATTGTTTTTTTCTCTGAATCTTGTAACATTACCGTTGCATTTTCTAATACCTGTTTTGTATCAAAATCAGTAATGATTCCTGCAATAAACTGTTTACAATCTTCTACAATTAATTCTTTAGTTTCGGTAAATTGATAAATATCGTCACTCCCCTTTCCTCCTTCTCTGTTTGATGCAAAATAACCTTCTTTAGTTCCTGAAATCGTAAAAGAAAAATCATCTAAATTAGAGTTCAAAGGCAAACCAATATTTACCGGTTTTGAATAGTCATTTCCACTAATTTCTGAAACAAAAACATCCAGTGATCCATATCCTAAATGACCGTCCGAAGAAAAATAGAGCTTATTATCTTCCGAAACAAAAGGAAACTGTTCTCTTTTGTTGGTGTTAACAACAGGTCCGAGGTTTTTTGGAGTATCAAATGCTCCTTTATTGATATTCACCGAAAAAATATCAAAAGACCCCAATGTTCCGGGCATATCTGAAGAAAAATACAGCACTTTTTCATCCGCACTTAAAGCAGGATGTTCAACGGAATAATTCGGACTGTTAAACGGAAGTGCCGTTACGTTTGTCCATTTTCCCTCAACTAATTCAGCTTTAAAAATTTGAAGATTCGAAATTTTCTGTTCGTTTTTTCTTTTCTTTCCGTTTTTTGAATTGTTACGGGTAAAATAAATGGTTTTGCCGTCTTTTGTAAAAACGGCATTCGATTCGTGCATTCCGGTTTTTAATTCATCTGCAAAATATTGTAACACTGCCTCTTTGGAATTACTGTTTTTTGTTTGTACTGCAACTAAATTTAAATAGGTTTCATTGTCCCATTTAAACTTTTTATCAAACAGACCCGGATTTAATTTAACCCCGGCAAAAACCAAATTATCTTTGTACTCTACCGCGCCAAACTCGGAATTAGGGGTGTTTATTGCTAAATTTTTAATCTCAAATCGATTCCCGATGGCAGAGACATTTTCCAGTTCTTTTAATTCTTTCTCAAAATAAACGGCCTCTTCTGCATTGGCTGATTTGGCATAATATTCTCTTAGCGCAGCATTAGCCTGATCGTCACTGTTACTGGCTTTTAAAGTTTGTGCGTATCGGTAATAATATTCTCTGTCTAAATCTTTATTGTAGCTGTTTATTAAAAGTCTATAATAACGCTGCGCTTTTATCAGATCATTGGTGAAATAATAAGAATCTGCCAAGTTTTTAATCACCTCCTGAGACGGTTTATCCACCGCTAGTTTTCCGTATAATACGATAGCTTCACTGTAATACGTTTTATCAAAAAAACGTTTGGCTCTTACCAAATCCTGATCCTGGGCCTTTATAAACTGTATTGAAAATACGAATATAATAACGAGTAGTTTTTTCATATTTTTCATTTTAAAAGAATCTTGGTGATTTATCAAACCCTTTTCCTAATAAGTCCAAATCAAAAAGCAGCATAATTTCATGGCTACCTGAATTAAACTGTCCTAAATTAGAAAGCGTGTAGTCGTAAGCATAACCCACTCTAAGGGTTGGTGTAATATTTATGTTTGCCAAAATACTCACTGCATCATCTAATCGGTAAGCTGCTCCTAACTCAAACTTTTCATTGTATAAAACGTTTAACGATAGATCTAAAGCAATCGGAGCTCCTTTAACAAATCTTGACATAAAGGCTGGCTTTAATTTTAACATGTCATTCATTTGAAAAACATATCCGGCCGTTAAAAAAGTATGAACATTCTCGGATCCAAAAGCATTTATTCCGGACCTTTCTTCAATATGTTTAGTCTTCAATAAACCAGGGGACGATATTCCTACATATAAATTATCTCTGAAATAATAAGCACCTACTCCTATATTAGGTTTGGATACATTAACGTCTTGAGCAAAAGCCAAATCAGTATTGGCATTTCCGCTTTGCAATAAGAAACCGTTAAAATTGGTTTGCAAGGACGTAAATCCGGCTTTTAATCCAAGTGAAAGTTTATTTTTCCCACCTAAATTTAAGACATAGGCAAAATCAGCATAAAAATTATTTTCTTTTTTAGCGCCATCTCCAATATCATCAGAGATCAGCGACATTCCTACTTCGACTTTATCACTCACGGCTGTATGTCCAAAAAAGGTAAATGTTTTTGGTGCACCGATAGCTCCAACCCATTGTGTTCTGTACAAACCACCAACATTCAACATGGCAGGTGTACCCGTTGCATATGCGGGGTTTACGACACTCATATTATACATATAATGCGTATACTCCGGATCTTGCTGTGCTGAAACTGAGGTTATATAAAAGAGGAAACTTATAAAAAGTATTATTTTTTTCATTTGAAAATCATATTAAAGAACGCAAAAATCAATTATCTGTTTAAATAAAGACGTCCTTGTTTTGGTGGTTTGTTTCCTTTATTAAAATAGAGCACGTAAAAATAAACGCCGTTCGGTGCTATTCCGCTGCTAATGCCACTGGCTTCATAATTTAATCCGTCCCAACCCGGTTTATTCTTAAATCCTTTATACATTTCGTTTCCATATCTGTTGAAAATCTGAAGTGTGTAACTCGGATACAAAAAGTCGATGTCCTGAATTACAAAAGAATCATTTACACCATCTCCATTAGGCGAAAATCCATCAGGGATAAAAACATTTTCTAAAGAATCACATTTTGTTAAAAATACAACAACTTCAAGACTATTCTCCGAAATACAACCTGTTGTACTTTCAAAATCGAACCCAAAATAATGTCCATTTTCAACCAATGGCGTAGTTGATGGTACTACATTTCCATTGACACGAGCGTCATACCAAACGACCGATAAGGGTGAATTGGTTCGATTAGTCAAATCTGCAATCGTAGGCCTATCTAGTCCGCAAAAACCTGCTCCCTCTGAATTTAACACCGGAGCTGCTGAATCATTTATCGTAACCGCAATCATAGTTGGTTCTGATGTACAACCGGCACTGGAAGTTTCCCTTACATAATAATTCTCTGATTTCAGAATGTATGTTGCGGCAAGTGGTGTCGTTGCTGTTTCAGAAATATACCATTTATATGGAGCTCCATTGGGTTGTAAGTTGGCAATTGTCGCACCGTCTGCTTTACAAAAAGACTGAGGATTTGCCGATGGAGCAACAGGAATCGCATTTATCAAAAAAACATCTGACAAATTGGTTATATTGGTACCACAACCTGTTATATTATTAGTCAGTCTCGTAATCGAAACAGTATAGGTTCCCGGATTTGTCGCGGGACCGGAAGGAAGTACAAAACTTGCATTGCCACCCGATACAGGCAAACTAACGGTTAACGGTGTAGAAGTGGTGTTATCTGCTACAGTATACGATAATGAAATATCTGTTAAAGTTCCTAGTCCACTAACTTGAACAGAAACAGGCTCTCCAAAACAAACGTCTTTAATTTGCATTCTTACTGTTGCTGTAGCTGGTAATGGATTTATCAAAATATCACCACTCAAATTAGCAGTATTGGCACATTGAGAAATCACATGACTGATATTTGTAATCGTTAATACCGCAGTACCCGCATTGGAATTTAAAATAGCCGGAAGCGAAAAACTCGCATTGCCAGCCGTAAATGTAGCTCTTGCTATTTGTCCGGTGGCCGTATTGGCTCCCGCTAAATTATAAACAAGATCATAGGTTCCATCTGTAATTTTTATGGCATCAGAAATCTGCACTGTTGCACTCTCGTTCTGACAAGTTGTAATTGGTGTAATTTTGGCATCACTTAAATCCGGTATCGCATATACGACTAAGTCATCGGATAAATTATTGATAATATTGGTACATTTTCTGGAACTATTAAATGCAAAAATATCCTGAATACTTACGTTAAAACTTCCTACCTGTTGAAAAAACTTTGAATCTAATGGAAATATAAGAACTCCATTAGTAAAATTTGCTATTACCTCTACCGCTCCTCCATTTGGCCCTGACACCTTATATTGTACAAAATAGCTTCCATTGGGAATAACGGCGTTTCCTTTTCTTATCGTAACGGAATAATTTGCCGTTGCAATCTCCGTTTCACAGATATCCGTATTAACTGTAAGAGTAGCTCCTGTAAAATCAAGCTTTTTTTCAAGCCTAAACCATACGATTGTTTCTTCTGGATCGCAAATTGGTTTTGGAGATAAAACCCTATAGGTAAAGTAAAAATATCCTTCCCCAAATCGGTCGTATATCTTTTCCATATCTACAAAATGGTCGCCTGAAAAAGTTAATTCCCCTGTATTTATACGGTTACTGTCACTCCAAGTTCCACCTGCATCCTGATCTTTTAGCAGTGTATAAAGATCAAAATTGGTATAAGCAGACAAACCATCACTTGCACACAAAGACAAACGTATTGGTTCTCCTGATTTCGGTGCCCTGACAACGGTTATAACAGCCGATGAAGACACAGCTGGACAGCTACCAATGGCGGGCATTGTATAAGTAAATTTATAATCTCCTTCAAAATCAGTAATATTAATTGAAGAATCAACATTTTTATTGGTCGTGTTATCGAACCATTGTCCATTATACTGTGGTCCTAAAAAGAGACCATTAAAGGCTTCAAAAAGATTAAAACTGCCGGTTGCGCTACACTGTGTTGAATTTGAGGTAATCCCCGAATAACCACCAATGGTTACCGTTACTGTGGCCGAATTATCTGTACAGCCAGCCCCGCCATTAACTGTATACGTATAATGGTAAATTCCGCTTTGGCGAATAAGATGTACATTTAAAACTCCTGTTGTCGCATTTAATCCCCCTGTCTCATCGTCATCTGACCATACTCCTCCCGCTGTTGGTGTTCCTCCCAATGCTGCATATAAATTAATCGATTGATTAGCAGGATTAGGAATATCACATACCGTAAGATTACCATCATTCCCGGCACATTGTGCAAAAACTGAAGAAGGCATAAACGAGAAAAAGACAAAAAACAATATAAAATATAAGAATTTGATGTGATTTTTGAACATAGATTCTATTTTTAGACAAACATATGAAAATATTAATCCCTCGTAAATAAAAAACAAAATTTTCTTGTTAATTTTAACTTAAAATTGAAAAGATTAACATTCCTTAACCCCTAATAAACCTACTTTATCGACAAACGACCTACAATTCGTCTTCAAGCTTAAATCTGAATTTCAAAATCAAACTATTTCGCTCTACTTCTAAAGTAATCCAAATATCATCTTCCGATTTTAAAAGCGCATTTATTTGTTGAAGCGAATATTTGTATGGCAATACACTATTGATACTCACAATAATATCTCCTTTCATCAAACCGCATTTTTCAGCAGCCGAAAACTTGCGGATGTTTACGATTTCAAAAACGGGCTTTAAACTAAATTTGTACCTAAAATCATTTCCTTTTCTTGCATTTGCTTCCATCTCACCCAGAGATGATGTAACTTGCACCGTTTCTAAGTGAACAGTCTCCTGTACCCATTGCAAACCATTGTGTTGAACTGTAATACCGCTTTTATTATAAGTGAACGGTTCCGAAAATTTGCTGTTTTTTTTCAGAAACAGCTTTTGATCTGCATAGTCTAACACCACTGTAAATCTTTTTAAAACTTCACCCCCAAGAGAACCAATACGCCCGGGAACCATTTTTACATTCCGAACTGATGTTGAATCGGGAAAAGAAACAATTGGATTTTTAAACTCAAAGTCCGCGATCGAAAATTTTGAAATTTTTGCCCTGTGTCCCTCAATGTCCCCACTGAAGCCTTTTCCTAAAAAATCAGGAAAGTTTTTTGTTGGCAATTTTATTTTATCATTTTCAAAAACCCAAAAAGCATCACTGTTGCCAATATCAATAAGCAGTTTAGCAGGAATATCCACACCGTCAACAACAGCCGTTGATTGTATATAAGGTTTGGACCTTTCAATTGTTATTGGAATTGTTTCAAATTTTTTCTCAAGTCTCTTTCTGGTCTTTTCATTATTAAGATGTATAGTAACTTTCTTTTTTTGATAATTAATTTCAACTAAATTATTTTTAAAAAATTTATAGCCAATAATTCCATTTACGGGAATTCCGATATGTGAAGACAAATTAAATTCCTGATCGAGAATAATATAAAGCAATTGATTTATAGATTTCAAGCCATGGGTTTCTAAGACGTTGTTGGTAGATTTCAACCCTTCAATTTCTTCGTCACCTCCTAATCCTCTCAGTTTTATTTTTTCAACATTATTAAAATGAACTTCTTGTCTTTCGTCCATACTAAACAAGATGGTTTCTTCTACACCGGAATCCAGTAGAAAATTTAATTCTACTCCATTTACCTTTATAGGAATAAAAATAAGATTGTTGATCAATTTAAAAGGGATAGTAACCTTCGAGCGCTGGTTTTCTATCATAAAATCATTTTGAGCATTTAATAGAAAAGGTGTTAAAAGCCCAAAAAACAACACTATATATTTTTTCATTTATAATATTTTAGTATAAATTTAGTAAATATATTCATAATTGTTACATTTTCATAAGTACCTATAATGTTTACCTTAAATTCGAAAAAAAAATGCAAATTTGCACTTCAATACAAATAGCTCATGCCAACAATTTCGCAAAAAGGCATCAACATGCCCGAATCACCGATACGTAAACTTGCTCCTTATGCAGATATTGCAAAGCAAAAAGGACATAAAGTGTATCATTTAAACATTGGTCAACCGGATATCAAGACACCCGAAGTAGCCATCCAGGCGGTAAAAAATATTGACTTAACTATTATAGAATACAGCCCGTCTGCCGGCTATGAAAGTTATAGAAAAAAACTAGCACAGTTTTACCAACGCCAAAATGTAAATGTCAACTCTGAAGATATCATTATCACTACCGGTGGTTCTGAAGCCTTATTGTTTGCGCTGGCCACCATAACAGATCCGGGAGATGAGATTATCATTCCGGAACCTTTTTATGCAAATTATCATGCCTTTGCATCATCAACCAGTGCTACTGTGGTTCCTGTTATTTCGACTATCGAAACGGCATTTGCATTGCCAAGCATTGAAACAGTTGAAAAATTAATCACACCAAAAACAAAAGCCATCTTAATCTGTAATCCGGGGAATCCAACAGGATACCTATACTCCGAATCAGAAATTAAACAACTGGCCGGTTTGATTAAAAAATACGACTTATACTTAATTGCCGACGAGGTTTATCGTGAATTTCTGTACGATACAGATGATGTTCATTACTCGGTAATGAATTTAGATGACGTACAACAAAATGTAATTATGGTCGATTCTGTTTCTAAACGTTACAGTATGTGTGGCGCTAGAATTGGCTGTCTGGTTACCAAAAACAAAGAAGTTTTGGCAACCGTAATGAAATTTGCTCAAGCAAGACTAAGCCCTCCGACTATCGAACAAATTGCTTGTGAAGCCGCTATAGACACCCCTCAGAGTTATTTTGACGAAGTTATTTCGGAATACAAAGAGCGTCGTGATACTTTGATTACTGAATTAAATAAAATAGAAGGCGTAATTGTAACCAAACCTAAAGGTGCTTTTTATTGTATTGCTCAATTACCAATTGACAATGCCGATGATTTTGCACAATGGCTTTTGGAAAGTTATGATTTGAATGGAGAAACCGTAATGGTCGCTCCTGCCGCAGGTTTTTATTCTACTCCCGGAATGGGACTGAATCAGGTTAGAATTGCCTATGTCCTGAACAAAAAAGACTTAGTTAGTGCCGTAAATGTTCTTAAAGAAGCTCTTTTAGTTTATAACAGTAGAAAATAATACCACTCCAATAACATCAATCGCAAAAGACAATAACAGCTTAAAGTTATTGTCTTTTGTATTTTAAATAAAGCGCTCTTTGGTTTTAATTTAAACGATATCCAAAAAGTAGGCACTAAATAATAAAAACGATAGAAAAGGTTTGCTTTTTATTAATTATCTTTACCGCCTTAAAAAGATTTACCACATATAATAGTAGTTTTTAATGATAAATAACGAAGATTTTTTAGACGAAATGGGTGACAATCACTTTAGCAGTAATGCGCAAAACCCTCTTAGAAAGGACGCTTTTGACTTAAGTGACGATGAAAAAATAGAAAAAATAAAAAAAGATGTCGAAAACATTCTGCAAACGCTTGGAATGGATTTGACGGACGACAGCATAAAAGGTACTCCAAACCGAGTTGCTAAGATGTTTGTAAAAGAAATTTTTGGTGGTCTTAATCCTTCCAAACAACCAAAAGCTTCTACTTTTGATAATAATTACAAATACGGTGAAATGTTAGTTGAAAAAAACATTACCGTTTATTCTACCTGCGAACACCATTTATTACCAATCATCGGAAGAGCTCATGTTGCTTATATTTCGAGCGGAAGAGTTATTGGTTTATCTAAAATGAACCGAATTGTTGAGTATTATGCCAAAAGACCTCAGGTTCAGGAGCGTCTAACCATGCAGATTGTTCAGGAATTACAAAAAGCTCTTGGTACAGAAGATGTTGCCTGCGTGATCGATGCCAAACACCTTTGCGTTAATTCAAGAGGAATCAAAGATATCGAAAGCAGTACTGTAACCTCAGAATTTGGTGGAAAATTCAAAGATCCACAAACCAAAAGAGAATTTCTTGATTACATAAAATTAGAAACTCAATTCTAGGTTAATCGTTGATTTGTTTAACTGTTTAACCAATTAAACAAATCAACAATTAAACGACTAAACCAAAACCAATGTACGTTTTTTCATTTGAAAAGTTAGAAGTTTGGCAAAACTCAAGATTTTTTACTTTGGATCTTTACAAATTAACTAGTAAATTTCCATCAAATGAATTATTTAGAATTACATCTCAAATAAAAAGAAGTACTTCGTCAATCACAACCAACATTCCAGAAGGAACATCAAGAGATACAAATAAAGAGAAAGCTCGTTTTTTGACAATTTCATACGCATCAGCAATGGAAACTTTAAATCATTTGATTCTTTCAAAAGATTTAGGTTACGTTTCGGAAGAGGAATATATTCGATGCCGCGAAAAACTTGAAAAAATTTGCAATCAGATAAATAATCTAAAAAAATAGTATCTTTCAAAAGAATAAAATTGACCAATCCGCATTAAACAAAATAACACTTTAACAGTTAAACGATTAAACAAAATAACATTATGCCACTATACACAAGTCAACCTCTAAAAATATACAACTCACTTTCGGGTGAAAAAGAAAGTTTCAACCCTATTCATATAGGAAATGTTGGAATGTATGTTTGCGGACCTACGGTTTATAGCAATGTACATTTGGGCAATGTTAGAACCTTTATGTCTTTTGATATTATTTTCAGATATTTTTCACATCTGGAATACAAAGTGCGCTACGTAAGAAACATTACCGATGTTGGACATATTGTGGATGATGTGGATGAAGGTGAAGATAAAATTGCCAAAAAAGCACGTTTAGAGCAAGTTGAACCAATGGAAATTGTACAACGCTATACAGTAGATTTTCATGATATTTTAAGATCATTTAACTTTCTGCCGCCAAGCATTGAACCAACTGCTACAGGACACCTTATTGAGCAAATTGAAGTCATCAAAAAAATTATCGATACCGGAATCGGATACGAATCTAACGGATCGGTTTATTTTGATGTTGTTAAATATAACGAAACCAAAAATTACGGCATATTAAGCGGCAGAAACATCGAAGATATGCTTGCTAATACACGTGATCTTGACGGGCAGTCTGACAAAAGAAACCCTCAGGATTTTGCGCTTTGGAAAAAAGCAGAACCGGAACATGTTATGAGATGGCCGTCTCCATGGAGTGATGGTTTCCCTGGCTGGCATCTTGAATGTACAGCCATGAGCACCAAATACTTGGGTAATCATTTTGATATTCACGGAGGTGGAATGGATTTAAAATTCCCGCACCACGAATGTGAAATCGCACAAAATGAGGCTTGCACGGGTCACTCTCCGGTTAATTACTGGATGCATGCCAACATGCTTACCCTAAATGGTAAAAAAATGGCGAAATCAACCGGAAATAACATTTTACCGGGTGAAATACTAAGTGGAGACAACAATATTCTAAGCAAAGCCTTTTCGGCTTCTGTGACCCGTTTCTTTATGTTACAGGCACATTACAGAAGTATTTTGGATTTCTCTGACGATGCTATTGTTGCCGCAGAAAAAGGGTACAAAAGATTAATGGAAGCCGTTAACGCTTTACCGGCAATCACTTCAAGCAAAACAAGTTCTATAGATATTACATCTTGGAAACAGTTGTGTTATGATGCCATGAATGATGATTTTAACACACCTATCTTAATCGCACAACTATTTGAAGCCGTTCGTTACATCAACTTATTAAAAGAAGGAAAAGAAACTATTTCTAAAGAGGATTTAGCAATCTTTACCGCTGCCATCAATGCTTTTGTATTTGATGTTTTAGGTTTGATTGACGAAAAAGCAGAAGGTAATAATGAGAAATTAGACGGTGTTGTAAATATGCTTATCGGAATGAGAAATCAGGCCAGAGCAGATAAAAACTTTGCTCTTTCTGACCAGATTCGTGACCAGTTAATTGAACTTGGTATTCAGTTAAAAGACGGAAAAGAAGGTACCAGTTTTTCCTTGTAAACATTCAATTTCTAATAAACCATGAAAGTAATCACTCCATTTGTTTTATTAGTGCGTTTTTATCAAAATGCCATTTCGCCCTTTACACCGGCAAGTTGCAGATTTGAGCCAACCTGTTCCAGTTATATGATACAGGCGCTGCAGATGCATGGATTATTTTATGGTGGTTACCTCGGAATTAAACGTATTTTGAGTTGTCATCCCTGGGGAAAAACCGGTTACGATCCTGTTCCCGAAAAGAAATGTTTGCACAAACATTAACTTTTAATAAAGACTTACTCTGTTATAAATATTTATTTTTACAACACAAAAAAACAATTCAACATATGACACATGCCTTAAACATCATTTGGAATCCTTCAGAAGGAATCGACTTAGGATTTTTTATGATTCGTTATTACAGTTTAATGTTCGTAATCGCTTTTGGACTAGGATGGTACTTAATGAAAAAGATTTTCGAACGCGAAAACGAACCAATCGACAAATTAGACTCTTTATTTGTATGGACTGTTTTAGCTACTTTAATCGGTGCACGTTTAGGTCATGTTTTATTTTATGATTGGGAATATTTTAGAAATCATTTACTTGAAATCTTTCTGCCTTTTAGATTTGAACCAAAGTTTGAATTTACAGGATTCCAGGGATTAGCAAGTCACGGCGCAGCAATTGCCATCATTGTGGCCATGTATTATTTCAGCAAAGTAGTTTTAAAACGTCCTTTATTATGGATCTTAGACCGAGTTGTAATACCGGTTGCCAGTGGTGCTATTTTTGTTCGTTTAGGAAATTTTTTCAATTCTGAAATCATCGGACACGAAACTACTTCTCCATTTGGAATTCGTTTTCTTCACGATCAATTCAGCAAAGCAGAAGCTGTAAATGCGACCAGTATACAAAACCCTAAAGAAGCTTATAATGCTATCGTAGCAGATCCAAAATTTGCCGATTTGTTAGCACAAGTACCAGCAAAACACCCGACACAATTATATGAAGGCTTTTGTTATATTTTTGTGTTTGCAATCTTATTTTTCTTGTACTGGAAAACAAATGCAAGACTTAAATCAGGTTATCTGTTTGGACTATTTTTAGTATTGTTATTTGCGGTTCGCTTTGTTGTCGAGTATGTAAAAGAAAGCCAAGGCGGAATCGAAGAAGAACTTGGTCTGTTCTCAACAGGACAATGGCTAAGTATTCCATTTATTATTGTTGGACTATACTTTATTATCAGAGCACAAAGAAATCCTTTAGCGACTTCTTAATTACAATAAAGTCAAAAATACAAGCGAGGCTGTTTCAATACAAATGAAACAGCCTCGCTTTTTTTGTGTTTATAGGTTCAGGGGCAAAAGCTGGAAAATATTTAAACCATATAAGCAATGTAAGTTCATTTTAGATTTACTTTGCGATACTTACCGAAAAAGGATCAAGCGCCAAAAGTTGTGTGGAAAATCATAAGGTAGAAAAATCAGCAACTTAATACTCATTGAAATCAAGCACTAAAACTTTAATCCTTCCCAAGAGAATACGAAACACCAAACTCAATATTCTTTGTATTATAGCCCGCATTTGAGCTTCCTAGACCTGCATTAGAAACATGCCTGATACTTGGACGCACATCAAAATGGAATCTTTGCGCTTTCACCGAAAATCCAAGCGCTAACACATCGGCAAAAGCAAATCCTTCAGACATACGTTCTGTTTCTGTGTCTGTGATCATCGGACCAATACTTCCTAAAAAATAAACGGAAAGACTTTTATTTATCGGCTTTCGGATCAAAAAACCAATATTCAGCACATATTCATGAATGTTTTTTAGTTTCGTATAAGCAGCACGTTTTTCCAGATAATCAGGTTCCTCCGGTTTAACAAAATAGAAATTCAGCAATTGGTGCGTTCCAAAATTAACTTCGGGCTGGACCAAAACCTCATATTCAAAATGTTTTGTTTCTTTTAACCGGTAATACAATTGAGCTTTATAAAAGTGATTGGTGAAGGTGTAATTCCTATTCTTTAATTCACTTCCAAAACCATAATTAACCCCGACCCTCAAATTACCCTCACGCTCTTGTCCACTCATCCTAAAGACACCTAAAAAAACCAACAAACCCAATAGTAAAGTTCTACTCATAAATTACATTTATAAATTTAAATATAGCACAAAAAAAAAGGATCCAACTTTCGTTGAATCCTTTTTTTTATATAAAACTTAATTATTCTGCTTTATTATGCTTGTCTTCAATATTGTGTTTGTCATCACTCGAAATAGTATCAACTAATACCGGTGTAGCAATAAATAGAGAAGAATAAGTTCCTACTACAATACCAACCAACATCGCGAAGATAAATCCTCTAATTGACTCTCCACCAAAAATAAACATCGTTAACAATACAATGATCATCATTAATGACGTATTCAATGTTCTTGACAATGTAGTATTAATAGAAGCGTTTACAATATCTTCAAAACTACCTTTACGGTTTCCGATGATGAACTCTCTAATTCTGTCAAATACAATTACAGTATCATTCATAGAATAACCGATTACCGTAAGAATCGCAGCGATAAAGTGCTGATCCATTTCCATGTGGAATGGCATGAATTTATAACATAAAGAGTAGATTCCTAATACGAAGATAACGTCATGCGCAACAGCTGCAATCGCACCTAATGAATATTGCCATTTACGGAACGATACCATTAAGTATAAGAAGATCGCTGCCATAGCACCTAAAACTGCCCAGTAAGAGTTCGTTTTAATATCCTCAGAGATAGAAGCTCCAACTTTAGAAGCTTGTAATACTCCCACTGTTTTACCATCGTAAGTGTTAGTAAATTTATCATAAGAAGTATTAGGATAGTATTTTGCTAACGCTTTGTATAATATTTGATTTACTTCCTCATCAACCGCTACTCCATCTTGTTGGATTTTGTATTTAGTTGTGATTTTCAACTGATCGTCATCTCCTAAAATTTTAGCTTCAACCGGAGTTCCGAAAGCAGCAGACAATTCATCTGAAATTACAGTAGCATCAATTGGTTTTTCAAATTTAACCTGGAAAGTTCTTCCTCCAACAAAATCAACACCTTCATCTAATCCGTTAACGAAAAAGATAGAAACCAAACTCACTACAACAACAATTGAAGAGAAGATGTAAGTGAATTTTTTAATTTTGATAAAATCAAAGTGGAAATTAGTAAACCAGTTTTTAGTAATATTAGTAGAGAAAGTTAAATCTCCTTTACCTGCAATGTTTCTATCAATAAAGATT
Source organism: Flavobacterium sp. FlaQc-52 (assembly GCF_044007495.1). NCBI lineage: Bacteria > Pseudomonadati > Bacteroidota > Flavobacteriia > Flavobacteriales > Flavobacteriaceae > Flavobacterium > Flavobacterium sp. FlaQc-52. The sequence goes on along the minus strand of NZ_JBIPCV010000005.1, from coordinate 376,756 downwards.
CTCGCAATAAAGATTGACGTAAACATAGAAGTTACGATACCAATAAGTAATGTTAAAGCAAAACCTTTAATTGGTCCTGTTCCAAAAATAAACAAGATTGCTCCAGTTAAAACGTGTGTTACGTTTGCATCAATGATAGAACGCATTGCTCCGTGCCATCCGTAAGAAGCAACAACTGCTTCAGACAATGATTTACCTTCACGTAATTCTTCTTTTGCTCTTTCAAATATAATAATGTTCGCATCTACCGCCGTACCTAATGTTAATACGATACCTGCAATACCTGGTAATGTTAATACAAAACCAAAACTTGCCATAATTCCAAATAAGAAAAGTAAGTTTAATAATAAGGCAAGATTAGCATACCAACCTGCTTTACCATAATAGAATACCATCCATAAACAAACTAATAAAAATCCTAATACAGAAGAAATTGTTCCTGCATCAATAGCTGCCTGACCTAAAGATGGTCCTACAACAGTTGATTGAATAATATCTGCAGAAGCCGGTAATTTACCTGCATTTAATACGTTTGCTAAATCTTTAGTTTCAGCTACATCAAAAGAACCTGTAATTTCAGATCTTCCACCTGCAATTGGACCACTAGTAACACCTGGCGCAGAATACACGATATTATCTAAAACAATAGCAATATAACTTTTTTGAGAAAAAGCTCTACCTGTTAATTCTTCCCAAACTTTAGCACCTTGGCTGTTCATTTGCATAGAAACAGCTGGTTTACCCATTTGGTCAAATGTATCTTTCGCATCAGTCACAAGACCACCGTTCATAGCTGGTACATTGTCTCTGTTTCCTTTTAAAGCGTATAATTCAACTACTTCAACATCTTTTGCTTTTGCATCTTTTATTGTAGTTGGTTTACTCCAAACAAATTTTGCATAATGTTGGTCAGCAGCTAATAAAATTCTGATTTCCGGTCTTTTAAAATAAGCATTGATTGTTGCTGTATCTTTTGGAGCAAAATAACCTAAAACCGGTCCACCACCTTGTCCAACAATTTTGTCAAATAATGGGTCGTTTCCTTTTTTAGCTTTAGTTGAATCTTGTGTGTCAGTCAATAAAGCGTTCAATGAATCTTTAGCAACTGTTTTAGTTTCTGTTTTTTTGATTTCAGTCTTTTTTAAAGCTTCGTTAGTTGCTACTAAAAAGTTTCCAATTTCTTCAATCTTATACGTTTCCCAAAACTCTAATTGAGCTTTTCCACCTAATAATTTTTTAATTCTATCCACATCTTTAGCACCTGGAAGCTCCACTAAGATTCTTCCTGTAGCACCTAATTTTTGGATGTTTGGTTGTGTAACACCAAATTTATCGATACGCTCTCTTAATACTTTGTAAGCACTTTCGATAGACTCATCTACTTTTTTTCTAATTACTTTCTTAGCTTGAGCATCAGACATTTCAAAAGCAATTCCGCCTTCACCTTGCAAGTTTCTGTTAGCAAAGATTTCAGGAGAAGCTAATTTTGTTGTTCCGCTTGAATTTGCATCAAAAGCCTCAAAAAATTTATCTAAATAACTTTTGTTACCTTCTAAATTTGCAGTCGCATCAGCCAATGATTTATTAAATACCGGATTTTTAGAATTGTTGGCTAATCCTTTCAAAACATCTTTAATAGAAATTTGAAGAATAACGTTGATTCCTCCTTCTAAGTCAAGACCTTTATTGATTTGTTTGTTTTTTACTTCATCATAAGTAAAATCCGTAAATCCAAGATTCAGTACCTTTACTTTACCAATAGAATCTAAATATTTTAGCTCTTTATCAGGATTATCTCCTGCAAAAGCTTTGGCCTCACTTTTGACATTGCTTGCCACGTAAGTGAACGAAAGTTGGTAAATACTTACCAACGCAAATAGAATTGCGAAAAATTTAATAAGTCCTTTATTCTGCATTATTACTAAAAATTAATTAAGTTTTATTGTTTGTTTTTGTTTTAAAGTCCTATAGAATAAGCCCTGACATGATTTTTTTAAAACTAAAAAACTAGATCACGAATTACAACATTTTTTTTAAACCGAGCAAATATATAATTTACGAAAAGATTAACCAATTTATTTATTAATTAATCTCAAAAAAAAGACTGCAAAAGTGCAGCCTTATCTTTTTTTTATCAAAATCATTATACTAAAATCGATTTTAGAGCGTCATTCATCCCTCTAACTGCATCAGCACTTTTAGCAAATAAAGCTTTTTCTGCGTCGTTTAACTGGATGTCCAAAATTTCTTCAATTCCGTTTTTACCAATTATACAAGGTACTCCGATACAGATATCATTTTGCCCATATTCTCCTTCTACAAAAACAGAACAAGCAATCATTTTCTTCTGATCGTTTAAAATGCTATCCACAAGATATGCTACAGAAGCTCCCGGCGCATACCATGCTGAAGTTCCTAAAAGACCTGTAAGAGTTGCTCCTCCTACCATCGTATCTGCAGCCACTTTCGCTAACACTTCTTCAGAAAGAAATTCGCTAACCGGAATTCCGTTATAAGATGCCAAACGTGTCAAAGGAATCATAGTTGTATCACCATGACCACCTATAACCATAGCTGAAATATCATTTGCCGGTTTGTCTAAAGCCAAAGAAAGATACGTTCTGAAACGTGAGCTATCTAAAGCTCCACCCATACCTATAATTCTGTTTTTTGGTAATCCGGTAGATTTTAAAGCCAAATAAGTCATTGTGTCCATTGGATTAGAAACCACAACAATAATTGTATTTGGTGAATGTTTTAATACATTCTCAGCAACTGTTTTTACAATCCCTGCATTTATACCTATTAATTCTTCGCGGGTCATTCCTGGTTTTCTTGGAATTCCGGATGTAATTACTACTACATCACTACCGGCAGTTTTAGAATAATCGTTGGTTACACCTGAAACTTTGGTATTAAACCCTGTATTTGTAGCGCATTGCGTGATATCTAATGCCTTTCCTTCAGCAAAGCCTTCTTTAATATCCAACAATACTACTTCACTAGCAATTCCTCTATAAGAAATAACATCTGCACATGTAGCTCCAACATTTCCTGCTCCTACAATGGTAACTTTCATATTTTATACTTTATCGGTTATTAATTAATTTGTATGTCTTTAAATTGACAATTCGTTTAATCGTTTAGTAAATTTAAACAATTAAACGAATTGACCTATTAAACTTTTATTTTATGCGTCAATATTTGCATAAACAGCGTTTTTCTCGATAAACTCTCTACGTGGCGGTACTTCATCCCCCATTAACATAGAGAAAACTCGATCTGCTTCTGCAAGACTGTCGATTGTTACCTGACGTAAAGTTCTGAAACTCGGATCCATAGTGGTTTCCCATAATTGCTCCGCGTTCATCTCTCCAAGACCTTTATAACGTTGAATAGCAGCACTTCCTCCCATTCTTTCGTTGGCCTGATCACGTTGAACATCATTCCATGCGTATTCTTTCTTATTTCCTTTTTTAACTAAGTATAAAGGTGGTGCCGCAATATAAACGTGACCTTCTTCGATCAGTTCTTTCATGAAACGGAAGAAGAATGTTAATATTAAGGTAGAAATGTGACTACCATCGACATCCGCATCACACATGATGATTACTTTGTGGTATCTTAGTTTTTCAAGATTTAATGCTTTACTGTCTTCTGCTGTACCAACAGTAACTCCCAAAGCGGTAAAAATATTACGGATCTCTTCGTTTTCGAATACTTTATGATGCATCGCTTTCTCTACATTCAGAATCTTACCACGTAATGGTAATATCGCCTGAAAGTTACGATCACGACCTTGTTTTGCTGTTCCACCAGCCGAATCTCCCTCGACAAGGTAAACCTCACATCTTGCAGGATCCTGCTCCGAACAATCTGATAATTTACCCGGTAATCCACCGCCACCCATAACGGTTTTACGTTGTACCATTTCACGTGCTTTTTTAGCAGCGTGACGGGCCTGAGCAGCCAAAATTACTTTTTGGATAATTACTCTTGCATCATTTGGATTTTCTTCCAAATAATTCTCCAGCATTTCTCCAACTGCCTGAGAAACAGGAGAAACCACCTCTCTGTTTCCAAGTTTGGTTTTGGTTTGTCCTTCGAATTGTGGTTCTGCAACTTTTACCGAAATAATAGCTGTTAATCCCTCACGGAAGTCATCTCCCGCAATTTCGAATTTCAATTTATCCAACATTCCGGAAGCATCTGCGTATTTTTTAAGGGTTCTTGTCAAACCACTTCTAAAACCTTGTAAATGTGTACCTCCTTCGTGAGTATTGATATTATTTACATAAGAAAATATATTCTCAGTATAACTTGTATTGTAAATTAAAGCCACCTCAACCGGAATTTCACCTTTATCGTGATCCATGCTGATTACGTGAGAGATAATTGGCTCACGATTCCCGTCCAAATAACGGATATATTCTTTCAAACCTTCTGTTGAATGAAAAACTTCACTTCTGAAATTCCCGTCTTTATCTACTTCTCTTTTATCGGTGAAAGTAATGGTGATTCCTTTATTCAGGAAAGAAAGCTCACGCATACGAGCCGACAATGTATCATAAGAGAACTCTGTTGTCTGAGTAAAAATAGTATTATCAGGGTAAAAAGTCTGGCGTGTACCTCTCTTATCTGTTTCTCCGATTTGTTTTACGGGATACATTGATTTTCCTCTTTCATACTCCTGCTCATAGATTTTTCCTTCTCTGAATACAGTTGATTTCATATGAATCGAAAGGGCATTTACAACCGAAACACCAACTCCGTGTAAACCTCCTGAAACCTTATACGAATCTTTATCAAATTTACCTCCGGCACCAATTTTAGTCATTACAACCTCAAGTGCAGAAACTCCTTCTTTTTTGTGTAAATCGACCGGGATACCACGACCGTTATCTTCAACTGTTACCGAACCGTCTTCATTTATTGCAACACCAATGGTATCACAATGTCCTCCCATCGCCTCATCAATCGAGTTATCAACAACCTCATAAACCAAATGGTGTAGCCCTCGAACTCCTACATCTCCAATATACATCGACGGACGCATTCTTACGTGCTCCATTCCTTCTAATGCCTGAATACTATCTGCTGAATAATTGTTCTTCTTGATTTCTTCGCTCATATAATTTATTCTAAAAAATGTAATTATTGTCTAACACGCAAATATATAAAAACGCAAATTATATATCCGTTAAATTACGATTTAAAGCGTGTAAGTTATCAACACAATTGTGATAAATTCCAAAAAAATAAATTCCAAATTCCAAAAAAGCAACCTCTTTTTATTAAAAAGGCAATTTTTTAAAATTCCAAATTCCAATTTTGAAATAGAAAATCCGAAACAGACATTTAAAATGTTGTTTCGGATTTTTAAAAATGTTTCAAACCCACCCAAAATTTGGAATTTGGAATTTGAGGTTTTGGAATTTATTTTTTAGTAAAGTCCCCTACATAAATAGAAGTCATTTTATCCAGACTGATATACTTTTTCAATACCGTATTTACTTCCTGAATTTTCAATGCTTTAACTTTACTTTCTAAATCATCGTAATCTTCCAATGGGATTCCGTAAATAAGATGTGTATTCACAAGCCCCATCAAAGTATCATCACTTCCTAATCTGGTTTTCCTTCCATTCTGCCAGCTTACTAAGTTTGTTTTTAATTCCTCCTCCGTAAATCCATCTTTTAATGCTTTTGTGATTTCTTCTTTTGTAGCCGCTTCAACCGCTCCTTTTTTAGTTGGATTTAGAAAAGCATAATATTCCCAAAAAGCAACATCATTATCAACCGGTACATTGATAAATGAACCAGCTCCATAACTAATTCCTTCTTTTTCTCTTAATCGCATTGGGATTCTTGCCGTCAAAAAGCCACCACTTCCAATGATTTCATTCACCATAATAAAGGCTGGATAATCCGGACTTTTTCGATCCATTTTCAAGCTGATTTTTCCAGTTGCCACAGCATTTTCTTTATCCGGAGTAATATAGTCTTTGTCTACTTTCTGACTATCAAAATAAGTTGGTTTGGCACGTTCGTATTTAGATTTAGAATTCCACTTCCCAAAAGTATTTTCGAGAATTTCGACTGTAGTTTTAGTATCTAAATCTCCAATAACACAACCTACCCCATTATTTGCTCCTAAAATGTTTTGGTAAAAATCTACTAACTCGGATTGTTTTATCTTTTTAAACGCATCTATTTGCTCCTGAATTGTTGCCGTGTAGAAGATATTTCCTTTCGGATATTTAGCCGTTAATCTTGAAATTTCATTAAAAGCTATCGCCTGAGGATCATTAAGATTGGATTCTAAGTAGGTATTGTACTCTGTAATTGTCTTTTGCAGCTCATTTTCAGGAAAGGTAGAATTAACCAGTAAATCACCTAATATCGCCATTACATCTTTAAAATTCTCTTTGTAGGTATTAATATTAACCGATAAAACTTGTTCTGAGAAACCAAAATTCACACTAGACTTCAATTGATCTAACTGATCCTGAATTTGCTCTTTTGTTCTGGTTTTAGTACCTGTTTTAAGCAATTGTGCCAAAATTCCACCAACATCTGCTTTACCGTCTAAATCCTTCTCATTACTTACATAGAATTTAAAACTCGCCTGAACCTTGCCTCCTTTTATTTCTTTTTTAACTAATCCGTATTTTGCACCATTACTTAATTTGCCTTCAACAAGATTTTGCTTTAAATTTTTGATGGATGCCTCAAATGGAGCGGCTTCTTTTTCGATTGCTTTTCCTTTGTAGTCTTTCGTCAAAGCAACCAATTGTTCGTCGGTATATTCTACCGCTTTCAGCCTTTGTTCGTCTTTTGACGGAATAAATATACCTACTGTTCTGTTGTTACTTTTAAAGTATTTTTCTGCTACTCTTTGTATATCTTCCTTTGTCAGTTTTTCAACCGCATCTCTATAAATAAAACCAAGTCTGTAATCTCCTGCTCCAATAATTTCTGTCAGACCAACTGCAAACGAAATAGTATTGTTTTTTACACTTTCAATTTGTTTTATCAATTTTGCTTTAGCTCTGTTTACATCTTCATCTGTATATTTTGTAGTTGTAATTTTATCCAACTCTGCTCTTACGATATTTTCGGTCTCTTTAATATCTTTATCGTTTGGTACTGCAACTCCAAAATACATAAAACTTGCATCTTTTACGGTAGGCTGCCAAGTGTAGATACTTGAAACTTTACGCGTTTCTACCAAAGATTTATACAGATAACCTGATGGATCTGCCGTTAAAATTTCAGCCAACGCATCAATTGCAGCATAATCTTTATCTGCATATGGTGCGGTATGATACACTGCTCCTACATTTTTGCTTTCACCTGCTCTTTTTAGTTCTACAAATTTTTCTCCGTCCTGAGCCGGTTCGAGTGTGTAAGGCTTAGCCAAAACTCTTTTCGGTTTTGGGATCACAGCAAAATACTGTCCAATATATTCTAATGCTTTCTGTTCATCAAACTTACCTGCAATAACCAAAACTGCATTGTCAGGCTGATAATACTTTTCGTAAAAAACCCTTAATGTATTTGCTTTTACACGTTCAATATCTTCTTTGCTTCCAATAGTACTATTTCCGTAGTTATGCCATAAATAAGCTGTTGACAGGATTCTTTCTTGTAAAACTGCATCTGGATTATTTTCACCTATTTCAAATTCATTTCTAACAACAGAAAATTCTTTGTCTAAATCTGCTTGTAAAATTGTCGAATTAATCATTCGGTCGGCCTCCATCTCGAGACTCCATTTCAGGTTCGCATCACTGGAAGGAAAAACTTCATAATAATTGGTTCGGTCAAACCAGGTCGTTCCGTTTGCATTTCCTCCTTTATCGGAAAGCATTTTTTTTATGTCTCCCAAATTTTTAGTACTCTTAAAAAGCATGTGCTCCAACAAATGCGCCATTCCTTTTTCGCCGTATCCTTCATTAATCGACCCCACTTTGTAAACGATATTTACAATCATATTACTTTGTGAAGCATCCGGAATTAAAAGAACTTTTAATCCGTTATTTAAAGCATATTCCTTTACCCCTTCTACATTTGTAATGTATTTAGGCTGTTCTTTTTTCTGAGCGTAAACAGAACTCATTACACCCAATGAGCAATACAAAATTCCCCCAAGCACTAATTTTTTCATATTTTTATTCAATTATAAAGTAAACTATTCTTTTATGACTTTATCAAATATAGTGCTTTTCAAATACAAAATGAATAATTTAAAATCCACTTTAATAAAAAAATCCGAAACAAACAGTTAAAATGTCGTCTCGGATTTTCTGAAATTATCGAAATTCAATTGGGATTTGAATTTTATTTTCTGCTCTATTAAATTTTAAAATTATACTGCTGCGCCGGAGTTTGTTGTTGCAACAGCTGCCTTTAAATGGGCTGCATTTGCACGTCCGCTTGGATCTTGATTTTCCTGCCATTTCGGTATCCATTTTCGAACGGTTTGCGCCGCACTGACCTGTGGATAATATTTATGAAAAATGGAACGGTACAAATAGGCTTCTTTGGTAGTAGGAGAATTATACGGAAACTCTGTATTTGCTCCTTCTAATTGCTGATCAGAAACCTGAGTCGCGCAATATTCGATTAATTCATCAATCCAATTATACCCCACTCCATCCGAGAATTGTTCTTTTTGACGCCATAAAATATCCGATGGCAAATAAGGCGTTTCGGGAGTATCAAATGCTTTTCTTAAGATGTATTTTTCGATTCCCTCGTATGTTTTAGGCTGTTTTTCTTCCGGTTTAATCAACATCGTAACATCCAGAAAGTTTCGGTCTAAAAACGGAATTCTTGTTTCTAAACCATTTGCCATTGTAGATTTATCGGCACGCAATAAATCGGCCGTAAATAATTTTTGGACTCTCTCGATACTTTCCTTTTGAAATTCTTCTGTTGATGGAGCATTTCTGAAATACAAATGTCCTCCAAAGATTTCGTCGGCACCTTCTCCGGAAAGAATTGCTTTTACTCCTTTATCGGCAATCGCTTTAGACAACAGGTACATAGGTACACTGGCTCTAACGGATATGATATCGTAAGTTTCGATATGAAAAATTATTTTTTCTAAAAGCCCTATTCCTTCTGCTACTGAAAAATGAACTTCATGATGGTCTGTTCCCAAAAATTCAGCCGCTTTTCTGGCAGCAATAGCATCGGGTGCATTTGCATCTAAAGCAATTGAAAAAGTTTTCAGTTTTTTCCCTTTGTCAGCTTTCAGTCGGGAAGTGATGGCCGCAATTAAAGAAGAATCCAAACCACCGGAAAGCAGTGCTCCAATGGGCACTTCACTCATCAAACGTTTACTCACGGCTGCTGTAAGACTTTCTCTGATCAAAGACAATTCAAGATCCTGACCTGCTTTTTCATAATCCTCATACTCCGGACGGTAATATTTCACAAAACCTGTTTTTGGAGTATAATAATGCCCCGGAGGGAAAGTTGAAAATGTTTTGCATTGATCTGCAATTGGCTTCATTTCGGAAGAAAAGTAAATTCTTCCTCTTTCGTCCAAACCATAATACAACGGTTTTACTCCTAATGGGTCTCTGCCGGCAATATAATCATCACCGTCAACGATTACGAAAGTCCAGTCACCATCTAATTTATTACAAAAATCATATCCATACTCTTCGTACAAATGCACGATCACTTCTGAGTCTGATTTTGTTCTGAAAGTGTGGTCTTTCAAAATTCCATTTCTTAATTCCTGGTAATTATAAATTTCACCATCGTGCACCATCCAGGCTTTATTAGTCCCCTGAATAGGTTGTTTCCCTGAATTAAGATCTATAATCGACAAGCTCTCGTGACAAATAATGCTTCCATTTTCCATGATCTGATAACCTCTTTCATCAGGACCACGGTGCGACATTCTTTCAGAAAGCGCTCTAACGAGCTGGGGATCTTTTCCTTTACCGATAACAGCTAATATTCCGGACATACTATTCTTTTTTTTATTTCTAAATGTTATTCAAAGTAAACATAAACCTCATTTTATGCCACTTTCTAAATTAAACTTAAACCACTCTCTTGAGTAATGTCAAATATAAAAAAGAAAGTTAAATAATTCCCAAATTATTATCTCAAGTAGCTGAAATAATACAATTTATTATCCTAAACCAAGAAAACGTCCTTACAATTAAGAACGTCTTTCCTGATACTAATTAATAAACAAAACCCCTTTATGCTTTAGCGTAGGCATCATCATGAACGCTGGCAACAGCTCTTCCTGATGGATCATTCATGTTTTTGAAAGCCTCATCCCACTCCAAAGCGATTTTGGTACTACAAGCTACACTGGCTTCCTGAGGTACACATAATGCTGCTGCATCACTTGGGAAGTGTTCTGCAAAAATAGAACGGTAGTAATATTCTTCTTTTGAAGTTGGCGTCTGTAACGGAAATTTAAATCTAGCGTTTGCCAATTGTTCATCTGAAACTTCTCTTGCTACTACTTCTTTCAAAGTATCAATCCAGCTGTATCCTACTCCATCCGAAAATTGTTCTTTTTGTCTCCATGCCACACTTTCCGGTAACATCTCTTCAAAAGCTTTACGAACTACCCATTTTTCCATCGGATGCTCTTTGTTGATCATTTTATCTTGTGGGTTGATGCGCATGGCAACGTCCATAAACTCTTTATCCAAGAATGGAACACGCCCTTCGATTCCCCAAGCCGCCAAACTTTTGTTGGCACGCAAACAATCGTACATATGTAGTTTCCCTAATTTGCGTACGTTTTCTTCGTGAAATTCTCTTGCGTTTGGTGCTTTATGAAAGTATAAATAACCTCCAAACAATTCATCTGCTCCTTCTCCCGAAAGGACCATTTTGATCCCCATTGATTTAATAACTCTCGCCATCAACCACATTGGAGTCGATGCTCTCACTGTAGTTACATCATACGTTTCCAGGTTATAAATCACATCACGAACTGCATCTAAGCCTTCCTGAATTGTAAATTTAATTTCATGGTGAATAGTTCCGATATGATCTGCAACAACTCTCGCAGCTGCTAAATCAGGTGAACCTTCCAGTCCAACTGAAAAAGAGTGCAATTGTGGGTACCAGGCATCTGTAGTATCGTCTGACTCAATACGTTTTTGTGCATATTTTTTAGCTACTGCTGAAGTAATAGACGAATCTAAACCTCCGGAAAGTAAAACTCCGTAAGGAACATCACTCATCAGTTGTCTGTGAACGGCTGCTTCCAATGCTTTTTTAATTTCAGGAATACTTGTTTCGTTGTCTTTTACCGCATCATAGTCCGTCCAGTCTCTTTTGTACCATTGTACAAATTCACCCTCTTTACTGGTCATATAATGTCCCGGAGGAAACAATTCAATTTTTGTACAGTACCCTTCTAACGCTTTCAATTCTGATGCTACATAAAAAGTACCATCCTGATCCCAACCGATATACAACGGAATAATTCCCATATGATCACGAGCGATAAAGTACTCATCTTTATCTACATCATAAATAGCAAATCCGAAGATTCCGTTCATTTCGTCAATAAAATGAGGCCCTTTTTCTTGATAGAGTGCTAAAATAACTTCGCAGTCACTTTCGGTTTGAAAGTCGTATTTTCCTTCAAATTGTTTGCGTAATTCTCTGTGGTTATAGATTTCACCGTTTGCTGCCAAAACCAATTTTTTATCTGCTGTAAACAAAGGCTGCTTCCCCGAAGCCGGATCTACAATTGCCAAACGCTCATGAGATAAAATTGCTTTATCGTTGCTATAAATACCACTCCAGTCCGGTCCACGGTGACGGATGATTTTAGACATTTCTAAAACTTGAGGTCTTAAACTTTCTGCTTTTTGCTTCAGATCAAAGGCACATACAATTCCACACATAACTATATCTTTTTATTTTATAAATTTTATTTTGATAAGGCAAAGATGCAGTAATGGTTATAATTGAAAAACACAAAAGCTAATTTCAGTTATAATTTAAAACCATAAAATCAATTTTACATATAAAATGTAAAATTTTAGTATAAAAAACAGGTTGGAACTTAAAAATTTTAATTTTTAAAAATAATTCTGGAAGAAATATAGTCTGGTAATTTAGAAACAGCCACTTGCAATTTAGATTGATTTAGCTTTTTTGCATTTTCATCTTTCAAATTGTAATTATAATTATCAAACAAATAATACATTAATACTCTATTATAGTCGTCCAAATCAGTATCAACTATCATATTTAATAAATTCATTTCCACTAATGTAGGATTGGAACTTTCAGAAAGAGCACGCCCAACTCTATTTATATTGGAGAAATAATGGTTCTCGGATGGATTTTCTATTCTTAAAGATATCCCTAAAATCAAATCTAAAACATTTATATCTAAAACCTCAATCTCCTTGATATATGTATTTCTTGCCCCTTGAGCATAACTCCCGTCACTAGCCCTGTCAAAACGATCATTCATTATATTAAGGTGAGATCGAAGAAAAATTTCCCATTTTGTAGTTTCTGCGGAAAGCATTGCAATATTCAAAGCATGTACTCTTGGGCTGTCATCCATACTACAGCCACCAATAACCCGCCTGTTTCTTTTTAATTCGAGTTCTTCCCTTTTTCCAATAAAACGACCTACATATTCTTCAAATTCTTCGTCTGAGGATTTATTTATTTTCGCTTCAATAAATGCTTCATTCAACATTAAATCAAAATTTTTATCAGCCTTTTCTATAGAATCTAATCGAGTAAATTTTACGGATTCCCATTTTTCTAAATTCTTTTGGTAAACCTTATATTCTTTTTCTGCGACCTCTTTATTCGCAATATCCTCTTTATTCTTTTTCATTGAATCAGCATCGAAAGCCATTTCGTCATAACCATAAATAAGAGATAATTTCTCATAGCTAAAACTTGGCTTTTTCAAAGTATTATTAACATACTCTTTAAATTTTGTTGCCTTGTTTGGCAAACTATCGAAATATCTAACACCTGAGTTTTTTGCATCTTTATAAAAAATTTGCGCAGTTGTGTCTATTAAACAATCCGCATACTGAATTAATTTAGCATACTTATCTACAATTGGTTTTGACTTAAATTCTTCTATAAAATAAAAAGCACGTAATGACTCCTTTGAATACTTTGTTTTTTCCTGATATTCAAAAACCCATTTACCTTTAAAATTATTGTTATAAGAATCTATCTCATTTTGACTAGAGCTTATTGTCTGTCTTTGCCTTTCCCCTAATTCTAAGCTTGAAAAATTTACATTTTTCACATGTTCATAATTAGTGTAGTGAGATTTTATCACAACTAAGTTCTCATCAAAAGCAGCCTTTGGATACTTCGTTTTAAAGTCGGAATACGATATATTATTTTCCAGATCTTTTTTAGCTTCTGATGCATCGGATTTGTTTATCTCAATAAAATTGACTTTTGTCTGGGCAGAGGAAAGAAAGATCTTCTTGAAATCACATACTTTAAATTTCAAATTCAACGAATCAACAATATGCTTCAGTTTTCCAACTGAGTTTTCAGAATAAATCAGTCCATTATCGTAAACTTTAAATTCTGTATTCTGAGCAGTTAAATCCATGCAAAACAAAACCATCAAAACAAAAAATATTCTCATAACTTTCTTCTTTTAAATTAATTACAAAACACTTTCAATAGTATAATGCGTTTTATTAATCTCAAATTCAAACCCTACTTTATTACCCATTAAATGATTCCCCAAAGGAGATTGAGGCGAAAGCGCAATAACGTTTATACCATCAATTGTAATTTTAGGAAGTGCTACACTGAGGTATAAATAAATTCCGTTAGCCTTTACCAAACTCCCTAAAACTATATTTTCTGTACTTTTTGATGCTTCAATTTTATCTAAAACGGCTTTTTGGCTTATTGCTTCTTTTAGTTTATTTGTTAATTTTTCCTGCTCGATATGCATCATCGACAAAGCGGTTTCGTGTTTATCACCGGCTGATCCTTTTGCATCGTTTTTAGAATCTTCAGTCAAAGCCGAAATCATGTCTCTGAAAACATCAATGCGGTCCTGAACCATTTGTAGATAATGGGAATATATTTTTTCTTTGAAAGTCATTTTTTTTTGAGGGGCTAAGTTACTGAGGTTCTAAGTTGCTGAGATTTTTGTTTAACCGCAAGGTACGCGAAGGTTTACGCAAAGATCGCAAATTAATCTCATTTTATTTCTAAAAAAAGTTAGCCACGAATTAACGAATATTACTAAAAATAATTCGTGAATTTCTGGCTAAAAAACTTCGCTCCTTGCCTTTATTTTTCGATTAAAATAAACTAAAGGCTCGCAAAGATTTTCTTTTGCACGCTGATCTGGCAGATTAGGCTGATCTAATTTACCTCTTAAAAAAAATCTGTGCAATCTGCCAGATCTGCATGCTAAAAAATTAGGTGCAAAATTAAAACGGAGCTGTAATGCTACAATTAAACTTTGCCAGTCTTATCTAAGCTTGGCAAAAAAGTTAGCCACGAATTAACGAATATCATTAAAAACAATTCGTTAATTCGTGGCTAAAAAAAACTTCGCGTTCCTTGCTTAACCCTTCGCGCACCTTGCGGTTAAACCCTTTTCTTAAAAGTCGAATTTATAATTTCCTCCTCCTAGAACCTGGAAGCCCTGCACCGGATAATTCAACCATTTTTCATAGGCCTGATTACCAATATTATTAAGTTTCAAGAAGAAAGTCAAACGTTCGCTGAACTTATACCCTACGTGAGCATTGGCATCAAAATAACTTTTTAAAGTAACAGGGGTTGCAACGGGTGCAATAGTCAAATTGGTCTGCATGTCTTTACGATCTCCCACATAAAAAACATTTAAACCGGCGTACCATTGTTTTGTAATAGTAACATCCAGATTGGAACTCAATTTAACCGTTGGTAAATTCCATGCTTCTAATTGGCCGTCATTTTTGTAACTATTGAAAGTTCCATTGATTCCAAAACTAACATTCTCGGAAAAATCAGCTTTCAATTCTCCATAAAAACGGAATGTTCTCAGGTCCTGATAAACCACTCCAAAAGAGTTTCCGTAAGCATAGTTTTCATTTGAGATAACTTCTGTATAATCATTACTTTTAAACAAGGCTCTGTCTTTTTCATTCAAATAAGATCCTGTAATGTTGTAATTGATATTATTAGCCAATTTTCCTTTTAAACCTGCAAAAACAGTGTATTGATTGTTTGTAGGTTTCACAGCGAGCGTTGGTGATAAAAACGGATTTTCGGTCACAAAATCAGCATAGGAATTCTGATTTAGTCCACCATTTACTCCCGTATAAAAAATCATCAAATCACCCACTAATTTATAAGAGGCATTTACTTTTGGATACAGATAAAACTTGTTTCCACTGTTTTCAGAATCTAAACCATAAAATATTCCGGCTCCTAATTCTAAGGTCCAGTCATTTTCCAGAATCACAAAACTAGGTTCAATTCCAAAATTGGTAAGACTGTATTTTAAAGGCTTCGTATTGTCACGGGCATAATTATTTTCGAACGAGCCGCTTACATGATCAATAATAACATTTGTATTTATAGATTGATCCATTACCTCTACTTTAAACGACGGCTTTACATAAAACCGGTTTTCAGAAGAAGAAAAACTATCGGAGAAATTAGTAAACCTTGCTTTTACTTTGCTAAAAATGCCTTCATTAAATTCAATATTTCCACCTAAAGAAATGGTATTATAAGAATGATTTGGATTCATTTTATTCACTAAATCAAAACGCTCACCCGGAAGCAATGTCGCACCAAATTCGGCAGGTAAACCGTACCAATTGTATATTTGATTCTGGTATCCTAAATCTACCGCCCAAGACATATCGCGATTGTCAACACCATATCCAACATTTAAGGCTGTGTCGTAAAATTCATCATTTAATTCTATATCCTTAATACCACCCTGAGAAGAATGATGGCGAAACATTCCGGTAATATAATCGCTGTTTCCTAAATCCTGCGTTACAAACAATTCCCCGTTTAGAGTTCCATAATTTCCAACTCCAACAGTGGCGTAATTACTGAATAAACGCTCTTGTTTTGATTTCTCAACCCCTTCTGCTTTTCCTTTTGAGGGTGTAAAAGTCGAAGCCACAGGAACCGATAAAATACTGTATTTGATCGTTTCCTTAGGTTGATTTCCTGAATCGTCAAGCGAAGGAGTTTCTTTTACTTTAAAGGCATCCGAAATGGTTGGTGAATAAGGTTTTACAACATTTACCGTTTCTGTCCCAATGCTCTCCTCTTTCTTCTGCGAAAAGGAAAGCTGAAAAGCAAACAGCATTATCAAAATGATGGATTTATTCTGGAAATTAATTTTCATATTTCTCTTATTTTGTAAAAGGTGTTTTGTAAAATGTAAAAGGTCTTTTTAAGGCATTTTACATTTCACTTTTCACAAATTACATTTTACATTATCTTATTTCTTAATTTATCTTTCTAATCTAAACTTCCCAATCACCCTTGGCGACAAACTGACTTTTACCTCCAATTTGTATGGCAAAATTATCTTCTGTTAATGCTCCTTTAAAATAAATCTGCGACGGGCGGTTTATAAAATCCCCCTGCTGATTTATTGTTTCAATCTTAGCCGAGTGGTATTTTAAAAGAAAAGCCTGTAAACACGTACTGGCACTTCCTGTTGCAGCATCTTCAACCAATTGGTTGTGTTCTACGCATAACATTCTGCTTATTATTTTTGAATCTTCCCAAACATAAAAATAAAGAGCCCTGTGATTTGTTTTGCAATTCTTTATCAACCAATCGTTCATTTTATCTTTATCCAAAACCAAGGCTTTTAAAGCTGCTACACTTTTTAAAGGAACAATTACAAAAGCACTTCCCGTTGTCACTTCCTGAATTGGGTATTGCACATCAAAGTCATCACTTTTCAGATTACTGAAGGATAAAAAACCTTCCTTATCAAACACCTCTAAAAACTCTGGTTGAGCTGCTTTTAACCAAATCAAATCCTCCGTTTTATGAATCGGAATTTCACCAATCGGAACCTGAAGTGTAATTGCTTCAGGAGCATTTTGGAATATTTTATGCATCAACACCCAAGAAGTTCCAATAATCGGATGTCCCGCAAACTTCATTTCGTGTGCCGGTGTAAAAATTTTAATCTCTGCTTTATTGTTTTCAAAATCAAGCTTTGTAATAAAAGTGCTTTCAGCGAAATTTATCTCTTTGGCTATTTTTTGCATTTCTTCCGAACTAAGATTACCCGCCTGTAAAAAAACCGCCAACTGATTTCCGGCGTATTTCTTTTCAGCAAAAACATCAATAATATAAAATGGTAAAGTCATGTTTGTAAAATCTATTTTGTGAGATGTACTTTGTGATCTGTGAATTGTAAAATGTATTTTGTGAGTTGCAAAATGGAAAATATTTCACTTTTAACTTTTGACATCTCACATTCAACATTTCACCCAAAAAACCTATTTCGTAATTGATGAATTTGTTTTTGACTCCTCTAACTTAATAACACTTAGTTCTTTTTTAGCTTCCTCTACTACATCCGGATAATCGGTAAAATTGTTAATTACATTATCTAAAATATAAGTCGCCTGATAACTGTCTTTTAATCCGTAGAAATTTTCGGCCATCAAAACCAGACTCTTTGCTCCGTAATACTTATAAGCGGAGTAGCTTTTGGCTAATTTCTGAACGGAAACATTTGAGGCTTCAAATTTGCCTTCTTTCGTTTTAAAATAGGCATCATAATACAAGGCTTCGGCCGCCAATTCTCCTTTTGATGTTGCAGACAATTTTGCATACGCTGCTTTTGCTTTGTCCTGATCTCCGGTTTGCATGGCAGCACGTGCTACAATAATTTGCGCATCTGATTTTACATTGGCATCAGCTTTTGGATTTTGCAACACCTTATCTGCATAAACTACCGAATTGTTATAATCTTTTTTATCATAATAACACTTCATTAAATTCGCCTGAGCGAAAGTTTTATTCTGAGGAAAGTCGGCTTCGTCCTCTAAACGAACCAATACGGGAATTGCTTTGTCACAGTCTTTTGCTTTCAAGAAAATCTGAGACAATCGGCTTAACGACTGTTCTGTGAATTCATTTCTTGGCTGATCAATCACATATTGGTAATTGGCTACCGATTTACTTTCAGAACCTTCTGCATAATACAACTGTGCTATGTAAAAATTAGCCTCCACTGCGTGAATCCCGGATGGAAATTTAGCGATGTAACCTGCAAGACCTGTAATAGCGGCTTTGCTGTTATTTTGACTGTACTGTTTAAAAGCTCCTTCGTACGTATCGTTATCCAATTCTGCATCTGTAACCGCAACAAAGTCCAATGTTCGTACCCAGGTAGCATATTCATCTACTTTTCCTGAATCAACGTAGATTAATCTTGCTGTTGAAACCGCTTCTAAAGCTTCTGATGTTTTTGGAAATTCAGCCGCCACTTTTTTAAATTTAACTAAAGCCTGTTCGTCACGATCTGTATTGTAATAAATCAGACCTTGTTTCAGAATAGATTTTGAAGTAAACGAACCGTTTTTGTACTCGGAAATTAACTGATCGTATGTTTTGATCGCTAAATCATTCTTTTTCTGAGCTACATAAGTATTCCCCAATTCATACAAAACATCATCTCTATAGGATGATTTTTTATACATCAGCAGGAAATTATTCAGTTCCTCTATTTTTTTGTCATTTTTAGACACAAAACCATACGAAAGTGCTTTCTGATATTGTGCATAATCGGCATCAACGCCTTTTGCATCAATTGCTTTTGCATAAGCTTCCATTGCAGGAGCATATTTTGCAGTTACAAATCGGCAATCTCCTAAGCGTAAATACGAATCATTCAAACGTACTTTGTCTTCTTTTGAATTGTCAATTTGTGCCTGAAAAGAATTTCCGGCCTGATCGTACTCTTTTAGTTTAAAATAAGCGTAAGCAATATTGTAGTTAATGTTTTTGTATTCTTCTGTCGTTTTAGCACCCGCCAAACCTGCAAATTGTTTGTAACTCAGCAATGCCGATTGAAAATCGTCTGTTACATATTCTGATTCTGCCTTCCAGAAAGTTGCACGTGCTGTAAACTCAGGATTCTTTTGCTCTTTGACCGCATTATTGAACATCTTTAAGGCTTCTGCATAATTCGATTCCGAATACAATTCCAGACCTCTATAAAAAAGCACCTTTTGGTAGGCTAATTTGTTTTCTGCAGATCTATTTTTCTCTAATAAAATCAAGGCTTCTTTATAATTTTTAGAAGAAATATAAGAATCAACCAATAATTTTTCTACTTCCCCTTTACTGGAATTGTTTGGGTATTTTTTCAAAAAATCAAGTAAAATTCCCGGAACCGTTTGATATACATTCCCGATTTCATAGCTCAACTTAGCGTAATTCAAAGCGGCATCTTCCTGAATTTGAGTATTGAACTCCATTTCAGACGCGTTTTTAAAAGCATTCAGGGCTTCTTGTTTTTTACCCGTATTCAGGTAACTTAAACCTAAATGGTAGTAGGCATTTTGCGCAACGAAATCTTTTCCTTCAATAATTTTATTAAATTGA
Source organism: Flavobacterium sp. FlaQc-52 (assembly GCF_044007495.1). Taxonomy (NCBI): domain Bacteria; kingdom Pseudomonadati; phylum Bacteroidota; class Flavobacteriia; order Flavobacteriales; family Flavobacteriaceae; genus Flavobacterium; species Flavobacterium sp. FlaQc-52. The sequence continues at coordinate 357,146 of NZ_JBIPCV010000005.1, read as the reverse complement.
GATATAGCACTTTCGTAGTTTTTTTGCTCGTAATAGGCATACCCTAATTGATAAAAATCGGTGTTGTTCCACTTTCCTTTTTTTCCTTTGTATTCTTCTAAAAACGGAATCGCTTTGTCGTATTGTTTTAGATTGAAATAACACTCTCCGATGATTTTATTCAATTCTGATTTTTCAATTTCATTTGATTTATTCATTGCTTTTTGCCCTAAATCAATTGCTTTTTGAAAATTTCCTAATTTAAAATTCATATCAGCCTGATAGTATGAAAGCTTTTCTTTGTACTTTTCTTCGCCTGAAACCTCATCAAAATATTTGGTTGCTTCTTTATAATCATCGCCTTCGTAGGCCATAAATCCTAAGTAATATTTGGCCTGAGAACCAAACTCGGCGGAATTAACCACTTTATTAAAATACGTGGTGGCTTCCTTCTTCTTTTTAGCATTAAAATAGCTGTAGCCTTTTTGAAAATTAAACTTATCCAAGTCAGACTTGCTCATGTAACTTTCATCAACTTTATCAAACCATTGCAACGCTTTTGGATAATTTCCCTGCTCAAAGAAAAAATGAGCAACTTCAATATAAGCCTGATTTTGTTTGGTACTGGTTGGATAATCGGTTACAAACTTTTCCATCAGTTCATCTGCATTTGGCTGATTGGTTCTAATGGCACAGTTGGCGATATAATAGGCACAATCGGACTGAACTTCTTCTGTCGTTGCATTGTTTTTTACATATTCAAAAATAGGTTTTGCCGAAGCATATTGTTTGTCTTTGTATAAAGCCAGTGCTTTGTCAAAATCCTTTAAATCGTAGGTATAAATAGCTGATTTTTGTGCCGAAACCGTCGTCGAAATAAGGATAATTTGGAATAAAAAGAACCAGGAAAGTCTACGCATTTTAGTTTTATTTAGTATTCAAATTTATCATTTTCTACCGTTTATAACGAAACGTTTCAATCTTTTATTATGATTCTTTTTTTTAATGGTGCTTATTTAACAGCTTATTAATCCTCAAAATATTGGTTCTCAAATGTTCTAAAACTATTATTTTTTATAACGTTTTCTTCAGAAATGATTAAAATTTATTTTGAATCCAACCGTTATCTTATTACTTTTACCATTCAAATCAATTTATTATGTCACAAACCGTACTGTCTCTTAAAGAAGTAACTATATATCAGGAAGGAAGAAAAATTTTATCTCATATTAATTTAGATGTCCAACACGGAGAATTCATCTACATTATTGGAAAAACCGGTTCCGGAAAAAGTAGCTTCATGAAAACTTTATACGGTGATTTGCCTTTAAGCGAAGGAGAAGGTCACATTGTTGAATTTGATTTGGCAGCTTTAAAAGAAAGCGAAATCCCGTTTTTGAGACGTAAAATCGGAATCGTATTTCAGGATTTCAAATTGCTACCGGACCGCTCTGTAAAAGACAATATGCTTTTTGTTCTAAAAGCAACAGGCTGGCATGAAAAAGAGGCAATGGAGCACAAAATTGATGAAGTTCTGGACAAAGTAGGAATGAAGGAATTTGTGAACAAAATGCCGCACCAACTTTCCGGAGGTGAACAACAACGTGTTGCCATCGCAAGAGCTTTATTAAACGATCCTGAATTTATTTTGGCCGATGAACCAACCGGAAACCTTGATCCGCAAACAAGTTCTGAGGTTTTGGAGGTATTGAAAAAAATCAATGCTAATGGTAAAACGATTATCATGGCCACTCACGATTATGCTTTATTGATGAAATTCCCTTCGAAAACATTAAAATGTGAAGATGAAAGGATTTTTGAGGTTGTGCAACGCAGCGTGTAATGCTTTCTATCTTAATTCCGGTTTACAATTACAATGTTTTTACGCTGGTAGAAATACTAAACAAACAAACGCTGGAATGCGATATCGTCTTTGAAATTATCTGTCTGGATGATGCTTCTGAGTATTTTTTAGCTGAAAACAAAAAGATCAATCAATTTAAGAATGCGACTTATTCGGTTTTAGAAAAAAACATCGGAAGAAGTGCTATTCGGAATTTACTGGCTCAAAAAGCAAGTTATGAAAACCTGCTTTTTCTCGATGCCGATACTATTCCTGCTTCTGAAAATTATATTTCAACTTATATTTCGCAGATCAATAACGTCGAAAAAATTGTTTACGGTGGAATCCTCTACGAAGACATAAAACCTTCCAAAAATGAAATTCTACGTTGGATTTACGGCATAAAAAGAGAAGCATTAAAGGTCTCTGATCGAAACAGCAGCCCTTATCTTTCCTTTCTGACTTTAAATTTCCTGATCAAAAAAAGTATTTTTTCAAAAGTTGCTTTTAACGAAGACATCCCGAATCTGAGACATGAAGACACGCTCTTTTCGTTTGATTTAATGCAAAAACAGATTGAGATTGTACATTCTGAAAATCCTGTTTATCATTTAGGTTTAGAAAGCAGCGAAACCTTTCTGAGCAAATCGGAAGAAGCTGTTTTAGCCTTAAAAAACTTAATCGATTCTAACCTGATTTCAACGGAATATGTGAAGTTGTCTCATTACTTCCAAATCCTGAAAAAATACCATCTAAGACCTTTAACTGCTTTTGGATTCCGTCTTTTCAAGCCTTTACTTAAAAGACAGTTGCTAGGAAAACACCCGTCTCTTTTTATTTTTGATCTTTATCGATTGGGGTATTATTGCACTTTAAAAACCAACTAGATGTCTTTTTTTTCTATCATAATTCCGCTCTATAATAAAGAAGATTTTATCGAAAACACAATACAAAGTGTTCTCGATCAAAATTTTCAGGGCTTTGAAATTATTATAGTTAATGATGGGTCAACGGACAAAAGTGAAGAAAAAGTATTTCAATTCAACGACAGTCGAATACACTATTTCTCTAAAAAAAACGAAGGAGTTTCCATCGCACGGAACTTCGGAATCGACAAAGCAAAAGCTAATTTCATAACATTTTTGGATGCAGATGATTATTGGTATCCTGATTTTTTAGCTGTTATGCATCAAGGAATAAATGATTTCCCAAATCAAAAAATTTTCTCAGGCGCAATTGAAATTGAAACTTCAAGAAAGAGATTTCCGGCTCAATATTCTGTCACTATCACCAACGATTTTCAACTTGTAAATTACTTTAAAGCGAGTCAGAAAGAATCAATTATTTGGACTTCCTGTGCCGTCTTTCACAAAAGTATTTTTGAAGAAACAGGTAATTTTGATCCACAAATAAAAAGTAATCAAGATACTGATTTATGGATCCGTATCGGGTTAGTTTATCCTATTTTATTTTCCGGTAAAATTCTGGCGCGTTACATATATGATAAAAATAGCCTATCAAGAAACAATAACTTATTAAATGCCAAAATGAATTTATTGAAATTTATTGAAATCGAAAAAACAAATCAGGATTTGAAAAATATCCTGGATTTAAATCGATTTTCGTTAGCAATAAAAAGTAAATTAAATTCGGATAAAATTCTCTTCAACTATTATTACAGAGGAATTGATTTAAAAAAAATAGGAATTAAAAAAAGGTTTCTACTGTTACTTCCTCCTTATTTACTACGCTTTCTAATTCAACTCAAACTTACTCTAGCAAATTTAGGCCTTGGATCCTCTGTTTTTAAATAATTTAAAATTTTTATATTCTCTGATATAATCTTCTTCTTCGAATCCATCTGAGGCCAACACCAAACAAACAGCACCTGACGAAAAATTTCGTAGCTCCCGCCATATTCCATCGACAATCAATAAACCAAAATTAGGTTTATTAAGAAGCATGATTTTTGTAGTTTTCCCATCTTTTAAAACCACATCAAAACTTCCGCTTAAAGCAATTAAAAATTCCTGCTGCTTTTTATGTGCATGTCCACCACGTTTACTCCCACTTGGCACATCATACAAATAGTAAACCCTTTTCGAAACAAACGGAATAGTTGTTCCCTCGATAACCGAAAGATTCCCTCGCCTATCCTGAATTTTTGGAATTTCTATAAATTGAACCTCTGCATTTGTAGTCATAATTTATCATGAGTTAATCGTTTGTATTTTTCAATTCCCTTACTTCCTTCTCTGTATTTTTTTACTGCTTGAGAAAATCTTATATTTTTTTTTCGAATTAAAAAAAATACATATTTTAAAAGCCATCCATAAGCCAACACACCGTATAATTTGTAAAATAAAGCTGCTCTGGAAAAAATTAAAATATCTGTCCCTTCCATTTTTCCTGAAGACATCTCCGGATGTGAAACAATTACTTTTGGATTAGACCAAACCTTTAATTTCTGGTCTAAAGCTGCTCTTAAAAACAAAAATTCTTCTGCTGTTTCAAAAAGGGCCCCTAAACCAAAATTCTCTTCAAATCGAAGTTCCTTCTTTTTGATTTCTTCCAATCTGAACGCAATTTCAATAGAACTTACATTCCAAATACTTTTTCTGTCATGCTCAAAGATGTTATCCCTGTTTTTTATCGGCTTGAAATTTCCAGATCTGGTATGATTAAACGTAATTATGTCAGCATTTTGTTGCTCCTCAAAAACCAAAGTAATACTTTCTCTTAAATTTTCTTCAAAAATAACATCATCATCAGCAATAAGACAGATTTTTTTACAAGCGTTATCAATTGCCTTATTTCTACTTTTAGACAAACCTTTTTCTCGGCAGTTTATCACCTTAACAGAATCAAATTCAGAACTTAAAAAACTACTTTCTGATTGATTAACAATTAACAAATTAAAATTCGAAAAATGTTTATGTGGAAACATTGGCAACAAAAAATTAAAATTGCTCCTATCTTTGGTCGCAATTAAAATTTCAAGATCGTTTTCATAAAAAACATTTTGCATTTTGATATATATTTACGTAAATATAAATATTTTCGACAAACATGAGAATACTATTAGTGGGAGAATACAGCAGATTACACAATTCCTTGAAAGAGGGTTTGGAAATCTTTAATCATGAGGTCACAATAATAGCAACGGGAGACAGTTTTAAACAATTCCCTGTAGATTATTCTATTTTTCCAAAGTTTTTCTTAAACAATTCATTCTTAGATTTTTGCAACAAAATCTTATTCCGACTTTTCAAAATCGACTTACAATTGGCAGAAAAGGGAATCCGGTTCTGGAGATTTTTACCCCAATTAAAAGATTATGATGTTGTTCAATTAATCAATTCAAATGCAATTGAAACTTATCCTTTTTTCTCTAAATATTTATTAAAAAAATTATTTAATCAAAATAAAAAAAGCTTTCTTTTAGTTTGCGGAGAAGATACACCAATCATTGATTTCATGTTGAAAGACGCATTAAAATATTCTATTTTATCACCGCTCTTACAAAATAAAGAACTGGAATCAAATTATCATTTTTCACTAAAATATACACAGAACAATTATCGCAATTTATATAATTTTATTGAATCGAACACCTGTAAAACAATCGTTTCTGACTTAGATTATAAAATCCCATTACCCGAAAAGATCCTAATTCCTAATCCTATTAATATTAACAAAATAAACTTTCAACCTTTAGATGCTTCAGAAAAAATAATTATTTTTTTAGGAAAAAATAAAAATAGCGAAATCAAAAAAGGCATTTCTTATTTCGAACAAGCACTTAAAATAATTAGCCAAAAATATGACGATAAAGTTCGCGTAATAATAGTAGAAAACATACCTTATAAAAAATACATTACATCATACAATAATGCCCATATTTTACTTGATCAAGTCTATTCTTACGATCAAGGATATAACGCACTGGAAGCCATGGCAAAAGGAAAAGTAGTCTTTACAGGTGCAGAAATTGAATTTACCACTTATTATAATATCACAGAAAGAGTATGTATAAATGCAATGCCTGATGTTAATTATTTAGTAAATGAATTGTCTTTCTTAATTGAAAATCCAGATGAAATTATCTCTATTGGAAACCGCGCCAGAGCTTTTATTGAAAGTGAGCATAATTATATCAAAATTGCTCAAAAGTACTTAAAAAGTTGGGAAACCAACTAATAAAAAGTAGTGTCTCACTAACTTTGTAAGTTCAAAAATGATGGAATTGTTAAAACCACAATCAAAAACCTTATTGTTTTCCCTCATCTTATACAGATAATGATTGAGCCCACTTATTGACCCGCTTGTAACCTTTGAAGAAAATATTCCTCAGCAAATGATGATAGAAGACAAAACACTTACAGAGCAGGTTAAATTAATTCAAGAACTAGAACCAGATAAAAAAAATATGGTCTTCAAAATGGTTGATGCTTTCTTAACCTAAAAGAAGTTTAAGGATTTCTTTCAAAAAAATGTAGCTTCACTTTAAAAACATAAACCCCGAGCAAATTGCTCGGGGTTTATGTTTTTATTTATTTTAGTTCAAAGGTACTTTATTAGTGCTTATTTGCCCTTTAAATAAGATATAATTTTCTTTACGCATTTTACTAAGAATTTTTCTCTTTTTTATATTAATAAATTCAGATTGATAAAAATCAAGACTTAAACTGAAATCATTTTCAATCCTAATCCAATTTTTTCTGCTTCTGAAAGATAATCGTTTAAACAGATATTAATTAATTCTTCAGAGTTGTTTTTAACAAAAAAACATCATACTTTTTTTGACTGTAATTCTTACTTCTCTCATTTTCAAACCTAACAGTCATTATTTGAGTTTTTATCGTATCATTTACAAACAGATTAAATTTTACAAATGTACCTAACGAAAAATCTGGTTTTGTGTCTCCAAATGTAAAGTTATTATTTATAACATAATTTACATCTGAATTATTATTAATTTTTAAAGTTAATAGTACTTTTTTATCAGTAGTTTTTTTTGCATTTAATAACTCTATATTAACGTCTTGACCATAACCAAGGCTTAAAAAACTTAAAAAAAATATTAAAAATCTAGTCCTCATATTTTGTTATTTATTCAATTGTTTCCCCCAATAATTCACTTGACCGTGTCCATCTGGAGCATCATAAATATAATTCCAAGAGTAATGAACACTATATTCTTCTTGCTTTATTTCCAAGGCCGATCGATTTGACCAAGTTTGAAAATTCATATCACAATTATACACTACATGTGATAAATCTGCACCATAAGTATAAACAAAATCTAAATTTGTTTTTATTCTGGTTGTTGATAACGATATCTCGTATTTACCATTCGAAGTCATATTTGTTCCACCAGAAGCCTCACCCCCGTTTTTATTATACACATTTGTCGCTACCACTAACTCTCCTAATTTTCTTGCTGCCTGCCTAAATAAACTATATAATTCATCTACAGCATTTATATTGTCTATGAATTCTTCATTTGTAAAACCAAATTTACCATCAGGTTTTATTCCTTTTGCTTCTAGCTGTTTCCTAAATGATTTGTTTTCCTTCATCTTATGCAACGTGTGATTCAGTCCACTCACAACAAGCCCCGTCACAGCACCTTGCCAAAAATTACCGCCAGTAAGTGCTGCTCCCACTCCTCCGGCAACGGTACCGAAAGCTATCGTGCCCAAATCCCCCAGATTATCACCAATGCTATTAAAAACGGTGTTTGCAATACCTACAGTCTTTCCTCCAACTGTAGAGGTATTGGTTCCTCCTTGATAAAGACTACTGGCAATACTACTCAAAGCGCCGGCAGCAAAACCACTCCAAAACTTCCCTCCGGAGATTGCTGTCATGCCTCCCTGAAAAGTACCATGAGCTGCGGCCTGAAAATTACTTTGTGGTACTTAACTTTATGGACACGAGCCTGAGGTATTACAATAGCCGTTGTGATTTTTCTGCCCGGACCAGCTGGGCAAATCGCAAAGTTTTTTTGATGTTTTATTCAATTTTTGGTAATGACTTTGGTTTTAACCAAAGGGAATTAAAAATACCATCGTCGTTAATAACTACAATGCAATTATCTATAAATTCAACTGCATTTTCTTTACTATATGGATTTCCTATACAAACCCAACCTGTTTCGATATTTACATAAACCGAATATTCATAATCAAAAATATCGCTAACTCCATACGAGAACCCATAATCTAAATTATGTTCAACTTTTAATATTCCTTTTTTGCTCTTTGGCACTTTAATATTAGTTAGCATTTCCTTATTTAAACCACAAAAACCACTTAATGCAAAAACTCTGTTATTAAAAATTTGCAGCGCAATTTTATTAATTATTAACTCTAAATCAGCATTTAGGTCTTTATAATCCATATAAAAAGAGCATTCATTTTCAAGGTATAAAAGCTCTTTTCTAATTATTCCTGAATAATATTCAATATTAAATTTCATAAATTATCGTTTTACTGATTTAAACAAAAAATGATAAATTACTTTTGTTTCTGGATTTATGCCTAATTCCCATACTCCTTGACTACCTTGAAAAGTGCCAGTAGCTCGATAATTGACCCCACCTTTAAAAAATTTATCTGCAGATTTTGTTCCAAATTCCATAATGTTCTTAATTGTAGATGGAGAATTTATGTAAGGTCTAGAAGATAAATTATTAGCTACAGTTTTAGTAATAGAATATCCCCCTTGTTCTATTGAAGCTGCTCTACCAAATCCACCATACATCAAACCTCCACCAGCACCTTCATCTCGCATAATTTCCATATGGACACTATTGATACCTCTTGCCCATTTATCAAACCAAGTTTCCCCTTCGTGATAAAGCGGATAATCTCGCCACTCTCTATATTCCTTTAATGTTCCATACTTATTTCCATGCTTTCTAGGCGGATCTCCCGGGTCATCATCGTTCATATGCAACGTATGATTCAAACCAGCAACTACTAACCCAGTTACAGCGCCCTGCCAAAAATTACCGCCAGTAAGTGCTGCTCCCGCTCCTCCGGCAACGGTACCGAAAGCTATCGTGCCCAAATCCCCCAGATTATCACCAATGCTATTAAAACCGGTGTTTGCAATACCTACGGTCTTTCCTCCAACTGTAGAGGTATTGGTTCCTCCTTGATAAAGACTACTGGCAATACTACTCAAAGCGCCGGCAGCAAAACCACTCCAAAACTTCCCTCCGGAGATTGCTGTCACACCTCCCTGAAAAGTACCATGAGCTACTGCACTAACCGCAGTCCTAACATAAAAACTGCCAATTGTCCCCGCTGCACTCCCAATACCAAAAGTCACCGCAGCACTTGCCGCTCCAATAAAAGTAGCCTTTGCCAGTCCACCCACACTAAATGGAACATCTGCCAATAAAGCGGTCAAAGTGTAGGTTAATGCTGCAATAGCCGCGCCAATAGCAACAACCACTCCAAAACCAATTTCTGCATATTCACCACTTGGATCCGTATACTTAAGCGGGTTGTTTAACACATACCCGTATTTATTATAATTCTGTGTATTATAAGGCTCTTGTATATAATTGTCGGGTTGCAGGAATCGATGCAGTTTTGGGTCGTATAAACGTCCGTTCATATGTATAATTCCAACACTTTGCAAATGTTCGTGTCCTGTATACCCTCGGTCTAAAACGGTCAGACCTGCCAAAACATTACCGGCTCCATCCTGCACTTTTACCAGTGCACCCCAGGCATCAAAAAGTCTTTTTTCGACCAATACTCCTGTATTATCACTGATCGCCAGAATGGTACCCTGATAGTCTCTATGCAAATATAAATAATTTTGTGCTGTCCCATCGCTTTTTAGAACTACAGGAGCACTGTAGCCATCACCTCCAATATAGGTTACAAATTCAAGAGCTCCGGTCACCGTATTTTGTTTGATCTCCATAGTACCGTCTGCCGAATAATGTTTGCGATAGGTTCTCAGCAGTTTGTCTGTCTGTAGTCCACCATAAAACATACTGCTGCGGTCGTTACCATCGTTGTAGGTAAAACTAATTTTATCTACTCCCGTTTCTTCAATCTGTACCGGACTTTTGAAAGTATTGTAACTTATATTTAGGGCTCTTGTCGTCGTTGGTGCATCACTGGTTTTACGAATCTGAACGTCATCGTACCAAACGTTTCCTGATCCGTTGTTGTCTAATCGCAAACGTAATTTTCTGATGTTGGCCGGAACGGTAAATGTTGCTGTTATCTGCGTCCAGTTACCCTTGGTATTGTTTACTGTACTTACCTGTGTAACTGCATTGGCCGCATCTTTCATATACAAAAAGACTTCTGCCTGTGGATTGTCGCTGTAAAACCAAGCCGAGTAGGTATACTGTGTTGGGGCACTGTTGCTAATATCAACCCATTTGTCTGAAAACAAAAATTGCTTGGTTACAGCAGCGTTAACCAATTTTACAGCGCTTTTACCTGTACGAGAGGTTATATTGTCAAAGCTGTAAAATACTGTATTTGGATAGCGCTCTACTCCCCAGCCAGTTCTGTCTTCGAAACTGTCATTAAAAATCCCTTCTCTCGCGGCATAATAGCCAGTGGCTTCCAGAGTCGGGGTTATGGCTTTATTTTGATATGTTTTGGCAGTATCATATTCATAAGTACCAACTGCATTTTGCGTAATTCTTCCCTTGTCATCGTATGTCTGTGTTTCCTGAACTCCTAATCCGTTAGTATATTCGGTCAGGCGGTCTAAACTATCGTATTTAAAAGTTTCATTTCTGCTGAACAGACTATTGTTTCTGCTGTTCAGATTTCCTCTTTTGATTTCAAAAGCGGTAGTAAGAGTCATCACATTGACCACCGTTGGACCTGTTTTATCGTGTTTGATTTGAGTGGTATACCCGTATGGATTGTAAGCATTTGTTACCGCTATTCCATTCCCTAAAGCAGCTGTTAAAAGCTGTCCTCTCTCATTTAGTGTATTGGTCTGCCACAACACTTGTTGGGTGCTGTCATCTACAATTTGCCACGGAAATCCGTTTTGATACGTATTTTTTACCGTTTTGGCACTGGTTTTTCCGGCTGCGGTTGCTGTAGAGGTTTCTTTATCAACTCTTCCGAAAGTATCAAATGATAATTGTTTTACAAAAATCGCATAAGGCGTTGTTTCAGTAGTTTTAAACAGCCTTTTCAGAGCATCGTACTCATAACTATTGGTTGTGGTTTTTGCCTCTGTATTGTCTACAAAAGTACTGCTGATAATTTGGTTTAAACCGTTATAAGAATAAGTTGTTTTACTGTTGGTATTGGTTCCTGTAATTGTTTTTTCGGTTGGTTTCCCTGATGTATCGTATACAAAAGAGGTTGTACCATTAGGCGTGGTTTCTGTTATGAGTTGTCCAAAAGCATCATAACTATAGGTATAGATTCCTGCACTCGGATCTTCCATCCTTATCTTATTCCCCCAACCGTCTATATTTATTTTTACTTTGTTTCCCTGATAATCTGACTCTTTTAATTGTCCATTTGCATAATAAGTGAAATTTATTGTCCCCCCGGGGTCTGTACTCTGCACTTTGTTCCCTAAGGCATCTACCGTAGCAGTGGTAATCTTACCGTCATCATTGCTTGTAGTGGTTAAAACGGAATACGAAAGGGTTTGTATTTTCCCTGTAGGTGTCGTTATTTTGGTTGGTCTCATTAAGTAATCATACTCGTAAGTCGTCCAAAGATTGGGTACCGAAAAATAAGGTTCACTTTCTTTTTGTTTGCGTCCCAATCCATCATAAACGATTTGTTTAGATACCATCGTATTTACAGTAAATCCTTTTGTAGAACTTAACACAACTCTTCCTAAGACATCATACTGGGTAACTGTTTTGGCCTCTAAATTATTAGTGCTAATGGTAGTATACCCACCATCTGCCAATTTTGCATATACGATTGTTGTAGAAATTGGAGTTGTTGAAGAATTCGTTACCGTGGTATTGATTAATTTCCCCCAATTGTCATAGATAAAATTACTAACAACTCCCATATAATTCTTTGACTGCGTTACCTGTCCCAGCGGATTGTAGGTAAAATCAGTTGCAAATCCTTGATGATCTGTTTTTTTAATTACAAATCGTTTGGTGGTATCATAATCATCTTTTATTGTTCTGGCAGTCGGCACCGGTACTGCTGTTGGAGCAGAAACTGTTTTGGTTAGTAAATTACCCAATGCATCATACGTCATGTCCTCAACAATAGCATAGGTATTATGTCCTTTTTTCTCGGTTTTGGTTAAATTTGATCCTATATAGGTATATACTTCTTCAGAATTACGGGTATCTCCTGAGCCAGCATTAGTAGCAGATGTATTCACTTTTTTAGGTCTTCCGATATAATAGGCGTTTGCTAATCCTGTTGGATTGTTATCGTATTCAGTATCTGTGGTCACTGAACCCTGAAGTGTAGCGCCACTATATTTTTTAGTAACAGTTCTGGTTTCCAAACCAAAGTAATTATGACTATTAGTAACACCGTCATAAGAGAAAACAGTTTCGTTTTTTACTCCCGTCAAATGGTCTATTGTAGTTTGTTTGGTTAACAAAATATTAAAAACACTATTATTTGAAACCGTGGCATTACTTCCTCCTTGAGGAGTTGTTGGCGTAGCTGTAAATAGACTATTAGTAGCTGAACTAACCATGAATCCTGGCTTCAGAATTATCTGAGGTGATTGATAATTGACTGACAGGTCATCATTTATTTTCGACGAAGCCGTTATTGAATTATTGGCTTTATAACTCTGACCTACGGTTACAGGATCGGTAATGTTAATAACATTTTGAATAGTACTTGGAGAAATAGCATCCCCTCCTCCTTTTGTATAAGCAGCAAATACATTGTTTTTAGTACTTATCAGATTAGAAGGTATTGCATCAAAAACAGTAGTACCGGTAGTACTGGACCATGTTGTGACATTCGCCCCTCTCAGATTGATATCATTGTGCTGGGTTGTCCAAATTTTATCATCAGCATCAGATAAATACCAGCTGCTTCTTGTGGTTCTGGTAAAGCCAACGGTTCCATAATTAAAACTAGACACATATCCTCTGTATCTGAAATCCTGATACTTAGAAATTCCGTTTATGCTAGCGGTCAGTTTAGACACCAAATAACTTTCGGGATTTCTAATCATTTCTATATTGGGATAACTGACCGTATTGGCCGAAGAATAGAAATCAGTCACAGCATTACCCAGACCTCCTTCGGTAGCTTCCATAGGCAAATAATCAATAGTCTGTTTGATAGTGCCATTGGATTCTGTTACCGACTTTAACCGGTTTTCGGTATCTACATTTTTATTGAATTGGTAGTATTCGATTCTATTAAAATGTCCTCTAACTACAACAAGATCCGTATTAGCTCCATCGTATCTGTAATTAGAAGTAATCGGAATTGGAATATCCGGTGAATTTGAAGTAAAAACAGAAGAATCATAGACTAAACTAAAACCGGAACCTGACGTTTTTCCTATATTATTTGCGAAACCGGTTACTTTCCACTGCGTATCATGATCATTAATGCTCCAATCATCTTTGTAATAACTTCTCCAGACACGAACCAAATCTGATTTTCCGTCTTTATTAATGTCCATAGCAAAATAACTACTTAAATGTCTTTGAGTGTCAAAAACCTTTCCGGTATCCGGCCAGTACTCTACAATATTCATTGTTTCCTTTGTAAAAAACTCTCCTCCCGAAGGATTTGGATTACTATAGTAAATATTCCATTCTATTTTACCGGATCCACCCAAATCCGTTGGAATCATAATATCTGTTTTACCGTCTCCATTATAATCTCCAAATAACAAATGTTTTCTCAAATCACAATCAGGTATAACTCCCTGACCGATGATCTCTAACTGAACCCAAGGAGATTGAGTAAGTTGCTTAAAACTAAATATTTTATAACTTTTATCCTGATTTAATGTTAAAATGTCTGATTTACCATCACCATTAAAATCCATTACAAATTGTTTATTCCATTGGTCAGATACATTAATAGGAACACTGGTTTCAATTTTAATATAACCCGGAGATCCAATTGTATTCGAACTATTAGCATTCAAATCCAGTAGATGATACTCAAAACCATCATTCTCATCACCATAAATACAACGTCCAACATGTATCGGATCTTCTGCACCAACTCTACTGCTAATATAAAGTCGCTCATTTTTAGTTGAAATTATAAACATCTCAGAAATTCCATCTCCATTAAAATCTCCTTCAAAATAAATATTATTTCTTTTTATCTGAAAAGGCTCCTCTTCGTTTACGCAACGAGAATCTTGTTCAGCAGTTAATGTATTATTAAATAAAATACTTTTCGTATAAACATTGGGAACCGAATTATTAGTTAAGTTATAAACTTTAAAATCTAACTTGTCCAATGATTCGTTTATTTCAACTAAAGACTGAAATTGGTTTAATTTATTATTTGTTAACGTAGTGGCAGAGAACAACAACCTCCCATAAACTGCAAAAGGTAAGTTAACAGGTGTATTCCCTGTGTTTTCTTTAAATAAATTAGTAAAAATTTGATTGTTAGCAACAAAATCCAGTCTACCATCTCCATCAAAATCACCCGCAAGGTTTACCTGTTCAAATGCTAAATTATTATTATATTCTTTTACCGTTCGTTCTGCTATAGTGGGACTAACATTATATGCAAAAACAATAGGATTCGACAGCTCGTTTTGAGCATTGATTTCCTGTATTTCTTTTACTCTCTCATACCCTAGTCCGGTATCAACTTCATGTGTTAATTTATAGGTTCTAAAAACTAAATTGTTAGCATAAACTTTAATATTATCTAACAGCTGAGTGGCATAAACTACCTGTCCTTTCAGATAGTCTCTCTCAACACGGCCGGCCGCTTTGTAAAAAAAACCGATTTTATCCTGAGCTGCAATACCCGCTGTAGTATTTCCACTAAACACGATAGTGTCAATATACAGCTGGTTTGTATTGTTATAGGTAATTGTTTTATAATTATAATCAATAAAATTACCATTTACATCTTCAAAACGAACGATGTACCAAGCATTTACAGAAACTGAATTCTGCAGATTACCCAGCCCTTTAGAACCATACCAGCTTCTTGATCCATCGGGAGCCGTTACGATAAAATAGGTCGTAATTCCTTCAATTTTCAGCTCTATTTTGGTATTGCTTTTGTATTCCGTTTCATACGTTGACCCTGATCCCCAATAGGTTCCTGTTTTAATCAGCAATCGCTGTCCGTCTAAGGCTAACTTATCATCGGCATCAAAATCTACGCCGTCAACAAAACCGTCAATATCCCTACGGGTTGCTATACGACTTATAGCCGAAATACTGTTTATACTCCAGCCCTGACCGGCTATACCACCTCGTACACCACTACTGTAGTTAAGGCTTATTATCGGCGCTACTCCTTTTATACTGGGCGGTGTTGCGATTGGTAAAGTATAAGTTGCCGTACCCGAAGCCGAAATTTGTAATTCTCCTTTTGTATCTGCAAAATTTTGTGCAAAAGATATTTGGCAAAAAATAAGTATAATTAGTGCGTAAAATTGTTTCATCTGTTATTGTTTGACAATTTTTATATTTTTTTCTTCTCCTACGCTATAAGAAATTTCAACGATGTATAAACCGGAAGGCAAATTTTGAAAAGGAATGATCAAATTTTTAATGGTCTTATTTCCCTGATAGTTTTTTAAAGCCTGACCAGTAACAGAATATACTTTTACCGATGTTACATAATTATCCTCCTTAAGATCCCATTGCAAATACAACTCTTCTTTTACCGGATTTGGATAATAAGAAATTACATCTTCTGAATTTTTTTCCAAACTCTCTTCCGCAATCACTGCATTTTCTTTAATATCATCCTTTGTAACTTTAGATGCACAATTGATACACAGAACTCTGCTTATTTGATTTCCTGCTGCATCGTAACTAAAATTAATTTTCGTCTGTGCTTTAGATAGCAATGAGAATCCCAATACCAATATAACTAGATACTGCTTCATATTTTGACAATTATATGTATTAAAAAAAGTTATTTCTTAATAGTCGATACTAATTGAATCAGTTCTTTTAGTTCTTCAATTTCTTTCTTTTGCTGAATTAAATACAGGGTAAGTTTTTCAATTTCTTTATTCTGCTGAATTAAATACAGGGTAAGCTCTTCGATTTTTTCCTGCTGAATTTTAGTCATTTCCCCTAGTTCTAAACCATTCTCTGTGATTTCTTTAGCAGAGGGTACATTAGGTAAATGGCCGTTTCTAGTAATAAAAGTCTCCACTTCGCTCAAAGAAGGCAATTTATAAGACGGGTTAAAAACATAATCTGCCCAGGTATTGTATACTTTTACTTCCTCGGCTCTGATTTTTCCTTTTACGGAAAGTTTGTAGGTTGTTGTACCATCCGTAATACTAGAAGTTCCGATGCACAGATTAGTTCCAATAAAAACATCATTGTCAAATTTTGATGTTCCTGTTTTTACCCAAAAATTATGCGCAACCGGCCATACAGCCGTACCTCCCACTGTTAAATAGCTACCAGGTTTAGGGAAATCAACAAAAACATTCGTACCATCTTCATAAAGTTGATAAACAAGTTTTTGCGTTTTATCATTAAGCATGAAAAGACTCTCCCCACCAGCTATTGCGGTATGTCTAAGTCTATTTGAGTCATTTCGATCTTCTATGGCAAACATAGTTTTAGCATTGGCTGAAATATTAGAAGGCGGAACGTCATAGAAGGTTAGTAATCGAGTTCCACTTACTGAGGATGCATTCTCTTTCCTTAAAGTCCCTATATTCAACACAATACTTTTAGAAAAAGAATCTCCTTCGTTCAAAAATGTATAGGTCTTTCCAATAGTTGTAAAACCATTCACTTCTAATTTGGCAATTGGATTAGTCGTACCTATGCCTACATTGGTATTCGTAACCGGACTATTAGAAAGAATACTTGCACCACCTCCTGTACCTGTACTTATTTGTCCATTCGCAGTTAATACCCCTAAAAAAATAATTCCTGAATAAATTTTACTTGCAGTTTTTCTCATTACAATTTCTTTATTATCATATTTAAATCTTTCAAAACTATCAAAAAGAATCTACAAATAAAAGAAATCACTTCTTTACAAAGAATCTTATTAACAATTAAAAAATTAAGCCTTTAAAATTCAATAATTTATCACTCTAAACTAAACTCTCCCTAAAGTAAAAACACAATACAACCAAATAAATAAAATTATCAAAAGCTTGAGCAATGACCACACCTTGTATTCCGAAATGAGATATGAAAAATAAGCTCGAAAAATACAAAATCGTAAGCGAAAACAATTCTAGAACGATGAAGACAACTGTTAATCTTTTAGCAAAAAACTGATATCCCAAAATTAAAGAAGCAACTTTAAAAATATCGCCAATCAACTGCCAAAAGAAAAGAGATCCAACTGGCAAAAATTCTTTGGTAAACAACAATTGTATAATAAAATATCTCGCAAAATAGAGACCAATTAAACCTACTATAAAAACAGGTAATATAAACTTATAAAACTGCCAAAAAACAGCTTTTGTTTCCTGGTTATTTTGCGCTATGGATAGCTTGGGTAAAAAATAAACCGTTAGAATTGTACTTATGAAAAGCATATAATAAGACGAAATCCGGGTCATCGTTTCCCAGAAACCAGCCTGTTCAATTCCTAAATTTTCAATTACATTATTTCGTATCAACAAAAAAACAATTGACCCTAAAACAGAAGAAACTAGAGCCATTAAAGAATATGGCACTAAACTCTTTATGATTTTAAAATCAAATACAGTAAACCGAATTGTTTCTAAAAAACTAATTTCTTTATGGACAAAATAAAAAGTTACAAAGAATATTAAGGCCGGCGTTATAATAATAGCCAATAAAGCTCCAAATGTTTGTAACTGCAAAATCAGGAAAAGAGAAACCAATAATCCAATTGTATTTCCGATAATATTTACCCAAATAACTCTTTTAAATTTACCTAACCCGTTTAACAAGGCTAATAAGGAAACAGAAACAGCACACCAAGGCAAAGACAAAGCGAGAATTTTGAAAACAAATTGATACTTAAAAGCAAATCCAAAAATTCTACTATTCCAGAAGTCGGCAAAAAAATACAAGAATCCACTTAAAACTAGCGCTACAATAGTTAAACTAATAAAAACAGTAGCTACTATTTTTTTTAACTCTTCTTTGTTATTTTGATTTTCAGCGACATATTTTATAATACCGTTCTGAAAACCTAAGGTCGAAATACTTTCTAATGAGGTCAAAA
The DNA here is from genome assembly GCF_044007495.1 of Flavobacterium sp. FlaQc-52. Taxonomy (NCBI): domain Bacteria; kingdom Pseudomonadati; phylum Bacteroidota; class Flavobacteriia; order Flavobacteriales; family Flavobacteriaceae; genus Flavobacterium; species Flavobacterium sp. FlaQc-52. The sequence continues at coordinate 338,966 of NZ_JBIPCV010000005.1, read as the reverse complement.
AATTACGCAAATTACCAACCAATGCTATTCCACTGGGTCCTACAAAAATGGCAAGAAGTTTAGATGTTATTAAACCGATTCCAATTTTTAAACCAATGCTAAGACTGTTCAAAGAAGTAACTTTAAAAAGTGTAGTTTGAATTATTTTTTTTATAAAGTTCAATTTAATACTTATTTAAAACCTCAACAATAAAATCTACTTCCAACTCCGTTAAAACCGGGCTCATTGGTAAACTCAAAACTTCATCATGAATCTTCTCTGTAATTGGAAACGATAACTGATTCCAATTCGGGAATGCTTGCTGTTGATGTGGCGGAATTGGATAATGAATAACCGTCTGAATATTGTTTCGTACTAAATATTCTTGCAAACCTTCTCTATTTTCTGTTCGAATAACAAATAAATGAAACACATGATTATTCGAAAAATCCCAAACAGGAAGTATTATTTTATCGTTTTTAATTTCTGTTAAATACCGTTTTGCAATAACACGACGTTTGTCATTGTCAAGATCTAAATTGGGCAGTTTTAAGTTCAAAAAAGCAGCTTGCAATTCGTCTAATCTGGAATTGACACCGATATACTCGTTATAATATTTTTTTTGAGAACCGTAATTCCGCAGTGAAAACAGCACTTTTGCCAACGCTTCATCATTTGTTGTAATGGCTCCACCATCGCCTAAAGCTCCCAAATTTTTCCCCGGATAAAAACTGTAGGCGACTGCTGATTGTAGATTATTGCTTTGAGTCTTTTGACTTTCGACTTTCGACTTTAAACTTCTTCCTGCTCCGTGAGACTGTGCTGCATCTTCAATAATTAGCAAATTATTCTCCCTTGCAATGCTGTTAATCTGATCCATTTCTGCCCATTGCCCGTACAAATGAACTGCTAAAATGGCTTTCGTTTTTGAAGTGATTTTTTCCGAGATTAAATCCGGATTTAGCGTATAGGTCTCTAATTTGGGTTCTACCAAAACCGGAACCAAATCGGCTTGCAAAATGGCTAAAATACTCGCAATATAGGTATTGGCAGGAACAATAACTTCGTCTCCTTTTCGGAGTTTCCCTAATTGAACATAGGCTTTAAAAATCAATGTCAAAGCATCCAGGCCATTCCCCACTCCAATACAATATTCGGCATTACAATATTTAGCAAAAGCCTTTTCAAATGTCTCGGTTTCTTTCCCTAATATATACCAACCGTTATGCAAAACCGATTTCAGTTTTTCCTGAAAAGCAGCTTCATAAGGCTCGTTTATTTTTTTCAGATCTAAAAAAGAAATCATATCAAAACGTTATTTAGTAAGCTATAATTGGAAGTTTCAACTTCGTAAAAATCGTGAATTATGGTACTGGCTCCGAAGCTTTCCTTCCAATAGGACAATCCTTCATTTAGTTTTTTGCCTTGATTTTCATTTGAAATCCCAAAGTCAAAAAAACGCTTTTTAGCATATCTTTCCTGAATCAGATGTTGATATAAGAAATCTAAACTTCCTAAACGATCGTCTTGTTCCAATTTCGAAATATATTGGCAGTGTGCTACTGTTTCTGTTTCAAAAACAGTTGTTCCCCCTACGATTTTGTCTTCAAAATACACGTTAAACTGATGAATATTATCTGGAAAAAGTACCTTTAACCGACTAATTTCTTCTAAGGAATGAACCGGTATTGCCTTGTGTTTTTTATCCAGATTGGGAATCAAAATTTCATTCCAGAACAATTCAAAATCATTTTCTTCTTTGATATGCAACTGATTTGAAACTGCTTTCTGAAAACCTCTTTTTCTAATTTTTGAAACCGTATTTTTTTGCGACAAATCAATAACAGAAAGGGAATCCCGACGGATCAACTTCCCTTGAGCTACAAACAAAACATATAAAATTTCTTCGGCGGGTTTTAAATGATAAATTGAAGGAAGCGTTTTAACAATTAATTTTTGAATTCCACTTTCATTCAAAAATAACAGAACAGACTGAAAAACAGCAAGCACTGTGCTCAACTTGGTCTGATCTTTATAAACCAAGCCTCCGTAGGTAAGTCCCTGATGCGAATACACCAAATCACCTTCTTTATTGGCTGGTAAAACCGCTAGTAATTTTTCATTTTTAAAAACAAGAAGCGAAAAATCTTCAAAACGATCCTGATGATACTGCATAAAATTACGATGAAATAAAAAAGTTGCATTTTTGGCCTTCGCAAGGAAGTCATTCCAAATTGCAAAATCATTTTGATCGTATTTTTTTACCGTATACTTTGTCATCCCTGATTTAACTATTTGTGATCAAATGCTTTCAGATACCATTTGTATTTTACCGCCATCAGCCTCACTATAATGATTACCAAAGAAGTTATCAAATACAAAAGATCATCCTCCAGATTCATTTTTTTTAGTATAAAGAAAACGGCTCCTCCTAAAATACAGATCGTAGCATAAATTTCTCTTCTGAAGATTGTTGGAATCTCCGTACATAAAATATCCCGAATAACACCTCCAAAACAAGCCGTCATGGTGCCAAGAGCAATACAAATTATGGGATGTAAACCAATTGAAATTCCTTTTTCTAATCCAATTAAGGTAAAAACGCCCAACCCAATGGTATCAAAAAGAAACAAAGAAGTTCGTAGTCTGTCAAACTTTTTTCTGAAAAGAATGGCCAGAAAAAATCCGAATGTAATAACGTAAACATATTGCAGATCTTTCATCCATCCAACCGGGGTTCTGCCTATTAAAACATCACGCAGGGTTCCTCCTCCAACGGCTGTAACAAAAGCAATAATAAAAACCCCAAACGGGTCTAATTTTTTATGCATTGCTGTTAAAGCGCCGGACATAGCAAAGGCCATCGTACCGATCAGGTCTAATAAATGAAACATTTTTTATTTTTAGTTACTAAGATTCAAAGGTGCATAGGTACAAAGATTTGACTAAATTATTTTACTTTATTCCTTGTTTTTACAGCGAACTCGCCATTATTTTTTGGTATAAATCGGGCTTCTTTTCAATAAATACGAAACAGAATCGATCCAACTGTCTTTTATACTGAACAACGGTTTTCTGGTTTGAGAATATATTTTTGTGTTGTTTTTGTACATATCAAAATATACTGTATAGTAGTAATACGTCTGGGTATTGGTACTGGTTGTCCCAATATCGCTTGTTTTTACCTTTTTATTGTTATCGCTAATTTTAGCATTCCCACTATTATAGGCTACTGATGTTGCGCTTTCGGCCGTTGTAAAAGAAATTTTGGCAGCCACGATGTTGTCAACTCCAAGAATTTTTTGAAGGTCTTCAATCGGAGTCTCGTCGATGTTTTTATAATCAATTCCGGCTTTATGCAACAAACTGTTTGTTGTTCGCAAATCCTGAACTGTCAGCGGGAAAATATTAGAAGACTTATCTAATAATTTGTTATAAAGGTCGTTTTGAGCAAATTTAGACATCTCCTCAGAACTTTGCAGATTGTCTGCATTTACATAAGGAACGGGCAATACCGCAATAGTATTGGGCTTCATGTCGGCACTGGCTAGCGTTTGATTTGAGTTGTTGTTTGCATTAGTGCTACTTACCACATTAGTGTTTGTAGAAACATCAAAGGTCTGAGAACGACCACTGGCAAAATCAATTCTGGCAATTTGGGAGATATCCAGTGAAATTTGCAACGTCTCACCCGGTAAAGAATATTCTACGGTTTTATCAGACATTTTTGCAATAGTACATTCAATAATCTGGTAGTCACGTTTTATTATTTTATCTAACTTTTTGCTTCCATTTTGAGCAAAACCTGCAATCGTAACCAATAACATAATTATCGCAAAAAACTTTGTAGTTTTCATAATCTTAATCATTTAAATTACCCTACTCTTATGGCTTTTCGGTCACTCCATTCAAAATACAGATAACAATGCTACCTGCCTGATTAAATTGATAAACGGTATTTGTCCGCTTATAATTGTTTCAATTTGATTAGTCAAAGTTATCAACTTAGAGGCTCGCAAAAAATGATATATGTCATACCTTTTGAATGCAATTAATTTCACCACATAGAGACATAGTCAACAAAACCTAAAAAAGACGTTTCACTCCAAATAAATCACGTAAGCCCATGCGAAAAAATTATGATTTTCTTAAAACACCTCAAAATAATTTTTTACCACGAATTGACGCGATTTTTTAAAGTTTGACGACTATTATAATTCGTGTTAATTGGTGAAATTCGTGTCAACCCTTATTTTGTTCCCTGCCCCTACATATTCTGCGTGTAAAAATTATAATCTTTTAAAATTACCCTTAAAAAATCACGTTCATTGCCGGATTGATTTTTGATTCCGGTAACACTTTCAATTTTAGTAACCAATTTAGTAATGGTTTCATAGTCGTTTTTAAGATCTGCTTTTTGAAATGTTTCCTTTATAATTCGCATATCATTATCAGACAATTTTATCACCAAAGGATAAGTCGGAATATAAGCGTCTCCTATCTCTTCGAGAATGGTATGACTTATATTAATTTTATTCTTTAAAGTAATAACAGCAGTTCCCGCTACCATGTCCCCCAAACGTTGTCCTTTTTTACTCGAAACTACAGCTACCAAAGCAATAACACCGCTAAAAATAGAAATATCTACAAGTCTGAAAAACCATCGCATCAAGTAGTCTCCAAAACCGGCCTGATAGCCATCAATTTTCACCACTTTTATCTTAACCAGCTTTTTTCCGATCGTTTGACCTTCAAAAATGCTTTCTAATGTGAGCGAATAAATGACAACCGGGAAATAAAGCAGCAAAAGGATCGATATTCTGGACCAATTATCCATACCGTCTAATGCCATATCTAAATGGAATGCGTAAAAAAATATCCCGTAAATGACTATGAGATAGGCAAATTTAATAATCAAATCGATAAAATAAGAGCCGATCCGCTCGCCGGCAGATGCTGCTATAAAATTTATTTTAACATTTTGCGTAGTATTTATTGATAATTCTGACATATTTTATATTTTAGCCCATAATGAGAGAGATCGCCTTCATAAAACAAAATAAAGAAAAATGGCTGGAATTTGAGCTAGCTATTTTCGGTAAAGCTAAAAAAAATCCTGATGAGTTAGCCAATTTGTACATTCAAATGATGAATGATTTGTCTTACGCTCAAACGTATTACCCAAAAAGCAAGACTGTCGTTTATCTAAATCATTTGGCTTCACAGATCTATCAGAAAATTTACAAAACCAAACGAGCTGAGAAAAACAGGTTTTTGGAATTTTTCAGAACCGAAGTGCCTTTGCTGGTGTACGAATACAGAAGATATCTCTTGTATTCTTTTGTCTTATTTTTTATAATGGTGGGTATTGGTGTTATTTCGGCACGATACGACACTAATTTTGTTCGCTTAATTTTAGGGGACGGTTATGTAAACATGACTTTAGAAAACATTAAAAAAGGAGATCCTATGGCCGTTTATGCCTCTGGAAGTAATTGGGGAAGTTTTATTGGTATCACCATGAACAACCTTTATGTAGGAGCCAGATGTTATATTTATGGTCTTTTTGCAGGAATTGGCACTTTTTATATTGCCATGCAAAACTGCATTATGTTAGGGGCTTTTCAGTACTTTTTTTACGAACAAGGTGTTTTCTGGAAAAGTGTTCGTGGAATCTGGATTCATGGTTCAATGGAAATTTTTGCCATCGTAATCGAAACCGCTGCCGGATTTATTCTCGGAGCCTCGATATTGTTTCCAAAGACATTTTCCCGGGTAAATTCTTTTAAAATAGGTTTCAAAAACAGTTTCAAAATCTTCCTGAGCACCTTTCCTTTTACCATTGGCGCAGGATTCCTTGAAGGTTTTATCACCCGATATTCAATCGATATGCCCAACGTACTAAGCAGTTTCATCATACTGTTAACCTTAGGTATTATCTCTTTTTACTATTTGGTTTATCCTTTTATCGTACACAAAAAAATACAACAACTATCAGCCAAATTGATCTAATCAGTACCGATAATGAATAAAATTTTCTTTGTTTTATCTTTTCTTTTTTTCTTTAGCATCACAAATGCTCAAGATACCTTGGTGACTGTTGATCCGCCAAAAATTACTTCGGTAAAATATACGGAGAAAGATATCATAATCGATTCGGATACGGTTGAGGCCAAAACTTTTCATACAGATTTCAAGAAAAAATATACTTCCTCAGACTTTGTGTACGAATACAAAGCCCCTGAGAAAAATCTCTGGGATCATTTTAAAGAATGGCTGGCCAGTATTTTAAGAAATCTGTTCACTTTCAGCAACCCGCAGGCCGCATTAAATTTTGTGTCTATTTTATTGAAAGTGCTCGCCGTACTGATTATTGTTTTTGTAATCTATCTGATCGTAAAAGCAATAATTAATAAAGAAGGTAAATGGATTTTCGGAAAAGATTCTCATAAAAAGACCATCTATTATTCTGAACTCGAGAAAAACATACATCTGTTAGATTTCAAAAAACTCATTCAGGAGAGTATCGAAAAAGGAGAAAGAAGAATCGCAATACGCTACTATTACCTTTGGTTATTAAAAGTTATGGCGCAAAACCATTATATCGAATGGGATATCGAAAAAACCAATTCCGATTATTTATACGAGCTTCAAAGCCCCGTTTATAAGGAAGAGTTCACTTATTTATCCTATTTGTACAACTATATTTGGTATGGCGAATTTGAAATTGATGAAACCACTTTCAAAAAAGCAGAAAACCGTTTTAAGAATTCAATAAAAACCTTTAGCAATGAATAAATCCGTAAAAATTTACATCGCTATTCTGGTTTTTGTTTTTGCTCTTATTGTAATAACCAGTGCCAATAAACCCAAACCGATCGATTGGAGACCAACCTACTCTGTCAATGATAAAATTCCATACGGATTATATATTTTTGACAAAGAAATTGGTGGCTTACTAAAAAAGCAAAAAATTGAACGCATCGCTACTATAACTCCATATGAGTTTTTAGATTCAAAATATATTCCCGATACTGTTTCCGGAAAATACAGCATTAAAGGTACTTTTTTCAATATAGCCGAACTTGGCGATATTGACGATCAGTCCATAACTGAGCTTTTTTACTTTGTATCTCATGGAAATAATGCTTTTTTGAGCATGAAAACATTCCCCCAGTCGATATTAGACAGTTTGAAGATTGAGATAAACACCAACTTTCAAGCTGCGCCTAATGCAAAGGTCTGGATGGCTAACACAAAAGTAAGTTCCAAAAAATACCTGCTTAAAGATGTTGGTATTGAAAATTATTTCACAAAAATAGATACGGCAACGACTACCATTTTGGGCTATCAGGGTAATCAAAAAGAAAAACATGTCAACTTTATAAAAGTCCCTTATTCAGGTGGCTATTTTTATTTGCACATGCAACCTGTTGCTTTTACCAACTACCATTTATTAAAAAAGGATCATTATCAGTATGCCGAAAATGTGCTTTCGTATATGCCAAAAGGAAACATTTACTGGTACACCAAAGGACAAAACAGCGAATCCATTTCTGATTCACCGTTGCGATACATTTTAAGTCAGCCCGCATTAAAATGGGCATGGTACCTGTTGCTAATTGGAATTCTGATTTTTATTATTTTTAATGCCAAACGAAAACAGAGAATCGTTCCAATCCTAAAACCGCTCCCTAACTTAACCGTTGATTTCACCAAAACTATCGGAAACTTATACTACCAGGAAGGCGATCATGATAACATTATCGATAAAAAAATCATTTATTTCCTCGAAAGAATACGAAATGAGTACCTAATCGACACCACAAAACTCGACGATACTTTTATCCAGAAACTGCATCACAAATCAGGAAAAGAGGAAAAAGACATCCGCGAACTTGTATTTTTGATCAACGAATACCGAAGAAGTTATCACGGAAGTCTCGAAGAAGATTTAATTCGAATTAATAATGCCATCGAGAAGATTTTAAATTAATACTTTTAACAGAAATTCATTCAAAAGAAAACATACCACAACATGGACGATATAAATACAACAAAAACAGAAATTACAAACGAAAATGTAAATTTTGAAACCCGACTAAACCTAACGCCACTTTTAGATCACGTTAGCAGTATCAAAAAAGAGTTGGAAACGGTAATTGTAGGTCAGCATAAAATGATTGATCAGCTTTTGGTTGCTATACTATCAAACGGACATGTTTTGTTGGAAGGAGTTCCCGGAGTTGCTAAAACCATTACGGCAAAATTACTCTCAAAAACGTTAAACATTGGTTTCAGCCGAATCCAGTTTACACCGGATTTAATGCCTTCCGATATTTTAGGAACTTCGATTTTTAACCTGAAAAACTCTGAATTCGAATTTAAAAAAGGACCAATCTTCTCTAATTTAATTCTAATCGATGAGATTAACCGTGCTCCTGCCAAAACACAGGCTGCCCTTTTTGAAGTTATGGAGGAACGTCAGATTACTATTGATGGGTCTGCTTATAAATTAGAAACTCCCTTTTTGGTAATTGCCACGCAAAACCCTATTGAACAAGAAGGAACGTATCGTTTACCTGAAGCACAATTAGACCGTTTTTTATTCAAAATCACCATCGATTATCCAAAATTGGATGAAGAAATTCAAATCATTCAAAGAGAACATTTGCTACAAGATCACGGCAAACTGGAAGCGATAAAAACGATACTTTCTGCAGTAGAGATCAAAGACTATCAGGCATTAATCAAACAAATCAGAGTAGAACAAAATCTATTGGAATACATTGCCAGAATCGTAGTAAACACGCGTGAAAATGCCTTCTTGTACCTTGGAGCCTCTCCTCGTGCCTCAATCGCAATTCTAAATGCAGCCAAAGGTTTTGCAGCCATTCGTGGTCGTGATTTTGTAACACCAGAAGATATTAAAGACGCAACTGTTCCTGTGCTGCAACACCGCGTTATCGTCTCACCGGAACGCGAAATGGAAGGAATCACTAGCTCTGAAATCATCAAACAAATCATAGAAACCGTAGAAATTCCAAGATAAATGTTGCTTGCAAAATGTAAAAAGTAACACGGAACATCCTCAACGTGAAACCTGAAACAAAAAAAACCTGAAACAAAAAAACTTGAAACAAAAAAACCTGAAACCATTAAAAACGTGAAATTCATAAAAAGTCTATACATCAACAACTTCTTCTTCTACGTGCTTCTGGGCATTGTCGGACTGTTTTTTTGTGCTTTTATTTTTCCCACTTTATATAACGGCGTTTGGTTTATAGTTTTAGTTCTCACTACTTTTTTAGCATTAGACATTTTACTCCTGTATTTAGCCAGAACCGGTATTGAAGCATCGAGAAATACGCCCGAAAAACTTTCAAATGGCGATTTAAACCCAATACAAATTACAATCAAGAATCAATATACTTTTCCGATTTCGGCGAAGGTCATTGATGAAATTCCGTTTCAATTTCAAGTCCGTGATTTCAAAATTATAAAAAGCATAAAAGCCTCCGCTCAGGAAGAAATTGGATACGATTTGCGTCCGACGGAACGTGGCGAATACTATTTTGGAAATCTTAATATCTATGTTTCTTCCCCATTAAAATTAATCTCCCGAAGATTTACTTTTGATAAAGACCAAATGGTTCCAACCTATCCGTCTTATATTCAATTAAGAAAATACGATCTCTTTGCTATTTCGAACAACTTGTTTCAATACGGAATTAAAAAAAATCGTCGTATCGGACATACCATGGAATTTGAACAAATCAAAGAATACGTTCAGGGCGATGATCTGCGAACTATAAACTGGAAAGCCACAGCAAAGAAAAATGCCTTGATGGTGAATCAATTTCAGGACGAAAAATCACAATCAGTTTATCTGGCAATTGACAAAGGACGTGTCATGCAAATGCCTTTTAACGGCTTAAGTTTATTGGACTATGCTATAAATTCAACTTTGGTTTTATCGAATGTAATTCTGAAAAAACAAGACAAAGCGGGAATTTTCGCCTTCTCTAAAAAAGTAGAAAACAGAGTTTTTGCCGAAAAAAGAGGCTCGCAAATGCAAAAGATCCTCGAGACTTTGTACAACATCAAAACCGATTTTTTTGAGAGTGATTACAGCCGTTTGTATGTTGACATCAAGAAAAACATCAACCAAAGAAGTTTGATCATTCTGTACACCAATTTTGAAACAATGGATGGTCTAAACAGGCAATTGCCCTATTTAAAAGGAATTGCAAAAAGCCATTTATTAGTGGTTATTTTCTTCAGCAATACTGAACTGAATGAAATTATCCATAAAAAAACGGGTACGATACAGGAAATATACGATAAGGTTATTGCTGAAAAATTCATGTTCGAAAAACGACTAATCGCCAACGAACTTAAAAAGTACGGAATTCATTCGATACTTACACAACCCGAGAATCTGACTCTGGATGCTATTAACAAGTATCTGGAAATTAAGTCGAGAGGGATTTTGTAATTAGGTGAAATGTTTTTTGTGAAATTTAAAATGGTTACCGAATTTAAAATATAAAACTATGAAAAAAGTAATTTTGATTGTATTCTTTTTCACAAGCATTTTCTCAAATGCACAGGAAAAAGAAACAATAACAGTTCCAAAAGGAATTGTTTATAATTACTGCAGTCCTAAAGTTCTCGAAAATGCAAAAAAATTAATCACTAGTAATTTATCCAATAGCAACGATTATAAACTTCTACAAGAAAATATGATTGTTGGCCCAGAACTATGGAAAAGATACAAGGACAATAAAAACATTCAAAAACTACAGACAGGAAATGTTCAATTTCATGTTAATAATTCAGTATTAGATGGACAAATGACTCATGACATCAATGACACCAAAATAATATGGGATGAATTCAAAAATGAAGTATCGCAAGGATATAAAATTCGAAAAGCAAATGAAGACGAATTAAAGTATTATTGGTCAGTTATATCATTTGACATTGATGAACCTTTATTAATCATAGAAACAAAAGAGCACAATTACATTTTAAATATCTTAAAAAAGAAACTAAAACTATTGTGGCTGGATGAAGCTCCTAAAAAAGATCAAAAACCAATTACTCAAGGAATGAAAGAAACCAAAATTGAAAAAGTTTTGTTGCTGAGTTCCGATGATGAAATAACCCAAAATAGTTCTGTTGAAGACATTACATTAATCATAGAAAAAACGCAAAAAATATTTAATGAATTGTTTCAAAATTCCGAAAAATCAGGAAAAATTATGATTCAGTTTGAATTAAAAAAAGATACGAATGAAATACAATTCGCCGTTAAAGATGATCTGGATTTAGATATAATGAAAGAATTTGAAAAAAGAATTAATAGCGAGCAATATCCAAATTCAAAAAAAGACCCTGTTAAACTTCAGTTACTTTGTAAAGTAAACTCGTTTGATGAAACGGAATAAATTGTTTTTGGGTTCATTAAAAATAAACTTTTATAATCTTGAATTTTTATAAATCAATAAATATGAAAAAATTACTTTTAATTCCATTCATTTTAATCAGCTTTTTGTCGAGCGCACAAAAAACAGAAAATATTATTATCATCACCACAGACGGTTTCAGATGGCAGGAAGTCTTTAAAGGGATGGATACCGCAATTGCCAACGACAAAAAATTCAATCAGGGAGACAGTACCTACATCTACAAGAAATATTACAGTGCTGACAGCAATGAAAGCCGCAAAAAAATAATGCCCTTTTTCTGGTCCGAAATTGCTTCGAAAGGACAAATTTATGGCAATCGCGATTTCGGAAATAACGTTGACGTTTCCAATCCATACTGGTTTAGCTATCCCGGATACAGTGAGATTATGACTGGAAATGTAGATTTGCAGATCAATGCTAACTCTTACAAAGCCAATCCAAATGTAAATATTTTGGAATTTTTAAATCAGCAGCCAAAGGAAAAAGGAAAAACGGTTGCTTTTGGTGCCTGGGATGCTTTTGACAGAATTCTAAACGAAAAAAGAAGCAACTTCCCCGTAATTTCGGCCTTTGATAAAGTAGGCGGAAAGAAACCAACAGCAAATCATAAATTATTAAACGAAATGCGTGATAACTCGTTTAAGCCTTTTCATGAAGACGAGTGCCTTGATGTTTTTACCCATTATGAAGCCTTAAACGAACTCAAAACCAACAAACCAAAAGTACTCTATATTGCTTACGGAGAAACCGATGAATGGGCTCATGCAGGACATTACAAATCGTATCTGGATGCCGCAAACCAAGTTGATAAATGGATCAAAGAAATCTGGAATTTTGTACAAAATGATCCGCAATACAAAAACAAAACGACACTGCTAATTACGGTAGATCACGGTCGCGGAGACAAAACAAAAGCACAATGGACCGATCACGGTAAAGATATAGAAGGAGCCTCACAAATCTGGTTTGCCGCAATGGGGCCTGAAATAGCGCCAAAAGGAGAAATCAAAACAGCAACGCAATTGTATCAAAAACAATTCGCACAAACCATTGCCAAAATCATGGGATATACTTTTACAGCACCCCATCCCGTAGAAAAAGAAATAACAGAATTGTTTAAAAATTAAGCAATCCGTAAGATATTTTTTTGCCACGAATTTCACGAATTCACACGAATTATAATAGTAGTCAAACTTTAAAAATTCGCGCCAATTCGTGAAATTCGTGGCAATCTTTTAAACCTTTTTCTAAACTCTGCAGCTTTACCTCTCTGAGCCTTTGCAGCTTTAAAAAAAACTCAGAACCTTAGCAACTCAGTACCTCAGCACCTCAAAAAAAAACTCTGCCACTTTGCAACTCAACCCCTATACAACTTTAAAAAAAATCTCAGTACCTTAGCCCCTCAAAAACTTAGTTCCTTTAAAAAAAATGAAACAAATTACCTCAATACAAAATCCGTTTATCAAATCGCTTGTTTTACTTCAGGAAAAAGCAAAAGCCCGCAAACAAACCGGAACATTTTTGATTGAAGGCCTACGTGAAATTTCTATCGCCATAAAAGGAGGTTATGAAATTGAAACCGTTTTATTTTTACCCGAACTGGTTACCGAGAATCAAATTAATAAAATCGTTAATTCGCCGGTTCAACTTATTGAAATCAACAAAGAAGTCTATCAAAAATTGGCTTACAGAGATACTACAGAAGGCATTTTGGCAGTAGCCAAAACCAAATCAATGCAATTATCGGATTTAAAATTATCCGATAACCCCTTAATTTTAGTAGCCGAAGCACCCGAAAAACCCGGAAATATTGGAGCCCTTTTGCGTACCGCAGATGCTGCTAATTTGGATGCCGTTTTAATTGCCAATCCAAAAAGCGATTTATACAACCCTAATATTGTGCGTTCCAGTGTAGGTTGTTTGTTTACCAATCAAATTGCCACAGGAACTACTGCAGAAATTATCGCTTATTTGAAAGAAAAAAAGATTGATTTTTACTGCGCAACGTTGCAAAATTCGACCTCTTACCACACACAAAACTTCACAACTCCAACTGCTTTAGTTGTCGGAACAGAAGCCACAGGTCTGACACAAGACTGGCGTGATGCAGCTACACAAAATATCATTATACCAATGCAAGGCGAAATCGACAGTATGAACGTGTCTGTTGCGGCAGCCATTTTAATTTTCGAAGCCAAACGCCAAAGAGGATTTAACTAACATCAAATTTTAAATAATTATGAATTACAAAGTATCACTTTTAGCTTTATTATTTAGTTTTTCAGTTTCAGCACAAATCACCAATCAGGAGGTCGATGAATTGGTCAATCGAACGATAAAAGCCTTTGATGTCCCCGGAATTTCAGTTGCAATTGTAAAAGATGGAAAAGTAGTTCTGGCAAAAGGATATGGCGTAAAATCAGTTATAACCCAACAAAAAGTAGATGCCAACACCTTGTTTGGAATCGCCTCAAACAGTAAAGCCTTTACAAGTGCCGCACTGGCTATGTTGGTAGATGAAGGTAAAATAAAATGGGATGACAAAGTCGTAAAATACCTCCCGGATTTTAAAATGTCAATCGATTATGTAACGGAAGAATTTACAATCCGTGATTTACTAACCCACCGCAGCGGACTTGGACTTGGTGCCGGAGATTTAATGATCTGGCCTGATGGAAGTGATTTTACCGCTAAGGATATCATTCATAATTTACGCTATTTAAAACCGGTTTCCAGTTTTAGAACAAAATACGATTACGACAATTTAATGTACATCATTGCAGGTGAAATTGTGCATGTTGTAAGCGGTCAAAGCTGGGCAGAGTTTGTCGAAACCCGCATTATGAAACCGTTGGAAATGAACGAAAGTGTCGCTTCGATAAAACGTCTTAAAGATACTTCAAACGTAATTACGCCTCACGTTCCTGTTGATGGAAAGTTAAAAACAATCAAAAGATACGAAAACCAACTTTTCGATGGAGCAGCCGGAATTTATTCGAGTGTCAATGATTTGAGCAAATGGGCCATTTTACAAATCAACAATGGAAAATATGGTGATAAACAACTGTTCTCAGAAAAAGAGCACGACGAAATGTGGCAATTACAAACCATTATCCCTGCCAAAACAAGACCTCCTTACAATACTCATTTCTCAGGATACGGTTTAGGTTGGTTTTTGAATGATGTAAAAGGCTATAAACAAGTTTCTCACACGGGTGGTTTAGAAGGAAACGTAACACAAACGACTTTAATTCCTGAAATAGGTTTAGGAATTATTGTTTTAACCAATCAACAATCAGGAGCAGCGTTTAGCGCCATTACCAATACGATCAAAGACAGTTATTTAGGCATCAAACCCGAAGATTACGTAACGCTTTACAGCAACAGAGTAAAAGCCAACGAAGCATCTGCCGATAAAGTTACCGATGAAGTTTGGGCCACTGTTGCAAAAAACAAAAAAGACAAACTTAAAACAGATTTCAGTAAAATTACAGGAAGCTACCAGGACAATTGGTTTGGAAAAATCACTATTACAGAGAAAAAAGGAAAAGTATACTTTGCTTCTCAACGTTCACCACAACTGGCAGGCGAAATCTTTTTCTATAAAGACGGCAACTATGTCGTAAAATGGAACAATGCGTTTTTCCATGCCGACGCTCATCTCTTATTTAAATATGATGAAAGTGGAAAAGTAGCGAATCTAAAAATGCTCCCTATTTCTGAATTAACGGATTTCAGTTACGACTTCCAGGATTTAGATTTTACGAAGGAATAGTTTTCAGTCGCAGTTTTCAGTCTCAGTCTCAGTTCTGCGTTTTCAATTTAACTTTGAAAACGCAGAACTGAGATTTTTTTTTAATTCTTATCCCAAGTTCTAAACCAGACTGAAAACTGAGA
Source organism: Flavobacterium sp. FlaQc-52 (assembly GCF_044007495.1). Lineage (NCBI taxonomy): Bacteria > Pseudomonadati > Bacteroidota > Flavobacteriia > Flavobacteriales > Flavobacteriaceae > Flavobacterium > Flavobacterium sp. FlaQc-52. Next base: position 323,615 of record NZ_JBIPCV010000005.1, on the reverse strand, counting down.
CTGAGACTGAGACTGAGACTGAGACCGAAACTGTCAGGCTGAGCGAAGTCGAAGCCCCCCTACTAACCTCACAAGCCTTCAACTTCGCTCAAAGTGACAATCGTTTTCAAAAAAAAGCATTTCACACCTCTAAATTTCTACATTATTCCCTTCAAAAAACTAAAATCTAAAATCTGAAATCAACACGTTATTCCCTTGCGTATGTTCTAACTTATTCTTATTTTTAGTACTTGAACTATGCCGTTATGATAGAAATAGATATTGAAAAAGAAAACAAAGCAATTGCCCAAGAATATAAAGAATTACTTCGGATTAGCTACCAGACTTTATCACCTACCGACAAAAAACTGATTCGAAAAGCTTTTGATGTAGCAGTTGATGCACATAAAGAGCAGCGCCGCAAATCCGGTGAAGCCTATATCTTTCATCCTATTGCTGTTGCAAAAATTGTGGCCTCCGAAATTGGTTTAGGAGCCACCTCTATTGCTGCGGCTTTATTGCACGATGTTGTGGAAGATACTCCAATAACGGTGGAAGATATTGAGCGTTTATTTAATCCAAAAGTAGCGCAATTGGTCGAAGGACTAACCAAGATTTCGATGGTTCAAAGAGATTTGAATGCCTCAATGCAGGCAGAAAATTTCAGAAAAATGATTCTGACGCTTAACGATGACGTTCGTGTGATCTTGATCAAACTGGCAGATCGTTTGCACAACATGCAGACTATGGATTCTATGGCTGAATACAAACAAACCAAAATTGCCTCAGAAACCCTGTATATTTATGCGCCACTTGCCCATCGTTTAGGATTATACAACATCAAAACAAAACTGGAAGATTTAGGTTTAAAATATACCGAGCCGGCAGTTTATGAAGATATTGTCAGCAAAATAAGAGAAACCAAAGAAGAACAGGATGCTTATATCAAAGACATTTCTGATGTTTTGAAAAAATCTTTAGACGCCGAAAATGTAGATTACATTATTAAAGGCCGTCCAAAATCGATCTATTCGATCCGTCGAAAAATGCGTGCTCAAAATGTAAGTTTTGACGAAGTATACGACAAATTTGCCCTTAGAATAGTCTACAAATCAGATCCACACGATGAGAAATTTATCGCCTGGAAAATTTATTCTATCGTAACCGATCATTACAGACCCAGCCCAAGTCGTTTACGTGACTGGATTTCCTCTCCGAAATCAACAGGTTACGAAGCCCTGCACATCACTGTCATGGGACCAAAAGGCCGTTGGGTTGAAGTACAGGTTCGAAGTGAACGTATGGATGAAATTGCCGAAAAAGGATACGCAGCCCACTACAAATATAAAAACGGAGCCACAGAAGAAAGCGGATTAGATGTTTGGTTGAATTTGCTTCGCGAAGCTTTAGAAAATCAGGAGACAAATGCGGTTGATTTTGTGGAAGATTTCAAAATGAATTTATACTCAAAAGAAATCTTCATTTTTACTCCAAAAGGAGAAATCAAGTCCTTACCAAAAGGTGCCACTTCGCTTGATTTTGCTTTTAGTATTCACTCCGAAATTGGAATCAAAACCAGAGGAACACGTGTAAACGGACGTCTTGTTCCTTTAAATCACGAGTTAAAAAGCGGTGATCAGGTTGAAGTTATTACTTCTGCAAATCAGAAACCAACCATAAACTGGTTGGAATATGTAACCACTTCCAGAGCAAAAACCAAGATTAAAAATGTTCTGAACGAGAACACTAAGAAAATCGGTGAGGAAGGAAAAGAATTACTTACCCGAAAACTGAAACATTTAAAAATAACCATCAACGAGCAGGTTATTAATGAATTAGTTAACTTTTTCAAACTAAAAACAAGCTTAGATTTATTTTACAGAGTTGGAATTGGTGCTATTGAGAATCAGCAATTAAAAGATTATGCTGCTCAAAAAAGCAACACCTTTATCAATTTCTTTAAAAATAAAATCAAAAGAAATAAAGATACCGCAGCCGACGACATTCATAAACCTGTTATAAGCAGCAATTATGATATGCTGGTTTTTGGAACCGAGCATGACAAACTCGATTATAAACTTTCGCAATGTTGTAACCCGATTCCGGGGGATGATGTTTTTGGATTTGTAACCATAAACGAAGGAATTAAAGTCCACAAAAAAGACTGTCCAAATGCGATCGGAATGCAGTCAAATTACGCCTACCGTATCATGAGTGCCAAATGGATCGATTCGTCTCAGGAAGAATTCAAAGCCATTATCAACATTACCGGAATGGACGTTTTAGGACTTACAAACCAGCTAACAAGAGTAATTTCAAACAATATGAGTGTCAATATTCAAAGTATTTCTTTGAGTACCGATGCCGGAATTTTCCACGGTCAGATTGCGGTGATTGTTCAAAACAACACCATTTTGAAGAAAATGATTAATGCCATTAAAAAAATTGACGGAGTCGACAAAGTAACTCGTGAATACCGAACCTAAACCGATACTCCTACTCTATTTATACTAAAATTATACTGATGAAAAATAATTCCTTAGAAATTCCGAAATTAAATTTTGACGCAAATGGAAGCCTCGTAATTGTCGCTTCTGAAACTTCCTCAAAACATGATTTTGACTTTTTTCAGGGAAAATCCATTATTCAAAACAGAAAATTAAAAAAAAGATTTGCCAATTGCACCGAATGGATTGAATTTCCCTCCACACAGGAAATGTACAAGATTCTAAACGGAATTGGTAATATTGATAATTTTCTCGCTACGTTTAATGGCGAACCTTTTGAAGGAATGACAGTTCGTTTGTTTAATCCCGCCACAAAATTGTGGAGTATTTATTGGTCCGATTCAACAACGGGGGTTTTAGACCAACCTGTAATCGGTTCCTTTGAAGACAATGTGGGGCACTTTTTTTCAGAAGACACTTTTGAAGGCCGAAACGTAATTCAGGTATTCCGTTGGGATGCCCGCGATAAAAAAAAGCCAATCTGGAGTCAGGCCATGAGTGACGACAAAGGCAAAACATGGGAATGGAACTGGTTTATGTTTATGACAAAAACTGAATAAATATTTTGTTAGTATTATCTCAAATAAAAATAAATATGTTAATAAAGCGAACTTAAACCGGTAAAAAAAAGTAACGCAAAACCCTTAAACAAGAGCTTTTGCCACACATAAACTCCGATTTGAAAGTTAAACTTTAAACCTGAAACTTTTATTCATTAAAATAAAAAATTATCTTTGCCAGATTATGACACTAATTTCAACTGACAATTCTAAAAATCAAGAAATTGTAAAAAATGTTTTTACGATGTATCTTGAGCAAAAAGGGCATCGCAAAACTCCTGAGCGTTATGCTATACTTCAGGAAATTTACGATAGCGAAGAGCACTTTGATATAGAAAATCTTTATATCAAAATGAAGAACAAAAACTATCGTGTGAGTAGAGCAACTTTATACAACACGATCGAGTTATTGTTGGACTGCGCTTTGGTTAGAAAACATCAATTTGGGCAAAATCAGGCTTACTATGAGAAGTCTTATTTTGATAAGCAACACGATCACATTATCATGACTGATTCCGGTGAAGTGATCGAATTTTGTGATCCAAGAATTCAAACCATCAAAAAAACAATCGAAGAAATCTTTGACATCGAGATCACCAATCACTCTTTGTATTTCTACGGGAACAAAAAACAAAAACAATAGTCCGAAAGGAATTATTTTAAAAATAAAAGAAGAAAATTAACTACATTAATCAGTAGGGCAATTTAAATTGTCTCAACGCAAATTAAAACAGAATGACCGTAGACTTATTACTAGGATTACAATGGGGAGATGAAGGTAAAGGAAAAATTGTTGACGTTCTTACCTCTAATTATGATATTATTGCACGTTTTCAAGGAGGACCAAATGCAGGACATACATTAGAATTTGACGGAATCAAACATGTATTAAGAACCATTCCTTCCGGGATTTTTCATAAAAAATCAGTAAACATCATTGGAAATGGTGTTGTAATAGATCCGGTAGTTTTTCAAAAAGAAATCGAAGGTTTAGCAAAATTTAATCTTGATATTAAATCTAAATTGATCATTTCAAGAAAAGCACATTTAATTTTACCAACACACCGTTTGTTAGATGCCGCTTCTGAAGCATCAAAAGGAAAAGCAAAAATCGGTTCTACACTTAAAGGAATTGGTCCAACTTATATGGACAAAACCGGTAGAAACGGATTGCGCGTTGGAGATATCGAATTAGAAGATTTCAAAGAAAGATACAGAGCATTAGCAGACAAACATGAAGCAATGATTGCTTTTTATGATGTTGCGATCCAATACAACTTAGACGAACTTGAAAAAGAGTTTTTCGAAGCTATCGAAGAATTAAAAAAATTAGATTTTATTGACAGTGAAGAATACATGTACCAAGCTCAAAAAGCAGGTAAATCTATTCTATGCGAAGGAGCTCAAGGTTCTTTGTTAGATGTTGATTTCGGAACTTATCCTTTCGTAACATCTTCAAACACTACTGCAGCCGGAGCTTGTACTGGTTTAGGAATTGCTCCTAACAAAATCAAAGAAGTATACGGAATCTTCAAAGCTTACGTTACACGTGTAGGTAGCGGTCCATTCCCAACAGAACTTTTTGACGAAGTTGGCGCCACTATGGCAAGAGTTGGTAACGAATTTGGTTCTGTAACAGGAAGACAAAGACGTTGTGGATGGTTAGACTTAGTAGCTTTAAAATATGCTGTTCAGGTAAATGGTGTAACTCAATTAATGATGATGAAAGGCGATGTTCTTTCAGGATTTGAGACCTTAAAAGTGTGTACGGAGTACAACTACAAAGGAGAAAATATTTCTCACTTTCCTTACAACATCGAGCCGGAAAATGTAACTCCGGTTTACAAAGAGTTCAAAGGATGGCAAGCTGACTTAACTGGAATGACAACTTACGATCAATTGCCAATTGAGCTAAAAGAATATATCGAATTTATTGAAGCAGAAGTTGGAGTGCCAATCAAAATTGTATCGGTTGGGCCAGACAGAAAGCAAACAATAACGAAATAATTAATACTAAACGCTCTGATGATCAGAGCGTTTTTTTTATGCAAAACATTTTCTCCTATGACAAATCCTAAAATTAAAATAACAGAAACTAAATTATTATCAGACAATTGGTATACTTTAAACAAAGTAACTTTTGATTATCAATTAGGAAATAAAGAAACAGAATCGCACATCCGTGAAGTCTACGATCGCGGGAACGGAGCTGCCATTTTACTTTATAACAGAACAAAGAAAACGGTAGTGCTAACGAGACAATTCCGCATGCCAACTTTCCTTAACGGAAATAAGACCGGAATGATGATCGAAGTTTGCGCCGGACTTCTGGATCAGGAAAATGCAGAAGCAGCCATCATTCGCGAAACAGAAGAAGAAACCGGATACCGATTAAGCAAAGTAGAAAAAGTGATCGAAACCTATATGTCACCAGGCTCAGTTACAGAAATATTATACCTTTTTATCGGTGAATATGACGAAACCATGAAAGCAAACGAAGGCGGCGGACTGGATCACGAACAGGAAAATATCGAAGTTTTGGAATATACTTTTGATGAAGCTTACAAAATGATCGAATCCGGTGAAATTTTGGATGCCAAAACGATTCTTTTACTACAACATGCTAAGATAAAAGGGTTAATTTAGTATTTATACCCATTGGATAAAATTAAATAAAAGGTTATTTTAACACATAGAGACATAGATTTAAAGTTAACATTTTTTACATTATGGTTTTCCTGCAAGGTCTTTTTTTGACCTTGTAGGTATCCTTATTTACGCTTTACACCTGCACGAAAAGACCTTGCAGGAGACAACACACATATTAAATACCATTTCTATGATTCAAAAAAATCTTAGAAAAATGCAAATCAAATAAACTATTTCAGGAATTGTGTAATTAATTCCGGCATTAAAAACAGAACTTTAGTACTCTAAAATATTCTGTATGAAAAAGTTACACAACACCCCATTCGTTCTGATTTTAATCCTCTTGATTTTATCTTCTTGTAAAAACGAACGCACTACTAAAACTACAATTAAAGAGAAGAAAACGATAACATACAAAAAGCCTGAATCTTCAGTTTCCTACCATTTTGAAAACACCAAAGAATGGCTAAAAGCAAACAAGGCCGACAGCAGCAAATTAAGCATTACTTGTGCCATAAACCGAACTGACAAGGCCAACCTTACCAAGATGGACTCTCTTATTGTTCCAACTGATTTTAGCGGTGATTTGGTTTATTACCTCCCCTTTCCGCTGCATGTTGCTTCTTTAGAAAACGTTTCAAAAGTCCTGATTTTCTCTTATCCATCTCAGGCATTTGCCGCTTATGAAAACGGCGAATTGGTTTATACCGGCCAAACCAATATGGGAAGAAAAAAAGATCCAACACCAACCGGTTTATTTTTCACCAATTGGAAAGCAGAAAAAACAACCAGTACTTTTAATGATGAATGGGACTTAAAATGGAATTTTAATATCGAAAACAAACTGGGAGTTGGTTTTCATCAATACGAATTACCGGGTTATCCTGCGTCTCATTCTTGCTTAAGACTTCTTGAAAAGGATGCTAAATATCTATACAAATGGGCAGACGAATGGATTTTGAAAGACAGCGAAAATGTAAAAGTAAAAGGAACTCCGGTTATTGTTTTTGGCAATTATCCGTTTGACGGACCAAAACCCTGGTTCGAATTGATTCATAATCCGAAAGCATTGACAATTTCGGAATCAGATATAGACAAACAAGTTGAACCTTTTTTAAAGAGTATTTTAGACAATCAAAAAGTTCGAGAAACAGCTCAATAATTTTTTTTCTAGGAGAGTTGTAATTTTTTAAAGCTGAAATATTGATTTCTCGCAAAGTCGCAGCGTCGCAAAGTTTTTATTACTTTTCATAAAACCCTGTTATTTCATGGTCATCCTCAAAAGGCAATTATAAACTTGTCATTTCGAAGCATGAGAAATCACACACGCAGCTCACGCCCAATTTGTCATTCTGAGGAACGAAGAATCTTCGTTCGCTGAATCAATTGTCTAGTGTTTTACTTTGCGGAGTTTCTTGTAAAGATTCTTCGTTCCTCAGAATGACAAAGTTATGGAAAAGGTTTGCGGAGTTTCTTGTGTGATTTCTCATGCTTCGAAATGACAAAAAAAAGGCTGTTTCACGAATCGCGAAACAGCCTTTATATCTCTATAAAAAAACTCTAATTATCTAGAATAATTTGGAGCTTCTTTAGTAATCGTAACATTATGCGGGTGACTTTCTGTGATTCCGCTAGAAGTGATTCTAACAAAACGTCCAGTCTCTTGCAAAGTTGGAATATCTTTTGATCCACAGTACCCCATTCCGGCGCGAAGACCACCGATGAACTGAAGCATGCTTTCGTTTAATTCTCCTTTGTAAGGAACACGACCAACAATTCCTTCCGGAACTAATTTTTTAACATCGTCTTCAACATCCTGGAAATAACGGTCTTTAGATCCACCTTGCATGGCTTCAACAGAACCCATTCCACGGTAAGATTTGAATTTTCTTCCTTCGAAAATGATTGTTTCTCCCGGAGATTCTTTTGTTCCTGCTAATAATGAACCTAACATTACACAGTCAGCTCCGGCAGCAATAGCTTTAGGAATATCTCCTGTATAACGAATTCCACCATCAGCAATTACCGGAACTCCTGTTCCTTTTATAGCTGCTGCTACTTCAAGAACCGCAGAGAACTGAGGGAAACCAACACCGGCAACGATACGAGTTGTACAGATAGAACCAGGTCCGATTCCAACTTTTACACCATCAGCACCATTTTCCACTAAATATTTAGCCGCTTCGGGAGTTGCGATGTTACCTACAATTACATCAATATTTGGGAATTTTGTTTTTACTTCTTTCAATACATTCACAACACCTTCTGTATGTCCGTGAGCGGTATCAATAATAATAGCGTCTACTCCTGCAGCAACTAAAGCTTCTGCTCTTTGAACAGCATCTCCTGTAACTCCAATTGCAGCAGCAACTCTTAAACGTCCAAAAACGTCTTTGTTTGCGATTGGTTTTTGAGTTAGTTTGGTAATATCTCTAAAAGTTATTAAACCAACTAATTCGTATTTATCATTTACAACCGGTAATTTTTCGATTTTGTGGCCTTGTAAAACTACTTCCGCCTGTTCTAATGAAGTTCCTTCTGCAACGGTAACCAAGTTTGTGCTTGTCATTACCTCAACAATAGGCTTGGCACCATTTTTCTCAAAACGCAAATCACGGTTTGTAACGATACCTTTTAAAATTTTATTCTCATCAACAATTGGGATTCCACCAATTCCGAATTCTTTCATTGCATTTTTTGCATCTGCAATTGTTGAAGTCAACGGTAAAGTTACCGGATCGATAATCATACCTGCCTCAGCACGTTTTACTTTTCTAACCTTTGCAGCTTGCTGCTCAATCGTCATATTTTTATGCAAAACACCAATTCCGCCTTCCTGCGCCATAGCGATTGCCATTGCACTTTCGGTAACGGTATCCATAGCAGCTGATACTATTGGAACGTTTAATGTAATGTTTCTTGAAAATTTTGATTTGATGCTCACTTCGCGTGGAAGCACATTCGAGTAGTTAGGTACTAATAATACATCGTCATAAGTTAAACCTTCGCCGATAATCTTGGAGTTGTGTGCTATCATGTTGCAATTTCTAGTTGAATTGCGTGCAAATATAGTGAATAAATTGGAAACTTGTTCACTAACTTATTCATAAAATTTAATTTACAAGAAAGAACTTACAAATAAAAAGCGCTTGATTCTGCATTCTAACACCCCAACTTCTACCGTTAATGCTAGCGTATAGAATGGCACACAGACGAGATAAATAACTTATTTTTTTTTTGAACCATATAAGTTATATAAGTTCATTTAAATTTTGCTTTCTTTAAAATGAACTAAAAAAACTCGCATTCGAACCAATTAAGACAAGTTATTATATGAATTTACATTACTTATGGTCACTTAATTTTTTAAACCATATAAGTTATAAGTTCATTTAAATTTTGCTTTCTTTAAAATGAACTAAAAAAACTCGCATTCGAACCAATTAAGACACACTATTATATGAACTTATATCACTTATATGGTTTAATATAGCATTATAACATTCTAATTTCTTCAATCATAGCCAATGTAAAGAATAACACATGCGAAATAGGTGACTTAATTTTTAAACCATATAAGTAATAATAAGCTAATTTAAATTTTGCTTTTTCCTAAAATGAACTAAAAAAAACTCCTATTCGCACCAATTAAGCCAAGCTATTATATGAACTTATATCACTTATATGGTTTAATATAGCATTATAACATTCTAATTTCTTCAATCATGGCGATTGTAAAGAATAGCACATAACCAAAAATAGGTCACTTAAATTTTTGAACCATATAAGTGATATAAGTTCATTTAAATTTTGCTTTTCTCTAAAATGAACTAAAAAAAACTCCTATTCGCACCAATTAAGCCAAGCTATTATATGAACTTATATCACTTATATGGTTTAAACACACAACAGTAAAACACATCATTCATCACTATCCTGAAAAACAAAATTGAAACCGAATTGAAATGCCAGACTTTTGGCTTTTGTAACATCTTTATATTCCAAAACATTATTAACAAGGGCATAAAGATTAAATTTTCCGATAGTCCCCGAAAGCCCTAAACCGATATTTTTCTTAGAAAAAGTATCAAATGTATATGTAACTTTTCCATCCAGTTTTTCAAAAATACTACGCTGATAAAAAGCGGTAAAAGCAGCAAAGGGGGCTTTTGGCATTGACATCACAAACAACTGACCTCCCACGGCGTTTACATATTTTCTCCCCACACTTCCTTTACAATTACAATCCTCATCTGAGCGGGATTCTCCGAACGAATACTGCATAGAGGAATAAAATTTAACCGGTCTCCAAGTGGTGTATTTCGAATAAAGTGTATCGCGTGGAATGGCTTTTTTGAACTCATCAAAAGCATTTTCAGGATCATTGGTACCCGAAAAAATAGGATTTACACCATCATACTTGTAAAATCCTTTGTACGTATAAGTTTGAACATCTTTGGACTGTTTAATAAAACCGACATCCACAACACTCGCTGTAAATTGAAGATTTTCTTTAAAATAATACGTAAGTCCGGCATCGAAACCGAGGCCTAAACTTCCGTCAAGAAAGGTATTACGAGCAAGATCGCTTGCTATATTTCCATTATAGTCGTCTTCTCTAAAACTAGCAATTCCTGCAGTTCTGATTTCGAGGTTGGAGGAAATAGCCTGATTGTAAAAATTGGGTGTTCCCGCATTTTGTCCGGTGTAAATATAACCCGAATTCTTTGTCGCTGTTATGTTGGCACCACTTGAATAAATTTTAGCACGACCACCAAGAACTAACTTCTCGCTTACCTTTTTATGAAATCCGATGTGAAAAACAGAAAGTACTTCTGCTTTAAGATTTAAATCTCCTAAATTGAATGATTTTCCAATATGATCCCGATTTCCATCTAATGCCAAAACAGCTACATCTTTGGGGAAATACATCAAGAAATCAAATTCCTGATACACTCCAAACGAAACATATGATTTACTATCCCTGTCTCCTACTCTAAAACCTCCCGAGAATACTTCGAGCTGTTGATTGATATGTGTTTTATCCGTATTCGATGATCGGTTTACGATGCTTCGAACTTTATCATTAAAATCAACTCCATTATCAGCGAATAAATCATAGGCCGAAAAGCTCTTTGATCCTATATTAGCAGAAACTCCGGACAATAATGGAACTCCAAAATAAAATTTGTATGACACATCAGCACCCGGATTTACAAGTGATGATTGCGGAATAGAGGTGAAATTATACAGTACTTCTTTGTTCTGAGAAAAAGAGGAAAACTGAAAAAGCATTATTAAAATTAACCCTATCTTCTTCATTCTATTTCCATATAAACTGTTGCACCTGATCTCAATTTTAAACTTCCCGGACTGCTTTCATTTAAGGGCGGCCCCGCGTCCATTTGTAATACAAAGCCAGCTTTAGTTGTTTGCTTTAACAATGCTAATCTTTGATTTTCAAATACTTCTGTAGGGTACTTTATTACATTTGAACTCCCTGAGTAAGCAGGAACTAAAAGTGTTATCGTTTCCAGCGTTTTGTTATCCTCACTAATAAGCAATAATTTTACCGTAAAAGCTCTGTTTATCGTATTTTCAATTTCAAAATCAAACTCAGCTTTCACCACATCATCCCGTAAAAACTTTTCCTTAAAAACATCAAACTCCTGTACATCAGATGTAATTATTTGCTCAACTCCATTATCAACAAATTGATTCGCGGGCACATTAAAATAAGCCAAATTACCGACCAAGACAGGTTGCAACTTGAAGTCATCAACTTGATCAAAATTTAAATCACTTGAACAGGAAACGAAGAATAAAGAAAAAATAATAAATGGAAGTATTTTATTTTGAAAGTACAATTTCATGACTACCTGATAATTAGATTTAAAGAACTCCAAATTGAGAGTTACTGATTATTATTTTCTATGTCAAACAAAAATACTTCATTTTTAATGATATTTCCCAAACAATTTTGACGCTTCATTATAAGCACTTTCAAAACTTAAAGAATTTAGTTCTGTTCTTTTTTTGTTTGCGGTAAAATAAGAAATCAACTTTTCTGTAGGCATATTTCCGGTTAGTTTATCAGTAGCCATCGGACACCCGCCAAACCCCTGAATAGCGCCATCAAAGCGGATGCAACCTGCTTTATACGCGGCATCTATTTTCTCAAACCAACTATCGGGCGTCGTATGCAAATGCGCTCCGAATTCTATTTGTGGGTATTTCGGAATTAAATTCGAAAAAAGATACGTAATCACTTCCGGTGTAGAACTTCCGACCGTATCGGAAAGCGATAAGATTTTCACTCCCATATTAGACAACTTTTCCGTCCAATCTCCTACTATTTCAACATTCCACGGATCACCATACGGATTTCCGAAACCCATAGAAAGGTAGGTTACTACTTCTTTGTTTTTTTTATCAGCAATTTCAAGAATTTCCGATAACGTAACTAAAGATTCTGCGATGGTTTTATGTGTATTTCGCATCTGAAAATTCTCTGATATAGAAAAAGGAAAACCCAGATACTGAATAGGTTCGTGCTCTGAAGCTGAAATGGCGCCTTGCGTATTTGCAATTATAGCCAAAAGCTTACTGGTTGTTTGAGATAAATCAAGCTGAGCCAACACTTCTACCGTATCCTGCATTTGCGGAATCGCTTTTGGAGATACAAAACTTCCAAAATCAATGGTATCAAATCCTACTCTAAGCAAAGCTTGTATATAGGAAACCTTATTTTGAGTCGGAATAAAATCCTTGATACCTTGCATAGCATCACGTGGACATTCGATAATCTTAATTTCTTTATTCAAAGCTTATTCTTTTATGAAGGCTAAGTTAGTTTCTTTTTTAAAGAAATAAAAACTATAATTTTCTTTAATGCTAAAATTACATGATTGTGTAACATTTGAAGATGTTACGCAATAACGTAACAATACAAAATGTTACACAAAAACGTAACATTTAAAAATATTGCGTACTTTTGTAATACTATTATTATTTATTATATTTGAATCTATGACTAGTGTAATCACAGGAGACTTAATTGACTCCAGAAAACAGAAATCAAAAGATTGGGTAGAAGGTTTAAAAAAGATCCTGTCTTTATTTGGCGAGGCACCCCTGCAATGGGAAGTATACAGAGGAGACGAATTTCAAATCGAAATAAAGAACCCTGAAGACGCTTTATTGTCGGCGATTTTAGTAAAAGCACATTTAAAATCTATCAAACTGGATGCGAGAATGAGCATTGGATTTGGCGACAAAACACATGCTGCTGAAAAAATATCTGAAAGCAATGGCTCTGCTTTCATCCATTCGGGGGAACTTTTTGAGACTTTAAAGAAACAAAAAGTGACTTTAGCGATACAAACAGGTAACTCGCTAATCGACGAAAAAATGAATCTGATGCTTCAGTTAGCCCTTACTTTTATGGATAACTGGCCGGCACAATCTGCCGAATTTGTAGCTATTGCAATAGAAAACCCGAGTTTATCTCAAGAAGAATTAGCACCGAAGTTAGGCATCAAAAGAGCTGCTGTGAGTCGCAGACAAAAACGTGCCCAATTTGATTTGATACTAAGTCTGGATCGTTATTTTAGAAAACAAATAAATACTTTATAGTCTTATGCTTTTATTTATAAAATTACTTTTAGCCCACCTATTAGGCGATTTTATAGGCCAGCCCAATTCATGGGTAGCCAATAAAGAAGCTAAAAAACATAAAAGTATTTATTTATATCTTCATATTCTTCTTCACGGAGTTTTGACGGCCATTCTTGTCGGAGAAATTCAATTTATACCCTATGCCGTTTTTATTACCATTTCACACGGAATAATTGATCTGATCAAGCTACATTTTCAAAAAAATAAAACAAAACGCACCTGGTTTATAGTAGACCAAATTCTGCATGTTTTAGTTTTAATCGGAGTTGTTTTTCTCTATCAAAACAAATCAATCGACATCAGCTGGTTTGGCAATCAGTTTTGGATTTTAATCACAGGAATTTTATTGGTCACAAAACCAACTTCCATTTTTATCAAGATAATTATTTCCATCTGGAGCCCTGAGAGCAGCAATGCGCATAGCGATAATTCACTGGCTAAAGCAGGAAACTATATTGGTATATTAGAGCGTCTGTTTGTTTTCTGTTTTATACTGACGGGTCACTTTGAAGCCATTGGATTTTTATTGGCTGCAAAATCGGTTTTTAGATTTGGTGATCTAAAAGAAGCCAAAGACAGAAAACTTACCGAATATGTTCTAATTGGTACTTTACTAAGTTTTGGCACCGCAATCCTCACCGGACTTATCGTGCAGGCATTACTTTTACAATTGCTTTAAAATCTTTTTATTGATGGCCTTTATCAAGGCCGGGCCTTCATAGATAAAACCGGTATACAATTGTACCAGACTTGCTCCTGCATTTAACTTTTCGATGGCATCATCCGCAGAGTGAATACCTCCTACTCCAATAATAGGGAATGCTTTATTACTTTTTTCAGAAAGAAAACGAATAACCTCTGTAGAACGCTTCGTTAAGGGCTTCCCTGACAAACCACCCATTTCTGTTTGATTCGCAGCTTGCAATCCGTCACGTGAGATGGTAGTATTTGTAGCAATTACACCCGCAATCTGAGTTGTTTTCACAATATCAATAATATCCAATAACTGCTCATCTGTTAAATCCGGAGCAATCTTCAATAGAATAGGTTTTACTTTTTGACTGCTTGTTTTTTGCTTTTCTATATTTCTGTCCTGCAACGTCTGCAACAAAGCTGTTAGTGGCTCTTTGTCTTGCAGCGCTCTTAAATTTGGAGTATTTGGAGAACTTACATTCACCACAAAATAGTCAACGTGATCAAATAAGGCATCAAAACAAATAATATAATCGTCTACCGCGTTTTCGTTTGGAGTGACTTTATTTTTACCAATATTCCCCCCAATTAAAACATTTGAATTCTTTTTTAAACGTTCTACAGCTTCCAGAACTCCACCGTTATTGAATCCCATTCGATTGATAATCGCCTGATCTTCTTTTAAGCGAAACAAACGCTTTTTAGGATTTCCTTCCTGACCCACTGGGGTAACGGTTCCAATTTCAATAAAACCGAATCCAAAATCAGAAAGTTCTTTATACAATTTAGCATCTTTATCAAATCCTGCCGCAAGTCCTACCGGGTTTTTAAATTTAATTCCAAAAACTTCTCTTTCCAGACGATTGTCTTTTACTTCGTAAACGGATTTAATTATTGACGAAACTCCTGGTATTTTTGAAATGAATTTAACGAAAGAGAAAGTGAAGTAATGTACTTCTTCCGGATCAAACCAAAAAAGTATCGGACGAATTATCAATTTATACATAGTGTGTTGTTGTTGTTGTTTTTTCGGTGGCAAATTTAATTATAATACTTGAAAGTGTCCCTATGATAGTTTAATACTGCTACAAAAATTTACTTAAAAACCGGAATTAAATGCACTTGTTCGTTAAAATCAGTTTAATTTTTAAATATTTATACGTTTTTTTTTATAATTTAGTGAACCTAAAACACTGAAGATGAAAAATATAAAAAATGCAATTAAAAAGTTGGCAGTCCAATGCTTGATAAGCTCTTTTTTTCTAATTTCACTTGACGGTATGGCACAACGTCATGGAGGCGGTGGAGGACATGTCGGCGGCGGTGCACATCGCGCAGGCGGAGCTACTCAGGCCAGACCAGCACCAAAAGCCAGACCGGCAAACACAACAAGACCAACAAGGCCAGCTACAGGGAACAAAACCTCCACAATCAACAGATCTGGCAACACTAACAACAAAGTAACCAGACCCAATAATTCCGGAACAAAAATTGGAGACAATAAAGTAACCAATAACAGAGGGAATGCTACAACAAACAGAAACAAAACCGGCAACAGAAACAACATTAGCGGTAATACTGTTAATAAAAACAGAAACAACGTAAACATAAATGTAAACAACAGCGTTCACGTTCGTAACAATCGTAATACGGTTGTAAGAAGAAACAATGTTGCTTATGGTCGTCCCGCATACCGATATGGCGGATACCGATACAATTGTTACCACCCTTATTTCTACCATCCGTACAGACCTTTTTATTGGGGACCGGTTTGGCATCCATGGGGATTCTTTATTACGTCTTTGGCCGTTACAGCAATTGTTGTTAGCGTAGAGAGCACTCAATACCACTATGATCAAGGGGTTTGGTACCAATCATCAAGCGGAGGTTACACTGCCGTACCGGCTCCGGTTGGAGGAACGGTCAACAATATTCCAAGTGGCGCCCAGACGGTCAATACAGGAACGGTCAACAATTATTATTACGGCGGAACCTATTATGAAAAAGACGGTAGCAATTATAAAGTAGTAGCACCAACAGCAGGAACAATAGTTGAAAGTCTGCCTGAAGGTGGTGAAGAAGTTACGGTTGGTGATGTAAAATACATCAAATTTGGTGAAACATACTATCAACCCGTACAAGTTGACGGTAAAGACAAATACGAAGTAGCTCTTGTTGAAGAAGATAAATAGATCCTTCTGATGAAAAAATAAAATAATTCAGATAAAAACTATTTACTCTATAGAAACAGTAGAATTTTTATATATTTGAAATGAAATTAGATAACCTTATTAAACGAATTGTATTTAATAAGGTTATTTTTTTACATCATAGGCATTATTACCCTATACAATACCATTCAAACCAAAATCACCCAAAATGAAAACTAAAACTTATTGGATTTTTGCCATACTTACCATCTCCATTATTACTCTTGCTTTCGGTTATACCACTTTTAAAAGTCCGAAAGAAAAACTGGCTGCCGTAGATTGTGCTGAAACTCCAAATACTGCAGCCGAATCTGATTTTAAACCAACCATTGCAAACAAAACTCCTGCCCCCTCTAAAGCACCAAAAGGAATGGTTTGGATTCCCGGTGGAGAATTTTCGATGGGTAGTAATGTTGAAGATGAAAGTTTGTGCAGCATAAAAGGCGTAACAAAAGACGCTGCTCCTATTCACCGCGTTTATGTAGACGGTTATTTTATGGATAAAACCGAAGTCACCAACGAAGAATATGCAAAATTTGTAAAAGCCACCGGATATGTAACTGTTGCGGAACAGAAACCAACTAAAGAAGAATTTCCAACGGCAGCCGAAGAAGATCTAATAACAGGATCTGTTATATTTACTCCGACACCAGCCGCAGTTAATCTGAACAACTTTTTACAATGGTGGTCCTATGTTGGCGGTGCCGACTGGAAACATCCCGAAGGCCCTCAAAGCAGTATTAAAGGAAAAGAAAAATATCCTGTAGTTCACATTACCTATGAAGATGCTGCTGCCTATGCAAAATGGGCCGGCAAAAGATTACCTACTGAAGCGGAATGGGAATTTGCTGCCCGTGGCGGTAAAACCGGAAACTTATACGCCTGGGGAAATACATTAAAACCAAATGGAAAATTTCAAGCCAATATATATCAGGGGCACTTTCCAATCAAAGACGGAGACACCGGTGAAGATGGATTTAAAGGAATTGCACCAACTGCACAATTTGAGCCAAATACCTATGGCCTCTATGACATAGGCGGAAACGTATGGGAATGGGTCAACGATTGGTATAGTGTAGACTACTACCAAACGTTAGCCGGAGACGGAAAAATCACCAAAAACCCACAAGGACCGAAAGCTTACAATGACCCAAGCGATCCAACAGAGAAAAAAAAAGTACATCGAGGCGGATCCTTTTTATGCACCGATCAGTATTGCACACGCTATATGGTCGGCACAAGAGGAAAAGGAGAAATCAGATCTGCAGCCAATCATCTTGGCTTTAGATGCGTAAAAAGCATCTGAAAATAAAACACAACAAAAGGGTTCTACAAAACAGAATCCTTTTTTATTTGAATTTAGATATTAAGAGCTACAATTTTACAGCTAAGAAAAATGTCTATATTTGCTAAAAAATAAAAAAATGCAACATATTATTGATCGTTTTATAAGTTATGTAACAATTGATACAGAATCTGATCCAAATTCAAAAACAACTCCAAGTACAGAAAAACAATGGAACCTTGCCAATAAATTAGTCGAAGAACTAAAAACAATTGGTTTAGAAGACGTTACAATAGACGACAAAGCATACATCATGGCTACTTTACCAAGCAATGTGGATCATGAAGTCCCTACAATTGGATTTATTTCGCATTTTGACACTTCACCGGATTTTAGCGGAGCTAACGTAAAACCACAAATTGTTGAAAATTACGACGGAAAAGACATTGTTCTGAATGCCGAAAAAAACATCATTTTATCGCCTGACTATTTCAAAGATTTATTACAATATAAAGGGCAAACGATCATCACAACTGACGGAACAACGCTATTAGGTGCCGATGATAAAGCCGGAATTACTGAGATTGTTTCAGCAATGGAGTATCTGGTACAGCACCCTGAAATTAAACACGGTAAAATCAGAATTGGATTTACCCCTGACGAAGAAATTGGTCGCGGTGCACATCATTTTGACGTAGAGAAATTCGGAGCACAATGGGCTTACACCATGGACGGAAGTCAGATTGGCGAATTAGAATACGAAAACTTTAACGCTGCAGGCGCCAAAATTACTTTTAAAGGAAAAAGTGTTCATCCGGGTTATGCAAAAGGAAAAATGATTAATTCAATGCTGATTGCAAATGATTTTATCAATGAACTTCCAAAAGGAGAAACACCACAACAAACTAAAGGATACGAAGGTTTCTTTCACGTTCATCATATTGCGGGACATATTGAAGAAACCGTTTTAGAACTTATCATTCGCGATCACAACAAGAAAAAATTCGAAAAACGAAAAGAATTAGTCGAAAAAATTGCGAAGAAAATCAATAAAAAATTCGCCAAAAAGTTCGGTGAGGACATTGTAACTATTGAAGTAAAAGACCAATATTACAATATGAAAGAAAAAGTACTTCCCGTAAAACATATCGTTGACATAGCCGAAAAAGCAATGAGGGAATTAGACATAAAACCGATCATAAAACCTATTCGTGGCGGAACTGACGGTTCACAACTATCTTATATGGGATTACCATGTCCTAATATTTTTGCCGGTGGTCATAATTTTCACGGAAAATATGAATATGTTCCCGCAGAAAGTATCCAAAAAGCAACTAATGTCATTGTAAAAATTGTCGAGTTAACAGCAGTACCGGGAATTTTTGATGCACCTGAAAAACCTAAAAAAAGAAAATAACTGGAACCAGCATCCGATAAAAAACACGTTTGGGACAAAGTCAATAATTGGGAGGAAGAATTACTTCTTCTTCAATCAATTATTGACAAAACCGAACTGATTGAAACCGTAAAATGGGGCGGCCCGGTTTATGTTTACAATAAAAAAAATGTTATCGGAATTGGGGGTTTTAAGGATTATTTTACCATTTGGTTCTTCAATGGCGTTTTCTTGAAAGACGAGAAAAAGAAACTCATCAACGCCCAGGAAGACAAAACAAAATCATTGCGTCAATGGCGTTTTACCTCTAAAGAAGAGGTAAACGAAAAAGAAGTTCTGGAATATATTCTGGAGGCTATTGAAAACGAAAAACAGGGAAAAGTCATCAAACCAACAAAAAAAGAAACAATCGTTTCTGAGTTGCTCGAAAAAGAAATGAGTCAGAATCCGGCTTTAGCAAAAGCATTTCAGGCTTTTTCTCCTTACAAACAATATGAGTTTTTAGAATATATTGAAACTGCCAAACAGGAAAAAACTAAACTTTCAAGAATCGAAAAGATAATCCCGATGGTTTTAGGACATATTGGGCTGAATGATAAATACAGGTAGTTAAATTCCAATTTTTTAAAATTCCAAATTCCAATTGTTTGGGAACTGGATGTTGTTGTTTACTTGTTTCTACTTGAGAAAAAAGAATGATAACTAAAGTCTCCTACTGATTTTCCAGATTAAATTTGCTTAACACAACTTTTATACTTTAAAGCTACGAAAAATCACGCCAGCAATTCCGCATAGTAAGCGACCAATCTTTGTCGAGTTACGCGTGTGATTTCTCGTACCTCGAAATGACAAAAAAAGGACTGAAATTCCAATACTAAAATTCCAAACTTCTCCCAAATGTCACCCTGAGCGAAGTCGAAGGCTTATTCTCGAAATCGCCTATCTTTTAAACATAATACCTCTAAATTCGAAATGACAAAAAAAAGGGGCTGAAATTCTAATACTAAAATTCCAAATTCCAAACTTCCCCCAAATGTCACCCTGAGCGAAGTCGAAGGCTTATCCCCGAAATCGCCTATATTTTAAACAAAATGTCTCTAAATTCGAAATGACAAAAAAAAAAGGACTGAAATTCCAATACTAAAATTCCAAATTCCAAACTTCCCCCCAAATGTCACCCTGAGCGAAGTCGAAGGCTTATCCCCGAAATCGCCAATATTTGCCGAGTTTCGTGTATGATTTCACGCGTCTCCAAATGACAAAGTTATAACGAGTACTAGTTTTCAGCCATAAAAAAATCCCAAATTCCAGTATTACAACTTTGGAATTTGGGATTTTAATTTTTTTTGGAATTTAAAAAAAACTATGCTTTTTTGTTCAAAGCAGCGCTCATTTCCATAGAAATTGCAGAACGCTCTAATTTTAATTTTCCTGACATTGTTTCAATGATTACGGTAGTTTCTGCAAGTTCAACTACTTTACCGTGAAAACCACTTTTTGTAATTATTTTGTCACCTACTTTTAGGCTGCTTTCAAATTCTTTTTCGTTTTTTGCTCTTTTTTGTTGCGGTCTGATCATAAAGAAATAGATTACCACAAACATTAATAGAAATGGCGCAAATTGAGTTAATTGTCCCATAATTTAAATACTTTTTTGTTTATTATTAATATTCTTTTTGGAATTTGAAATTCTAGTTTTTGAAAATTACTTTCAATTACATCAAACCTCTACCAACTTTAATCATCTTTTTGTTAGCTTCCAGCTCTTTAACTAAATTATCTAAAATTCCGTTGATAAAAATACTACTTTTTGGTGTAGAATACTCTTTGGCAATTTCTAAATATTCGTTAAGAGTTACTTTTACAGGAATTGAAGGGAATTTTAAAAACTCGCAAATTGCCATTTTTAAAATAATAGTATCAATTTCAGCAATACGATCACTGTCCCAGTTTGGTGTTTTATCATCGTATTCTTTTGCAAAAATCGACTCATTTAAAACGGTTCTTCTAAACAAATCTTTTGCAAAATCTTTATCCTCTACATCTTTGTACAATTTTGGTACTCTAAAATCGTCCGGATCTTGTGTTTTAATCGCTTTCAGTTGCTTGATAATATGCGTATTTACAACCGGAATATCATCAACCCATGTTAATTTATCATCTTCCAGATATTCATACAATTTATCATTCGGAACAATAACATCAGCGAACAAGTCAATTACAAATTGTCTGTCTTCTTCAAAAGTATTGGTCGAATTGCTCATGTATTTAGTATACAATTCGCTTGATTTAATATCATTTAAAAGCAATAAAATATAATCATCATTTAATGACCAGTTATTGATTTTACGATTTTCTAAAGCGATACTAAGTGAATTACTTTCGGCAAGTAGTTGAAAAATTTTATTATTGATAAATTTTTCGTTCGGATTACGTTCTGCAGCAGTTGCAAGATGTTTTTTACTTGAAAGATGTAAAAAAACAGACTCTTTTTTACAAATTTCTATCAACGAAGAAAGCATTATAAGGTATAAGTCCTGAATATTATCTATGCTATAAAAAAGAAATTTCTCTTCTTTTTCCATATTATCAGAACCGCTTTGATGCATTGCATAAATGGATTGCATTACTTTAACGCGTATGTGTCTTCTATTTACCACCTTGTAAGAACATTTTAAAATTAGGGTGCAAAAATAAGAATTAAACAGGTTATAATGAAATTTAATCCAATAAAAAACACAATTCGTAATCAATTAAGTTTTAGTCGTAGGGGGAAAGTCGCAGTTTTCAGTCTCAGTCACCGTTTTCAGTCTTACTCGCGGCCTTTAAAATGTACTGATAAATAAAGGAAAGTCGCGGTTTTCAGTCGCAGTTTACAGAATCTATCAATAATCTGAGTTCGATCGTTAAGTATCTGATTTTCATGCATTATATTTTTTATTCGAGGTCATTTTTTGATCTTGCTAGGACAAAACATCAGTCATGATACCTACAAGGTCAAAAAAAAGACCTTGCAGGATCTGTTATTTAAACTTTAATGAATAAAAAAAGTCTCAGTTCTCAGTCACAGTCTTCAGCGTATACTGAGAACCGGGACTGAAAACTGAGACTAAAGACTAAGTCTTAAAAACTACTTCTTAGCGTTCTCGATTTTTCTTTGATCGATACGATTCTGAGCAATTGTAAGTGCTGCTTTATGTGTAGTCATTCCGTTTTTCACAGCGTAATCGATAATTTCTAAAGTTGTATTGTAGATATTTTCGGTTTTACTCATGATTTCGGCTTTACCGTAGTGCTCTAATTCAGCGTAAACATTGATAATTCCACCCGCGTTGATTAAGAAATCCGGTGCATATAAAATACCTCTTTCCTGTAATCTTGCTCCGTGTACATTCTCATCTGCCAACTGATTATTGGCCGCTCCGGCAATAACTTTAGCTTTTATTTTGTTTACAGTATCATCGTTGATGGTTGCTCCCATTGCACATGGTGCATAAATATCAACATCTGCAGTATATAAATCTTCTCCGGTATAAATTGTAGCATTGTATTTTGAAGCTACCTGATACAATTTTTCTTCGTTGATATCGGTAATAGTCACTTGTGCGCCTTCTTTAGTCAAATACTCAACCAAAGTTTCACCCACGTGTCCAATTCCTTGAACCAAAACTTTTTTACCATCTAAAACATCAGAACCAAACTGACTTTTTGCAGCCGCTTTCATTCCTAAATAAACACCGTAAGCCGTTACAGGAGAAGGATTTCCTGAACCACCTCTTTCTTCAGAGATTCCGGTAACATAAGGCGTTACATCTCTAACGGTATCCATATCTTTAGTCTCCATTCCAACATCTTCAGCTGTAATATATCTACCACCTAAAGAGTGAACAAATTCGCCAAACTTACGCATTAACTCAGGAGTTTTTTGCGTTTTGGCATCACCAATAATTACTGCTTTTCCCCCACCAATATTCAGTCCGGTAATTGCAGATTTATAAGTCATACCTCTTGAAAGACGCAAAACATCGTTTAAAGCTTCCCATTCAGTATTATAATTCCACATTCTAGTACCTCCTAAAGCTGGTCCCATAACTGAATTATGAATACCAATAATTGCTTTTAAACCTGTATCTTTGTCATTGCAAAATACAATTTGTTCGTGATCGTTAAAAGATAACTGACCAAAAACAGGATCCATTTTTTGAAGTTCCTTTCCAGTTGTGAAAGTTGCATCCATAGCGCTACTATTTATTTGTTAAAATTATGAATTTGTCAAAAAGACATCTCAAACATAAACAAAAAATACACATGTGCTATTTTTTTGTCTTTAGAATAACAAATTAACAATCAATTTATTGTGAACAAATTGCGTTTTCTATTGCTTTTTATTTAAAGCAATTCACAAAACCAATATCATTTTAACATTGAATATCTTAAAAAAATGAAAGAATTACGCTATTTAAACAAATACTTCATCAAATATAAATATAGTTTCTCTTTAGGAATTTTAATCACCATAATCGCACAAATTTTTTCATTATTCACTCCAAAGCTAATTAGCAGGTCATTAAGTGCTATTGAAAAGTTCGACAAATTACCAAAAGCCGATCAGGTATCTAAAACAATTATAGCTTCGTACCATCAGGATTTGATTCATAATGTACTGCTAATCATAGCTACTACCATTGTTGCGGGCTTCCTGACCTTCTTAATGCGTCAGACTTTAATCGTAATGTCACGTCATATTGAATTTGATCTAAAGAATGAAGTCTTTAAACAATATGAAAATCTCTCGCAAAATTTCTACAAACAAAACAGAACCGGAGATTTAATGAACCGAATCAGCGAAGACGTATCAAAAGTACGTATGTACGTTGGCCCTGCCGTTATGTATACGATTAATACATTCATTCGTTTTGCCATTGTGATTATCTATATGTATAGTGTATCTCCCTTACTGACTTTGTATACGATTTTGCCCTTACCTATACTCTCTTATTGCATTTTCAAACTAAGTTCAGCCATCAATAAAAAAAGTACCATATTCCAGCAATATTTATCTAAAGTTTCGAGTTTCTCTCAGGAAATCTTTTCAGGAATACGAGTAATAAAGGCTTATTCTTTAGAAAATCAACATCAAAACAACATGGTTGCTCTTGCTGATGAAAGCAAGAAAAAGAGCTTGGATCTAGCCAAAGTACAATCCCTTTTTGGCCCCCTAATGATTGCTTTAATCGGAATCAGTAACTTGGTGGTGATTTATTTTGGTGGTGTTATGTACATTAATGGTACTATTCAAAGCATCGGAACTATTGCTGAGTTTATCTTATATGTAAACATGTTAACCTGGCCTGTTGCTTCATTAGGATGGGTTTCTTCTATGGTTCAGGAAGCCGAAGCTTCGCAAAAACGTCTAAATGAATTTTTGAAAATTGAACCGGAAATCAAAAATAACAATCAAAATCCATCCGATATTCAAGGCTCCATTTCTTTTGAAAACGTGAGCTACACCTATGAAGACACCAATATTGAAGCACTTAAAAATGTGACTTTTACAGTAAAAAAAGGAGAAACCTTAGCTATTTTAGGAAAAACCGGCTCCGGAAAGTCAACAATATTATCACTCATTTCACGTTTATATGATGTTACGCAAGGAAAAATCACAATTGACCAACATGAAATAAGTACTTTAAATTTAAATGATTTAAGAAACAACATTGGAATTGTTCCTCAGGATGCTTTTTTATTTTCAGATACTATTAAAAATAATATCAAATTTGGAAATCAGAATGCGACAGACGAAGAAGTTATTAAAGCTGCACAAAACGCTGTTGTTCACGACAATATAATTGCTTTCAACAAACAATATGACACTGTATTAGGAGAAAGAGGTATCACCCTTTCGGGCGGACAAAAGCAACGGGTTTCAATTGCGAGAGCGATTATTAAAAATCCGGCTATTTTACTTTTTGACGATTGCTTATCTGCAGTCGATACAGAGACAGAAGAGACGATTTTGAACAATTTGTTCGAAATTTGTAAAGATAAAACGACAATAATTGTCAGTCATCGAGTTTCTTCAGCGAAAAATGCCGACAAAATTATCATCCTTGAGGACGGTAAAATCATCCAACAAGGCTCTCATAATCAATTAATAAATCAGGAGGGTTATTATTCTTCGTTATATTTGAAACAACTTTCGGAAAAAGAATTACTTTAATTGTTGTGTAATCGATAATTTTTTATGATTTTTGAGTACTATTAATTCCAAAAATGATAGAACGTATTATGAGAGAAAATGACATGTTAGAAAAAGAAGAGATTTTTTCTAAAGTATTACGAGCAGGGAGAAGAACTTATTTCTTTGATGTGAGAGCGACAAAGGCTGACGATTATTATATCACGATTACCGAAAGCAAGAAATTTACTGAAGAAGATGGTTCATTTCACTTTAAAAAACACAAAATCTACTTGTACAAAGAAGATTTTAGTGCTTTCGCTGAAATACTTGAAGAGATGACTTCGTATGTCTTGAACCACAAAGGCGAAGAGGTAATTTCTGAAAGACACCAAAAAGATTTTAAAAAAGAGTACGGTTCTGATAAACCTGAAGGACAGAGATCTAGCTTTACTGATATTGATTTCGACGATATTTAGTCCTAAAAATAGCTTTTTAAAAAGTACGAGTCCAACATGTCCTGCATTTTGGACTTTTTTTATACCTTTAAATTATCGCTTCCTTTTCCAAAACCCGCAACAATGAAAAAAAAACTGCTACTTCTCTATTTCTTCTTTACTGCAAGTATCCTTTTTGCTCAAAAAACGGAGTATGAAATAAAATCCAATATTCAGTATTACGATTCTGCAACAAATAAAAATGACAATTACATTAACCAACGTTGCGTATTAGACATATATTATCCTAAAAACAAAAAGGGCTTCGCAACGATTCTTTGGTTTCATGGCGGTGGCCTAAGCGGAGGGCATATGGAAATTCCGGAAGCTCTGAAAAACAAAGGTTTTGCCATTGTAGGCATCAATTACAGATTATCTCCAAAAGTAAAAGCGGCTAAATGTATAGAAGATAGCGCAGCTGCCGTTGCCTGGGCTTTTAATAATATTGCAGATTATGGAGGTGATCCGGAACTGATTTTTGTTTCCGGACATTCCGCTGGAGGCTACCTGACTTCAATGATTGGTCTGGATAAAAAATGGTTACAAAAAGAAGGCATTGATGCCAATAAAATTGCAGGACTTATCCCTTTTAGTGGTCAATGCATTACTCATTTCGAAATCAGAAAAGAAAATGGAATTCAAAATACACAAGCAACTATCGATAATTATGCACCAATTTACCATGTTCGTTCCGACGCTCCACCAATCTTACTAATAACCGGAGATCGTGAAATGGAAATGCTGGGTCGCTATGAAGAAAACGCTTATATGGCCCGCATGATGAAACTTGTAGGACACAAACAGACCAAACTTTTTGAATTAGACGGTTATGGTCACGGAATGACTGAACCGGGCTTCCCATTACTCTTAAATGAAGTTAACCGAATTATAAAACAACGCGAAAAATAACCTTTAAAAACAAATCCACGGCAATGGAAACAAATTTATTAATACTACCCGGACTAGGAAACTCAGGCGAAAAACATTGGCAAACTTTCTGGCATGAAAAATTCAAAAACTCCAAACGAATTGTTCAGGACAATTGGGATGAGCCTATTCGTACCGAATGGATCGAAAGATTAAACGAGGAAATTTCCAAACTAAACAGCCCAACCATTCTTGTAGCGCATAGCTTAGCCGTCTCATTGGTATTGCATTGGGCTGCTTCAAATCACAACAAAAATATTGTCGGTGCACTCTTAGTAGCTCCCGCAGATGTAGACTCTCCCGAACATACTCCGGAATCCATCAGAAATTTTTCTCCAATACCAACTATAAAATTACCTTTCCCGTCTATTGTTGTAGCCAGCGAAAACGATCCTTACGCCTCCTTTGAGCGAAAAAAATACTTTGCCCAAATGTGGGGAAGTGAACTTGTCAACGTAGGGCAAAAAGGCCACATCAATTCGGACTCTGATTTAAAATACTGGGAAGAAGGACAGTTAATTTTACAACAATTAGTTGCAAAAATTAATACTATTTAGTCTCAGTTTTCAGTCTCAGTCTCAGTCTCGAAAAGCGGAATTGTGGTTGCGAAATGCAACCTGTAAGATGTAAAATGTAAAGCGTCTAATCTAAACTGAATACTGCGACTGAGACCGCGTCTGAGACTGAGACTGTGACTGCGCCTAAAAACTAACCAATCCGCAAGCCATTTTCGATTTTAAAATCGGGAGCCAGTAAGATCACATCACCCTCATCACCTACAGCACCAAGAACCAGGCATTCACTATTGAACTTCCCTATTTGTTTTTTAGGAAAATTAACCACGGCTACAATCTGTCTGTTAAGTAGCTCTTCTTTTGTATATCGTTTGGTAATTTGTGCCGATGATTTTCTGAGGCCAATTTCCGCACCAAAATCAATTGTAAGCTGATAGGCCGGTTTTCGGGCTTCGGGAAAATCATTTACACCGATTATGGTTCCTACTCGCATATCGGTTC
Source organism: Flavobacterium sp. FlaQc-52 (assembly GCF_044007495.1). Lineage (NCBI taxonomy): Bacteria > Pseudomonadati > Bacteroidota > Flavobacteriia > Flavobacteriales > Flavobacteriaceae > Flavobacterium > Flavobacterium sp. FlaQc-52. The sequence goes on along the minus strand of NZ_JBIPCV010000005.1, from coordinate 296,041 downwards.
TTTCAAATTCACTCCAGGTTAAATCCATTTTTATGTCGTCTTTATTTACAAACCTAAAAATTTTGTAATTATTGCCAGCAATTCTATAACTTTTTTTTGCACTTCATTTTTAATTTTACTAATCAAATTAGTATTGCCAACATTAAAAAACACGAAAAATGGAAAATAGTTTTATAAATACCTTCACTTCTTTTAGAGATACCGATCCTGATCTTGATGTAAAAGCACGAAACACTGATAAATACATACAAACTGCTCAAAACGTAAAACTATATGTAAGGGACTATGGCAAAGGGAAACCGGTCATTTTAATTCATGGCTGGCCACTGTCTAATGAGATGTGGGAATACCAAATTGATTTTTTGGTTCAGAACAACTTCAGAGTAATTGCCTATGACCGACGTGGATTTGGAAAATCTTCACAACCTTGGGATGGCTACGATTTTGACACTTTAACAGATGACCTCAACGAAATAATCGAACAACTTCAATTGGGCGATTTTACACTGATTGGGTTTTCTATGGGCGGCGGAGAAGTCGTACGTTACTTTAGCCGACATGACGGAAGAGGCGCTACTAAAGCGGTTCTAATCTCCTCAATTATCCCTTTTCTGTCAAAAACGGAAGATAATCCTGATGGGCGTCCAAAAGAAAAAGCCGATGCCACTGCTGCTGCTATCAAGGAAGACCGAATTGGTTTTCTGGATAATTTCGGAAAGACGTTTTTTGGCGTAAATGTGATCAACAAACCGGTAAGTAACGCTTTGTTAGAATACTATCGAATGCTTTGCTCCTTTGCCTCGCCACGAGCTACTTTGAAATGTGCCGAATCGCTTACGAATACCGATTTTAGGAGTGAGTTAGATACTATAAAAGTTCCAACGCTGCTCATTCACGGGACAGATGATAAAACCGTACCGATTGACCTAACATCAAAAAAAGCAGCGGAATCAATAGAAAACAGTACCTTCATTACCTATGAAGGTGCACCACACGGATTGTTTTATACCGAAAGACAAAAACTAAACAATGATTTACTGAATTTCTTAAATTCGTAAACCAACCCCAGAATATCCAAAAAGCTCTTTCATAGAGGGCTCTTTGGATATTTTTATTTCTTTTAATCTTTTAAATTATATTCTGCATTAATTTCGGCTACAACTTTCTCTGACTTACTAATACACAAATCGTAGACCTCTACTACTGAAGGATCTTCAAGGAAAAAGCAAATATTTCGACCTTCACTTCTATGGGTTAAAATAGCACTTATATTAGAAACCGAATCGGATGATTTTTTAAAGTTCTTGATATAATAATTAAAAAACATATCTTTTTTGCCCAAGTAGACACCTGATACTGTTTGCAATATTTTATATTGTTCCTGATATAAATCCATAATATCATTTTGCAGGATCAAGTTATCAATATCACCCATCTTTCCGGATGATTTAAATCCTTCAAATCTCCCATCATTTGGCAAAAGCAAAATCTTCAAAAAAATTGATCCTTGGTACTTTTTTAACGAATCGGCATTCACATCCTGATTTGGTTTTACATTTGCCAAATAATGAAATGCCGCCCTTTCTTTCAAACTGCCTTCTTTATCCTCTTTCATTTCTGATATGTCCTTTTTTAAATCAACCTTTAGCCCTAATAAAAATTGTTTAACTTCCATCTCTTTATGATGCAATATACTTTTTTCATGAAACCAAATAGAGAGCATAACAGCAAAAACAATTATTAAGATTTCAACAACTATTTTCTTCAATTTCTCCCATAAACTATATTTTTTACTATTCCAGCTGCTATAAGCATTACTTAAGTGTTTTATTGTTTCTAATTCCTGCATTTTAAATCCTTTACTATCTTACTATTATCTCTATGTACTTTATTTCTCTAGTACCATAATTTAAATTTAAGTAAAAATCTTACTTTTTTAAAATAAAACCAAATAATTTGTAATCAAATATATGTTAAAAATAAAATTAACGATTTTACCAAAAGTAGAAGCTTTGTGCGATACTTCCTTAATATTGGATTCTCTATTTTTTTAAACAGAATTTTAGCCTTATTTTTGAATAATCAATTCTCTACAAAATGGCAAAAACTCCTTCAAATATGTTACCTCTTGGAACTATTACTCCAAACTTCAAATTAAAGGACTCAAATTCTAACTATGAATATTCGTTTGAAGATTTAAAAGGATCAAAAGGGACTCTTGTAATTTTTATATGCAATCATTGTCCTTTTGTACTGCATGTTATTCCCGAAATTATCATGATCGCAAATGACTATCGTGTTCAGGGAATTGGAGTAATTGCGATTTCCAGCAATGATATTGAAAAATATCCTCAGGACGCTCCGGAACTCATGACGGAATTTGCTTTTCAACACAAAATAGATTTCCCCTATTTATTCGACGAAACGCAGGAAGTTGCAAAAGCTTTTGATGCTGCCTGTACTCCCGATTTTTATCTGTTTGATGCCAGCGACCGTTTGTTTTATCGTGGGCAATTAGACGATTCAAGACCTAATAACGGAATTCCACTAAGCGGGAGCGACTTACGAAGTGCTATAGATGCGTTAATCTATAACCGAACTTTAAAAGATTTGCAGAAACCAAGTATTGGTTGCAACATCAAATGGAAATAACCGTCCAGACTTTTCAAAAAGTTTAAGTATCTTTACGAATTCACCCAAACGATCACTCATGGCGAGTATTATACTATCAACCGTTTTTATACTACTGTTTTCTTTCAGGAGAAAACCGCTTGCCGCTGCATTTATTTCACATAGTAAGGCCTTTATTAATTAGGCCTCCGTCTACTTCAATTTCTTCTTTCAGGCGGAGGATTTACCTCTTTTTTTAATTTGTTTTATTTGAAAGAAGCTCTCTTCTGTCAAATAATCCCGTTTCAATCAATATCCCATTTACATTCATTTACTTCTAGTCACAATCTGTATATTTTATACATGTTGAGAACCGGAACCATTACTTTTTTTTCAAATAAATAAACAATAATAACACCATGAAACCAATCCCTATTTTCAGCTCCACAGATTATCAATTACTCCGAGAATTGATTTTAAAAAGTAAAAATGCTATTAATGCAAAAGAAATCGGTCAGCTTTCTCATGAATTAGACCGTGCGATTATCAGTAAAGACAGCACTCCTGATCCTTTAGTGATCCGAATCAATTCATTTGTCACTATTGAAGATGTAAAAGCCAAGAAGCAAATGAAAATTCAAATTGTACTACCTTCATTGGCAGATGTAAAAGCGGGGAAAATTTCTATCCTGGCTCCTTTAAGTGTAGCCATAATTGGATTTAAAGAAAACGATGAAGTCGATTGGGAGTTACCTGCCAGAATAAAATCTTTAAAAATAATTGCAGTGAGCAATACTTAATCTTTTAAACACCTCTTATATGCAGGTGTTTTTTTTATGTCTTGCAGGGAATAAAAAAAAGCATCCCGATTACAGCATGCTTTTTTAAGTCTTTACAATTGTGAATTAATATAATTCGTAATAGATACCATTTGTGTAGCATCTAAATGCGCTTTTTTACCCATTCTTACTAAGATTGGAGTCCATTCTTCCTGTGTAAATTTTTTAGGTTCGTACAATTTATGGCATTTTGCACAATTGTTTGAATACAAGTTTTGACCTTCCGCCAACTCAGGCGTCAATGTTACCCCTTTAGCAGTTTCAGTTGGTGGTACGGCTGGCTCAGTCGCAGCAACCGGAGCTGACTTTTGAGTACCGCAAGAAGCCAAAAATAAGGCCAACGCGGCAAAGGTTAAAAATGTTGATTTCATTAGCTTTGTTTTTTAAGTAAATATAAAAAAATCCCATTCGTAAATGAATGGGATTTATTATTTAGACAGTATTTAAATTAGAACAAAGCGGTCTAATTTCTTATTTTACTTCCATTAATTCAACGTCAAAAATCAAAGTTGCGTTTGCCGGAATAACTCCTCCTGCACCTGCAGATCCGTATGCTAAATGAGAAGGAATAACAAAACGAGCTTTGTCTCCAACTTGTAATAAAGCAATACCTTCATCCCAACCTTCGATAACCTGACCTTGACCTAATCTGAATTCGATTGGTTTTTTACGTGGGTAAGAAGAATCAAAAACTTTTCCTGTTTCTAAAGAACCTTCGTAATGTACTGCAACTGTTTTACCAGCTTCAGCTCTTTTACCATCTCCTTTTTGAATCATTTTGTAACGTAAACCACTTTCTGTTTTATCAAAACCAGCAGCAAGTTCTTCCATTTTAGCTTCAGCAGCCGCTTTTTCATTTGCCTCACGTTTAGCACGAGAACCTTCAAAAGTTCTGAAAGCTTCGATAGCATTCCATTTTTGAGCTTCTTCTCCTACTCTTACAATTTCTAAAGTTTCAAGAGCATCTCCCTGAGCAATTGCATCAACGATATCTTGTCCTTCAATTACGTGACCAAAAACAGTATGTTTTCCGTCTAACCAAGAAGTTGGAACGTGAGTGATGTAAAATTGAGATCCGTTTGTTCCTGCTCCTGCATTAGCCATAGCCAAAACTCCCGGACGATCGTGTTTCAAACTTGGGTGAAATTCATCATCAAATTTGTAACCAGGACCACCTGTTCCAGTTCCCTGAGGACAACCTCCCTGAACCATGAAATCAGGAATTACACGGTGAAATGATAATCCATCGTAATATTTATTCCCTTGTGGTTTGATTTTATTTTCTAAATTTCCTTCTGCCAATCCTACGAAGTTACCAACTGTACCTGGCGTTAAATCGTGAGTCAATTTTACTAAAATTGAACCTTTGCTAGTATTGAATTTAGCGTATATTCCGTTTTCCATTGTTATTATTTTTAATTTTGATTGCAAATTTACAAATTAATTCTATATCAACTTGTGCTTTCTATTTTTTCGATTTTGATTTATAAGTAACTCCATAAACTCCCAATGCCAGTAGGGCCAGAACAGCACATCCTATGGTCACAGCATGCCATCCGCCTAATTTCCACAATAACAATCCGTAAGCCGATCCTGCCGCAGTTCCCAAGAAGCTAAACGACATAAATACGGTATTTAATCTGTTTCTCGCTTCAGGCAAAAGCGAATAAACGCGGGTTTGATTTGAAATGTGAACGCCCTGAATTCCAATGTCAATAAAAACAATTCCGATCACAATTCCGATTACACTTTCTATTGAAAAATAGAAAACCATAAAACTGATTAACATTAACAAACAACCGTAACCCACTGCAACTCTAGGATTTCCTTTGTCTCCCATTTTACCAACCAAAGGTGCTGCTAAAGCTCCTGACGCTCCGACAATTCCAAAAAGTCCTATTGTAGCACTATTAAAATTAAAAGGCTCACCCGAAAGCAATAACACCATTGTAGTCCAGAATGCTCCAAATTGTGCGAAACAAAATACATTGATTAGAGTAGCTTCCCGTAAAACCGGTTGTGTTTTTATCAGTGTAAACAGTGATTTAATTAATTGACCGTAAGAGCCCTCAAATTGAGGTTTATTGACCGGTAATTTCTTCTGAATGGCAAAAAATATCAAAGTACAAATTCCTGCTGCAATCCAAAACATCGATCTCCATCCGAAAAGCTGGCCAATGAATCCGCTTAATGTTCGGGAAAGCAAAATACCAAGTAGTAATCCGCTCATAATTGTTCCAACTACTTTTCCACGTTGTTCAGGAGCAGTTAAAGAAGCTGCTAAAGGCAAAATAAGCTGTGGCACTATCGAAGTGATTCCGATAAGCAATGATGCAATTTGCAGAACAAAAAAGTTCGTAGACGTCGCAGCAATAATTAAAGCAATTACCGTGGCAAAAGTCGTCATTAAAATTTGTTTTTTACGTTCGATTTTGTCCCCAAGCGGTACCATAAAAAACAGTCCGATCGCATAACCTGCCTGAGTCAGATAGGTAATGGTTCCGGCACTTGCTTCGGGAATTTTAAATTCGTTGGCGATTAAAACAATCAGGGGTTGGCAGTAATACAGGTTTGCAACTATCAGTCCGGTGCAAGCTGCCATGAATAAGACATTCGTTTTAGATAAATTCATTTTGCAAAAATACTATTCTAATTTCAACCTAAACTTTAAAAAAATTATAATTTTTTGGTTGTGTTTTTTCTTGAGGGGCAAAGATTCAGAGGTACAAAGGTTCAGCGTTTCTTTGAATCTTTTTTTCAAACCTTTATCCCCTTGTTTTTTTTTAAAAGCTCAATCTCGATGTCAGGCTGAGCGGAGTCGAAGCCCTTTTTACCTAGCCAGCCTTCGACTACGCTCAGGGTGACAATAGTTCATAAAAGAATGTTTAATTGATATCTAGAAGGCGTTTTTAACGAGACAAACAGAGAAGTCGCAGCGTCACAAAGTTTTTTTTCACTTTTCACTTTTTAAACCGCTGTACCTTTGCGCCTTTAAACCTAAAACTTCATAAAATCTTCCCGCATTGGGCTAAAAACATCGGTTAAAAGTCCGCTTTCTAAGCAAACAACACCGTGAATGGCATGAGGAGGAATATAAAAACTGTCTCCTTCTTTTAAAGTCTGTGTGACACCATTAATTGTAACATCAAATTTACCGCTTGCAATATAGGTTACCTGCGAATGATAGTGTTCGTGCAAAACGCCAATTCCACCTTTTTCAAAATGAACATTCACCAACATGACTTTATCATCGTAGGCCAGAATTTTACGCTTGATACCTTCCCCTACTACTTCCCACTCTATTTCATCGCCTTTTATAAACGTTTTACTCGATCCGAAACTTTGCATATTTGTTTTATTTTTAATTGAATTCTTTCATTTGTTTTTCAAAATTCCTGATGAATTTAAGAAGGTTAAGCAAGGTTTTTTCATCCGAAATATTTCCGTCAGAATCCAATTTACCTCTAATTCCTTGTATCAAAAGTTGAGTTTCCTCATTAAATTTAGCTTCAATTGTTTTCATGATCAGGCTTAATTGCTCATGGCCTTTTTCTCCGGACGCAGAAGCCGTGATCAAACCTACATTTTTATTTGAAAACACCGTAGTAGAAACACACCATTCTAAGGCATTTTTCAAACTTCCGGGCAAACTAAATACATATTCGGGGGTACAAATTATGACCCCACTTGCCGTCTCAATTTTATTTCTGAAAGCCTGTACTTCTTCGGGTGGACTTTCGGTATCCAGATCCGGATTAAAATGAGGAATACGTTCTAAATCTTCGAATATTTCTACCATAAAATCACTGCTTATATTTTCCGAAATGAATTTCAGAATTTTAAAGTTACTCGAGTTCTTTCTAGTACTTCCTGAAATAGCCATTATGATTTTCTGCTCGCCCATTGCCTTTATTATTCTGCTGAAACAGCAAATTCTACCGCCGCTTCCGAATGAATTTTTGTCGTATCAAAAACCGGAACCGGAACGTCTTCCTGACTAATCAGCATTGGAATTTCGGTACAACCCAAAATTATTCCCTCTGCTCCGTTTTCAATTAATTTTTCAATAATCGAAAGATAGGCTCTCTTGGTTTGTTCTTTTATTATTCCTCGTCCTAATTCTTCTTTTAAGGTTTGCTGCACAAAATCTCTTTCTTCCTGAAGAAAAGGAACAATGGCTTCTATGTTATTTTCTGCCAGTTTTTTGAAGTAAAAATCCATTTCCATAGTGAATTTCGTTCCCAACAAACCGACTTTTTTCAATCCTTGTTTCTTTATTGCATTTGCTGTGGCGGTCACTACATGTACAAATGGTAAATTAATTTCCTGCTCCAGTCTGTCTGAAACCGCATGAGCCGTATTGGCACACAAAACAATGGCATCGGCACCGCTTTTTTCGAGGTTTTTGCAGGCATTTAAAAGCAAATCAAAAGTGGCATCCCAATTTCCGTTGGTGTTATTTCTTTGAAAATCATCAAAATTCACCGAGTAAATAATGCATTCGGCGAAATTAAGTCCACCTAACTTTTCGTTGATGCCTTCGTTGATAAATCGGTAATAATCAATTGTCGAAATCCAACTGATTCCGCCCACAAGTCCTATTTTTTTCATAGTTGTATTTTTCAATTCTAAGGTTTTATTTTGGTTATTAAAATCGAGTACTCGCTAGATCGCTTTTCATTAACTGCAATTCACGCATCAAATTATTTCGTTTAAAATAAGCTGCGAGTTCGTTTAATCTTTTTTTGTTATCGTATTTTAAACCGGAATTTATTTTTTTCTGACAGTTTGAGCACAATCGGATAGAATGTTCGTCTGTCTCCGGTATGCTATTTGTTCCATTCATCACGCAATTGGCCTCAATACAATGCGCTAATCCAAACATGTGCCCGAGTTCGTGTGAACTTACTTTCAACAATCGCGATAAAAACAGATTAAAATTGGCTTCTGTTAATTTTTCATCCTGTAATCTATAAATGGAACTTACTCCTATTTTCTGTGTGTAAGATGCTAATCCAAAAACGTAATTCCAACTAGGGGAAGGAAATAAATCCAGTTCTGTCAATCCCATTACAGCAATTCGGTTTAAAGGCTTATCCTTTTTTAAAACACTGTCTAAAATATAACCTGCCAACAGCTCCTCCTGCTCTTCTCTTCCTATTCTTCTGGCATGAGCAGGAATAATATTATTTGAAGCGGTTTCCAAAATTTTGGTGTCCAATTGAAAATAGATTTGCAGATACTCCCTCGTCAATTCAATTTGTTTGGTTTGCAAAGCCGTAAAACTGCCAATTGGTTTTAGATAAATAATATTCGCCTCTTTGGTTGGAATAATGTGTTTTGATTTCATGAATTTTTCAAAACTCTGCCCTTTTTCGTCACGATCATACAACCAGTCACCGGGCGCAGGTGGAGCAAGCGCAACATCATTCTCTTTTATATCTTTAAAATAGGCATCCTCTTTATTTGAATTACAGGAATAAAAAAGTACAATAACTAAAAGAAAAAATTTTCTCATATAGGCCGTGGCATAAGGTTAAAGGATTGGAAATAGATTTACGGTTTATTTTTATAGCATTAAAGAAATAAAATAATTTTAAATTGACTGTTACCTGGCTGTTATGAATCATAAAAGCGCTTCCGAAATTCTATTCCGGGTCTTGGAATTCAAAAAGTAAATCTAGCTTTATTTATCAGAATTTGAATCATCAAAGTTGTCAAAATAGGTAAAATCCTGTGTTATTTTTCCTTTATCGATTGTAAAAATCTTGCAGATCGGAAGTTTGAATTTTGTGCTATCAGCAGCTGTACCTGTTGAGACAAGTTCTACAATTATATGTTGTTCATCTGAGGGATAAATTTTGACAATTTCACTATGCAAATCGGCAAACAGGGTATTTAGCTTATTGTATTTGTTAATGGTCTGTCTTCGGGTTTGAATGGTCATTTCAGGCCCAAATGACGGATCCTTAAAATCTGCTATTGGCGAATACAGCGTTGCCAGTTCGTTCCATTGGTGGTTATTGTAATATTCGAAATATTGTTTTACTATTTTTTCCTTCTTTGACGGATCCAAATTGGGTGTTTTTACCTGATCCTTGCAGGAGTACACTATAAAAATCATACTGAAAAGCAGTGCTACATTTTTCATACTAAAAGGATTATTTTAAGCCCGATCAACTTCTTCCTATTTAAATTAAAAATACTAAAAAACATTCAATAAATCTTCGTGTTATGAAATGTTTGCAGCCTATAATTCGATATTTACATCTTCAATTTTTAAATCTTTAAAAATTCGCTACTTTTTACTTTGTATCTTTGCCGCACAGAACTATTGAAGAAAAGAAATGCGAATTGATATTATAACGATTTTGCCGGAATTATTAAGAAGTCCGTTTGAGGCTTCTATTATGAAACGTGCTATTGACAAAGGTTTGGTCGAAGTACATTTTCATAATTTGCGTGATTATACGACAAACAAACAAAAAAGTGTCGACGATTATCCGTTTGGCGGTGGTGCCGGAATGGTGATGACGGTTCAACCTATTGATGCCTGCATCACACATTTGAAAAGCGAACGCGAATACGACGACATCATATATATGTCTCCGGATGGTGAAACTTTAAACCAAAAAATGGCCAACACCATGTCGATGTATGAAAACATCATCATTTTATGTGGTCATTATAAAGGGGTTGATCAAAGAGTTCGCGATCACTTTATTACAAGAGAAATCTCGATTGGTGATTATGTATTATCGGGTGGAGAATTAGGTGCTTTGGTTTTATCCGATGCTTTGATCCGATTAATTCCGGGTGTTTTGAGCGACGAAACCTCTGCATTAACAGATAGTTTTCAGGACAATTTACTTTCGGGACCTATTTATACCCGTCCCGCAGATTATAAAGGATGGAAAGTCCCGGATGTTTTAACCAGCGGTCACTTTGCCAAAATTGATAAATGGCGTGAGGATATGGCGTATGAGCATACTAAGAACAGACGTCCGGATTTGTTGGAGGAGAAATAGGTTTCACGTTTCAGGTTTCAGGTTTGAGTCTCAATCCTTGTCTCAGTTTACAAATAAAAAATACAAATGTCACGCTGAGCGAAGTCGAAGCGCTTCGCTCAGCGTGACATTAAATTAGTACTAAGCACTCGTGCTAAAAAACTTCAAAATAATTACTTGTACGTTTTTAGCTTTTTTCATACATTTATAAGATTGAATTACAGCAATTTAAAAAATAAAACTATGAAAAACGCACTACTAAAACTTACTTTTTGCCTTGTGTTTCTAATTTCGTCTGCGGGTATTGCACAGGCTTTAAACAAAAAGTCCTTAACCTCTGAATTAGGTAAAACAGAAGGAATTTCTTTAGATGCTAAACAGAAAAGCAGTTTTGACAAAGCCAATAATGACCTTGTTACCGGATTATTTGACATTGACAAAAAGAAACTCCCACAAGCAGACCGGGACAGTAAAATAGATGGTTTGTTTGACAAAAGAGATAAAAGCTTATCTTCTTCATTAGGAGCTGACAAATACACCGATGTGAAGAAAAAAACAGATAAAAACATCAAACAACTGAAACGAAAAGTTAAATTAGCCAAGCTGGTACTGTAATTTATCAATCAGGAAATTTCTTTGGCCGAAACGTTTGAGAACTAGTTTACAGTCTCAGTTCTCCGTCTCAGTTCACAAAATCAAAATTAACAACTGACAATCAGAACCTTACTCCTGATACACACTTAAAAATAGTGGCAATAAAAAAGTTGCAAATTAAAACTAAAGTTGTATTTTTGCAGCCGAATTAGACTAACCTCTGGCGAGATCCGTGAATGTTACTCTATAAAAAAACCATAATTAAAATTATCATGGCAGATTTAATGAAATTCGTTCAAACCGAATTAGTTGCTAAAAAAGATTTCCCTGTTTTCGGAGCTGGAGACACTATTACAGTTTTCTACGAAATTAAAGAGGGTGAAAAAACAAGAACTCAGTTTTTTAAAGGAGTTGTTATTCAAAGAAGAGGTTCTGGTAACACAGAAACTTTTACTATTCGTAAAATGTCAGGAGCTATTGGAGTTGAGCGTATCTTCCCAGTAAACTTACCAGCTTTACAAAAAATTGAAATCAACAAAAAAGGAGCTGTACGTAGAGCTAGAATTTTCTACTTCAGACAACTTACTGGTAAAAAAGCTAAGATTAGAGATAAAAGAAGATAATCATTTATCTTTTTGTCATAAAAAATCCGTTTCATATTATTTGAAACGGGTTTTTTTTATGCCTTCTTTTCAAATTAATAAAACCGTAATTTTTTAATATCAAAACGATCAATTTGATAATTTAAAGACTTCGAAATAACAATCTGATAATTTGTTTAATTCTCCTTAAAACGCAACCGTTTTCGGAGTGTTTTTATTATATTTGCTCCGCTCATTTTGAGCCGACTATACCTTTTAATTACCATTTCGCGGTAATACGATTATAAAAAAAAAGAAAATGACACAAAATTCAAAAATTTTTTACACCTTAACTGATGAGGCGCCATTGTTGGCGACTTACTCTTTTTTACCTATTGTTCAAGCGTTTACCGCAACGGCTGGTATTGCAATTGAAACAAGAGACATTTCGTTAGCAGGCAGAATTTTATCTAATTTTCCTGAGGTTTTGACAGATGCTCAAAAAACGGTTGATGCTTTGGCTGAACTTGGTCAATTGGCAACACAACCGGAAGCCAATATTATCAAATTACCAAACGTTTCTGCTTCAGTACCGCAATTAAAAGCGGCGATTACTGAATTGCAGTCACACGGTTATAACATTCCAAATTATCCGGAAGAGCCTCAAAACGATGCTGAAAAAGAAATCAAAGCTAAATATGCTAAAGTTTTAGGTTCTGCTGTAAATCCTGTTTTACGTGAAGGAAACTCTGACCGTAGAGCGCCAAGAGCGGTAAAAAACTTCGCAAAAGCAAATCCTCATTCCATGGGTGCGTGGTCTGCTGATTCTAAAACCAAAGTAGCTTCTATGTCAAATGGTGATTTCTACGGAAGCGAAAAATCACTTACTGTTACGGAAGCAAATGATGTAAAAATCGAATTCGTTGCTAAAGACGGTTCAACTACGGTTCTTAAAGCCAGTACTCCATTAAAAGCAGGTGAGATTATTGACAGTTCTGTATTACACTTAAAGGCTTTAAAAAGTTTTGTTGCTGAAACTATCGCAGAGGCAAAAAAAGAAGGTGTTTTACTTTCTGTTCACTTAAAAGCTACGATGATGAAAGTTTCAGATCCAATTATCTTTGGCGCTATCGTTGAAGTTTATTTTGCTGATCTTTTCAAAAAATACGAAACTTTATTCAATGAATTAAACATCGACACCAGAAATGGTTTGGGTGATATTTACGCTAAAATTGCAGGAAGACCTGAGCAAGATGAAGTAGAAGCTGCTATTGACGCTGCGATCGCTAACGGTCCTGCATTAGCAATGGTAAATTCTGATAAAGGAATTACCAACCTGCATGTTCCTTCTGACGTTATTGTTGATGCTTCTATGCCGGCAATGATTCGTACTTCAGGACAGATGTACAATAAAGAAGGAAAACAACAAGATACTATCGCTATTATTCCGGATCGTTCTTATGCCGGAATTTATACTGCAACTATTGATTTCTGTAAAAAACATGGTGCTTTTGATCCTAAAACAATGGGAAGTGTTCCTAACGTAGGTTTAATGGCTCAAAAAGCAGAAGAATACGGATCTCACGATAAAACTTTCCAAATGAAAGAAGAAGGTGTTGTTCGTGTAGTTGATAAAAACGGAACAGTTTTGATGGAACAAAGTGTTGAAGCAAATGACATTTTCAGAATGTGTCAGGCTAAAGACGCTCCAATTCAGGACTGGGTTAAACTAGCGGTAAACAGAGCTCGTTTATCTGATACTCCGGCTGTTTTCTGGTTAGACGAAAACAGAGCGCATGACAGAGAATTGATCGTAAAAGTTCAAAAATATCTTAAAGACTACAATACTGTAAACTTAGACATCCGTATTTTAAATCCGGTTGCTGCTACAGAATTTACTTTAGACAGAATTATCAAAGGATTGGATACAATCTCTGTAACAGGAAACGTTTTACGTGATTACTTAACGGACTTATTCCCAATTTTAGAATTAGGAACTTCTGCTAAAATGCTTTCTATCGTTCCGTTAATGAACGGTGGTGGATTGTTCGAAACCGGTGCAGGTGGTTCTGCTCCTAAACACGTTGAGCAATTTACAGAAGAAGGTTATTTACGTTGGGATTCATTAGGAGAGTTTTTAGCACTTGGAGCTTCGTTGGAGCACTTAGGTCAGACTTTAGACAATTCTAAGGCGCTTGTTTTATCTGAAACTTTAGATCAGGCCAACGACAAATTCTTGGCAAATGATAAATCTCCGGCACGTAAAGTAGGTCAAATTGACAACCGTGGTTCTCATTTTTACCTTGCTTTCTATTGGGCACAAGCATTAGCCGCTCAAAATAAAGATGCTGAATTAAAAGCGATTTTCACTCCAATTGCAGCTCAATTTGAAGCAAACGAAGCTAAAATTGATGCAGAGTTAATCAGTGCTCAGGGGAAACCTCAAACACTTGGCGGATACTATCAGCCGACTCCTGAATTAGTAAGCAAAGCAATGCGTCCGAGCGCTACATTCAATGCAATTCTTGCTGAAATAAAATCATAAGCAGTTTTAATTATATTGCTATTAAAGAAGACAACCTCAAACGGTTGTCTTTTTTTATTAACTCATATTTAACAATCGTTCGACACTATATTTTAATAAGAATTGTTAACTATGTATATCAAAACCACGACAATGATTCCAAAAAAAATTAACCTTTTTATTCTTCTTGTTCTAACGGCTCTCACTTCATTTTCTCAAGAAAAATTCACATTAAGCGGTACCATAAATGACTTTAAAAATAATGAAACCTTAATCGGGGTAAACATTTATATTCCTTCCTTAAAAATCGGAACTACAACAAATGAATACGGTTTTTATTCCTTAACCATTCCCTCCGGTAAACACGAAATCGAAATCAGTTATGTGGGCTATCAAACCATTCAAAAAACAATTGACTTAAATCAAAACACTAAAACTAATTTTTCGCTACAGGAAGGTGGTGAAGAACTTCAGGAGGTTGTAATTACGGATAACAAAGGGAAGATCAACATCAAATCGCCTGAAATGAGCACCAATAAACTCTCGATTTCAACCATCAAAAAAATGCCGGTTGTTATGGGTGAAGTCGATGTTTTGAAATCGATTTTGTTACTTCCGGGTGTTACCAATGCCGGTGAAGGTGCTTCGGGATTTAATGTCAGAGGTGGTGGAGCAGATCAGAATTTAATTTTGTTAGATGAAGCCACTATATTTAACTCTTCGCACGTATTTGGATTCTTTTCGGTTTTCAATCCCGATGCTATTAAAGATTTAAAACTATACAAAGGCGGAATTCCGGCACGATACGGCGGAAGAGCCTCCTCTGTCCTCGATATTTACCAAAAAGACGGAAGCAGCAAAGGTTTTCATATGAATGGCGGAATCGGATTGATCTCGAGCAGATTGCTGGCAGAAGGTCCACTGGTAAAAGACAAAGGTTCATTTTTGATTGGAGGAAGAGCTTCTTACGCCCATCTGTTTTTAAAATTATCCGAAGATCAAAAAGACAATTCTGCCTATTTTTATGATTTGAATACTAAATTGAGTTATAAATTAAATGACAACAACAGCTTGTATTTATCCGGGTATTTTGGTCGCGATGTTTTTAGTATTAATAAAAGTTTCTCGAATACTTACGGAAATACAACTTTAAATCTTCGTTGGAATCATCTGTTTTCCAGTAAAGTATTCTCCAATTTATCTTTAATTTACAGTGATTATTATTATGGTCTTGATTTAGATTTGGTAGGTTTCAAATGGGATTCCGGAATTAAAAACTACAACATCAAATACGATTTCAAACATTATATTTCAGATAAGTTCAAATTGAATTATGGTATAAACGGAATTTACTATGGATTTAATCCCGGAACGATCAAACCGACCGGTAACACTTCAGGAATTAATCCCGATCAGCTAGACAAAAAATATGCTTTTGAACCTGCTGTTTATATCGATGCCGAAAGTCAGTTTTCAAAAAGAATTACGGTTTCTTACGGATTGCGTTACAGCTTATTTTATCGTTTGGGCGAATCTACTATTAATTATTATGACAACGACAGTCCGGTTGTTTTTGACTCTAATACGCAGATTTATAAAAAAGGAACTCCAATCTCAACGAAGTTTTATGGCAAAAATAAGGTTATTCAGAGTTACGATAATCTGGAGCCGCGATTCGCAATTTCTTATCAATTAAACGATGATGAGGCCTTAAAAGCCAGTTACAACAGAATGGCGCAATACCTTCAATTGATTTCGAATACCTCATCACCTACTCCGCTTGACGTCTGGATGCCTAGTGACAATTACATCAAACCTCAAATCGCCGATCAGGTTGCCTTGGGTTATTTTAGAAACATCAACAACGGAGCTTACTCGCTTGAAGTGGAAGCGTATTATAAAAAAGTACAAAACCGTTTAGACTATATCGATGGTGCCGATCTGATTGCCAATGATGCTATTGAACAGGTTATTCTAAACGGACGTATGAGATCGTATGGTCTAGAACTAATGCTTAAAAAAAATGAGGGTAAATTTAACGGATGGGTTTCTTATACCCTGTCCAAATCAGAACAACAAACACCGGGAAGAACTCCTGAAGAAACCGGAATAAACGATGGTCGCTGGTACAACTCTGTTTATGATAAAACACATAATTTAGCGATTACATCGGCTTATAATTTAAACGAAAAATGGTCTTTTGGCGCTAACTTTACTTTACAGTCCGGACAGCCTGTTACCTATCCGAATGCGCAATACGAATATTTAGGAATAACGGTACCAAGCTACGGATTGAGAAATGAAAATCGTCTACCTGCTTACCATCACCTGGATATTTCGGCAACTTTGACACCAAGAAAAAACAAAGACAGAAACTGGAAGGGAGAATGGGTATTTAGTATTTACAATCTATATAATCGCCAAAATGCGGCCTCTATTAACTTCCGTCAAAATGTAGACACTGGTGCAAACGAAGCGGTGAAAACCTCCATTTTTGGAATGGTACCGGCAGTAAGTTACAATTTCAAATTTTAAAAATTATTTTCTTCCAAAGAAAAACAAAAGATAAACCATGAAAAAAGCAAGTTTTTTAATCGTACTTTTTATATCCCTTTTCTTCACAAGCTGTGAAGAAGTTGTTGATGTAGAATTGGATACTGCACCTCCAAAATTAGTAATCGAAGCTGCCATAACCTGGCAAAAAGGAACCTCCGGGAATCAACAAATTATAAAACTAACCACTACAACGGGTTATTTTCAAAACGTAATTCCAACGGTTTCGGGTGCTGTTGTGTCTATAAAAAATAGCAAAAACGAACAATTCAATTTTATAGAAAGCCCTAAAAAAGGTCAATATGTTTGTACCACTTTTAAACCTGAAATTGAGGAAAATTATACTTTGACAGTAGTTAGTGGCGGAAATACGTATACGGCGAGTGAGATTTTAAAATCGGTAGCTCCGATCACTCGACTGGAACAAAACAACGAAGGCGGCATTACCCGAAAAGATATTGAAGTAAAAGCTTTTTATACAGATCCTGGCGACGCAGAAAATTATTATCTATTTAAATACACCTATTCCAGCAAAGTAACGTCTACCTTTTATGCTTCCGAAGATAAATTTTACCAAGGAAATGAAATTTTCAGCAGCTCGGATGATGATGAATTAAAACCCGGAGATCAAGTTGAAATTGTCCATTACGGAATCTCAAAATCGTACTATAATTATATGAATATTTTAGTGAGTATTGCCGGTAATAATAGCGGTGGCCCCTTTCAAGCTCCTCCTGCAACAGTAAAAGGAAACATCATTAATACAACCGATAAACCGAATTATCCTTTGGGTTACTTTTCTCTTACCGAAACGGATTCAAAAAAATATACTATCGAATAACACCCAGACAAATGGAAGCCAGAATTGAAATTGCAGCAGAAAAGAAACTCATCGGAAAATACATTGCCATGTCTTTCCTGGACAATAAAACCTTTCAGTTGTGGTCGTCTTTCATGCCGCATCACAAAGAAATAAAAAACAAAATTGGAACTGATTTGTATTCGTTGGAAGTTTTTCCCGTCGGTTATTTTAATGAATTTGACCCCAAAAATGATTTTGAGAAATGGGCAGCGGTTGAAGTTTCTAATTTCAGTGAAATACCGTCAGGAATGGAAGATTTGGTCATTCCTTCCGGATTATATGCTGTTTTTATTCATGAAGGAGAAAATACGAAAGCCCATAAAACCTATCATTCTATATTTGTAGAGTGGTTACCAAACTCGACTTACACGGTTGACGATCGCCCGCATTTTGCCATAATGGGCGAAAAGTACAAAAAAGACGATCCGAATTCGGAAGAAGAAATCTGGATTCCAATAAAAAATAAAATTTAGAAACCATGTCAATCAAAACACTACAATCACTTTTTGAACGGGATCTTACTAAATTGAAACTCGAAATTGAATCGTATCAAGATGAATCTAAAATTTGGGTCATCGATAAAAACATTCTAAATTCAGGTGGAAATCTTTGTTTGCATCTTATTGGAAACATCAATCATTTTATCGGTGCGCAAATTGGCAAAACCGATTACATTAGAAATCGGGAGTTAGAATTTTCACAAAAAGACGTACCAAGAACCGTATTGGTTCAAAAAATTGAGGACACCTTAGCTGTAGTAAATCAAACTCTTGACACGCTGGACGAAGCTGATTTAGAAACCATTTACCCGCTAATTGTTTTTGAAAAAGAAATGACAACGGACTTTTTTCTGGTGCATCTTGCGACGCATTTAGCGTATCATCTAGGGCAAATCAATTACCACAGAAGATTGCTGGATACAGCGAAATAAAAAAAGATTTCGAAAAAAAATCTAAACCCTCAACCTATGTAAATGTTTTAAAAATTAGAATTAAGTAACCTTTGTCCTTCACAATTCTAATTTTTAAAACATGAAACATTTACTTTCAATCTTATTATTTATTTGCGGCTTATCTGCTGAAGCACAAACTTTCAAAAATCCTGAATCCCTATTTGACCCAACACCTTATGGTTTCAGTCATGCCTCTTCCGTAAAAGCAAATGGTAACCTCGTTTACATTTCGGGGCAAAGTGGCGGTCTAGGCAAGGAACATCTTTTGAGTTCCGATTTCAGAGAGCAAGTTCAAATTGCCTTAAAAAATCTCACAACGGTTCTGGACAGTTACCGTTTAAAACCGGAAAATGTCATGAAAGTGACTCTTCTGATCGTCGATCATTCTTCAGAAAAATTAAAAATATGGGAAGAAGAAGTTCGCAAAACATGGAAAAACAAACCCTTTCCTGCCAGTACCCTAATTCCCGTTACCAAACTGGCAATTGACGGAATGTTAATTGAAGTTGATGCCGTTGCTTTCCAACCAATAAAATAAATTGGTACCCAGTCAAAGCCTATAACTTTCGTACATTTGCAGCACATTTCAAATCAAAACGCTAAATGTCTTCACACCATATCGTACGCGACGACCAGGAACCGGCTTTAATCATTGCTAACGGAGCAGCTTGCCATCCGGAATTATTAGGACAACTGCTCGAATGGTCTCCATTGGTTATCGTGCTGGATTCTGCCATCGAAAGAGTGATTGAATTAGGCATAAAAGTCGATGTCCTTTTAGGCGATTTTGATCGTGGTTTTGATCCTGAAATTTACAAAACCACTCAATATCCGATTGAGATTGTACACACCCCCGATCAAAACAAAACCGATTTAGAAAAAGCTTTTGACTATTTAATTGATCGAAAAATCCCTGCAGCTAATGTTGTTTGGGCTACCGGAAAACGTGCAGATCATACGATAACCAACTTAACCAATATTGTTCGCTATCGAAATTTGCTTAAAATTGTTATTCTCGACGATCATTCCAAGATATTTCTGCTTCCGAATAAATTTGAAAAATGGTACACGGCCAAAACCCCCATTTCATTAATTCCGATTGGAGTTGTGAATGGTATTTTCTCCACTAATCTGAAATATCCATTAGAAAACGATACGCTTACAATTGGTTACAGAACCGGCAGCAGCAATTCTGTTGCAAAAGATGGGTTGGTTACGATTACACATTCCAACGGTGATTTATTGCTAATGGAATGTATGGATTAATTTCCTTTAAATTGCATTGCTTATGTTACTGTGCTAATTACCGCAAGGCTCGCAAAGTTTAATTATAACATTATGACTCCTTTTTAATTTAGGCCTAATTTTTTTTGCACGCAGATTTAGCAGATTGCACAGATTTTTTTTATAAGAGGCAAGGATCAGCCTAATCTGCTAAATCTGCGTGCAAAAGAAAACCTTTGCGAACCTTTACTTTATTTTAATTGCAAAGTTTAGTTATAGCTTTGCGAACTCTTTACTTTTAAATAAAACAGCAATAAAAATTCTTTGCGAACCTTGCGCTTAAATTTCCTAACCACAAAGCTTGCAAAAAGAAAACAAATGACCCGAAAAGCTTTAAAGAGTGGCTCTCTACACCATTATAAAGAAAACCTTTTCACAAAACTGACACTATTCTGTCAAGGCTAGGACAATCCTTTTCATAAGAGCATCTTCACAAAAAAGGAATGACTATCTTTGCACCCAAATTCACAAAATGAAAGCAATAGACAATTCCGAAAAAAACAATTTACATCCTAGAAATCTGCATCGCTCCCGATATGATTTCGAACTTCTTATTACCAATTGTCCGGAATTAAAAAAATACGTGGCCGTAAATGTTCACGGAGTAGAAACTATTGATTTCAGTGATCCAAAAGCTGTAAAAGCGCTTAATAAAGCATTATTACAAACCTACTACGACATTCAGAATTGGGACATTCCTTCTGATTATCTTTGTCCTCCAATTCCGGGACGTACCGATTACATTCACTATCTGGCTGATTTATTAGCCGAAACGAATAACGGAATCATTCCTGAAGGAAATTCTGTTTTAGGTTTAGATATCGGAACGGGAGCAAATTGCATCTATCCGATATTAGGGAACGCTATTTACGATTGGAGTTTTGTGGGTACCGACATTGACCTAAAAGCAATTCAAAACTGCAGTAAAATTATCGAAGCCAATCCAAAACTTATTGACGCGATAAGTTTACAGCAACAAACGGAATCCAGATTTATATTCAAAAACATCGTCACACCGGAAGATCGTTTTACATTTACCATTTGCAATCCTCCTTTTCATGCTTCTGCCGAAGATGCCAATCAAAGCACCGTTAGAAAAGTTTCAAATCTAAATCCGAAAGAAAAAAAGAAAACAAATCCTGTTTTAAACTTTGGAGGTCAAAATGCAGAATTATGGTGCGATGGCGGCGAAATAGGTTTTGTCACGCAGATGATTTATGAGAGTGCCAAATATCCAATGCAGTGTTTATGGTTTACAACTTTGGTTTCTAAAAGAGATAATCTTTCCAGTATTTACAGAACTTTAAACAAAGTAAATGCTGCTGCCATAAAAACAATAGATATGGCTCAAGGCCAAAAAACAAGTCGTATTATAGCATGGACTTTTTTGACTGAGGAACAAAGGAAAAACTGGAAAATTTAAATAAAATTCTTACAAAATAACTTTTGCTTTGATTTTTATTATATCTTTGTATTCAAATAGGTAATACCTGTTCAAACGTGGCGGTGAAACATCTACCATAAATGTATTGCTAATACATCGTTCACAGGGGCTATTTTTTAACAAAAATATCTAAAAGGGCTTAGGCCCTTTTTTTTATACAGATGAAAATATACATAGATGAAAGTGGTGATTTGGGATGGACTCTTGATAAACCAAATAGACATGGAGGTTCAAGTAAGTACATTACAATTACCGGAATTCTTATTTCTGCTAATGAGGAAAAATATATTTCGCGTTTCATCAATGATATTTATAAAAAATACAACTTAACACCTAACATCGAAAAAAAAGGAGCCAATTTTATCCCCGAACACTCCTCTTATATCACTTCTCAATTAACTACCAAAATAATCAACAAAAGCACTTCGTTTAAAATAATCTCGATTACCGTAAATAAAACAAACATATACGAATCACTACAAAAAGATAAAAACATATTTTACAACTATGTTCTTGGATTACTATTAAAACCAGAAATTATTCAACATAATACAATTGAAATTATACTGGATCGGAGAACGATAAAAGTCAGTCAGGGTGAAAGTTTTCCGGATTATATAAAAACAGAAATTTGGGGACAAGGCCATAATATAAATATCACATGTGAATTTTTAGAAAGCAGCAAGAATAAAATGATTTGGCTTGCAGATTGGTACGCTAATTTTATTTGGCGAAAACATGAGGATAATGAATCCAGTTCATATGAGCAATTAATAAATTTTCCCAAAGAACGATTTTTAGAGAAAAAACTCTTTTTTGAACTAAAACACACAAAGCATAAAAAAGTATAATTGTACTCCTAAAACCTTATAATTATGATAGTTTAAAATAAAATTCTAATACTATAATCCGTTCCATCAGCGTAACTTTATAGGATATTGAATTTTTCATTATGCTAAAACTATCTCTACAATTTGCGTTATTATTTTTATTGGCCGGCTGTGCTTCTTCCAAAAAAATAAAATTTGATGATTATATTTTTCAAACAAAAACGGAAAAGGGCGCTTACATCAACTCCTACGACAAAGCTTTAAAACTTTGGGATGTCCCGTATACAGAAGAAAATATTCAAACTGATTTTGGAATTGCTCATATTATAGTAGCCGGACCCAAAAATGGAAAAAATTTAGTTTTGCTACACGGCATGGATGCCAGTTCTACCATGTGGTATCCAAATATAAAAGCTTTAGCAAAAACACATCGTGTCTATGCCATCGACTTTCTGATGGAACCCGGCAAATCAACTTTAACGACAAAAGCGCTTTCATCAGAAGAGATAGTGATTTGGTACAATCAGATTTTCACTTATTATAAATTAAAAAACTTCGATATTGTCGCCGCTTCACGCGGGGGCTGGACGGCAACATTATTAGCTACTCAAAAAGAAAATTCAATTGATAAAATAGTTTTACTAAGTCCTGCACAAACGTTTAAATCTATTGATAAAATGAGAAAAACGACTTCTGCCTTACTGCTTAAGCTGTTCCCAAACGAAAAAAGATTCACTAAAACACTAAACACCTTTGCTACACATCCCGAAAACATAAATCCTGCTTATAAAAGACAATTTTATCTGGCGAATAAATATGCCAAATCGAATTCAAATATGCTTAATATGCGACCTTTTTCGGATGACGAATTGAAGTCGATTCAAAATCCGGTTTTAGTTTTAATTGGAGATCATGACGTTATCAATTCTGATGAAAGTTTAAAACGTGCACAGAAATATTTAGTTAATAGCAAGACCAAAATCATCAAAGATGCCGGACATTTCTTAAGTACTGATCAGCCTAAAGTTGTAAATGAGGCTGTTACTGACTTTTTAAATGATAAAAAACCTACTTCAAATCTCTAAAAAAAAATATTTTTAGCAACATAAAATAGAAATATGTGTCAATAGTCTAAAAATCAATCGTTTTCTTATACTAAGCAAGAATTTCAATACGAAATTACATACTTTTACAAATACAGTATAAACTTTTTAGAAGTTCGCTAAATAGAGCGAAGTATACCACCTCAATCTGCTGTAGATTAAATCAGTCACGAATTAGAAAAGTGACAATTACAATATTAGGTCAGAGACTTATTGAATAAAAATTCCAAAACAAATTCAAATCCAAAAATAATTTATAGTAGTCCCATCTTCTATTTAAAATTATTTTTTTGCTTTCATATTAATTAACCAAACTAATATAAACCAAGATTATGAAAAAGAATTTATTCAAAAACCAACTGTTTTTACGACTCAAAAAAGCGTCGCTTACACCATTTGTACTCGCTATTATTTTAGCAAACAGCAACAATCTTAACGCTAGTGAGACTTCGAAAAACGGAAAAAACACCATTCTAACAAATCAAAACAAAGAGATTGATCTGGTCAGAGGAAAAGTTGTTGATGACACAGGATCATCTTTACCGGGAGTTACGGTATTGGTAGTAGGTACCAAAAAAGGAGCCGTTACAGATATTGACGGAAACTATACTATTGAAGCCAAAGTTGGTGACGTACTACAATTTTCGTACGTAGGTTTACAAACCAAAACCGTAACAGTTGACGGACCAATCGTAAATGTTACGCTATCGGGAGGTAGTGGCGAAACGTTGGAGAATATCGTTATTATTGGATCACGTAATCCTACCCGAACTGTTACAGAATCTGCAGTTCCTATAGATGTTATTGCAATGAAAGATATTGCTACACAAGGTGCACAAACCAACCTGAATCAGATTTTGAACATGGTGGCGCCTTCCTTTACCTCCAATACCCAAACAGTAGCCGACGGAACGGATCACCTTGATCCGGCCCAATTAAGAGGTTTAGGCCCCGATCAGGTATTGGTTTTAGTAAACGGTAAAAGAAGACATACCTCCTCTTTAGTCAACATAAACGGAACACCGGGAAGAGGGTCTGTTGGAACTGATTTGAATGCAATTCCTGCTTTCGCTCTCGAAAAAATAGAAGTACTTCGAGATGGAGCTTCCGCTCAATATGGTTCAGACGCTATTGCGGGAGTAATTAACCTTAACATAAAAAAAGATACCAAAAAATTAGATGTCAATCTCTTTTCAGGAAGTAATTTTTCAAGAAATGCAAACGATCACAGAGGTGGAAATGATGGAAACCATTACCAAATGGACCTTAATTACGGAACTAATTTAGGCAAAGAAAAAAGTTTTATTAACCTGACTGGAAGCTTACAACTAAGAGATGCTACAAGCAGAGCTGATGATGCCGCAGGTACGATCTACAATGCTTATAATGCGATTGAACAAAGAGCTTCTGAAGACGGAATAAACATAAATTCTATGTTTGGAAATATTAATAACACCCCTAATTCTACTCAAATTTTAAACTTAATAAAAGGCTATGCTCCGGGGGTAAGCTATTTTACCTCTGCTCAACAAACCTCTATTGCCGGAGCAAATTCGTTATATGACGTTAAAGACAATCAAGGCAATATAATAACACCAGGACTACAAAGCATCTTAAATTTTGATGCCACAGACGGAGAGTTGGCTTACAGAAAGCTTGAGAGAAAAAACTTTAACATGAGAGTAGGTCAATCTGCATTTAAAAGTGTTCAGTTCTTTTTGAATGCTGCTTACCCTATTAATGATAAATTAGAAGTTTATGTTTTTGGAGGAACCAGTTACAGAGAAGGGGAATCTGCCGGTTTTTTCAGAAGACCGAATCAGTCCAGATCGTACACCGGTTTATACTTAAATGGTTTCTTACCCGAAATCCATTCTACCATTAATGATATTTCTGCCGCGACGGGACTTAGAGGTACCATTTTTAAAGATTGGCATTTTGATTTGAGTAACACCTACGGTCGAAATGCTTTTGATTATAATATAGAAAATACGGTAAATGCTACACTAAGAGAAGGCTCTCCTACTGAGTTTGATGCGGGAGGCTTACGTTTTGCTCAAAATACGACAAACTTTGATATGAGCAAAAAAATCAATACCCTAAACATCGCTTTTGGTGCCGAGTATCGCTACGAACTGTACGGTATCAATGCCGGAGTTCCCGATTCTTATAGTCAATACGACATTAATGGAAATGTAGTAACCGGTACGACACCTGCCAACATAAGAGTTACCGATTTCTATGGCGCAGCCAGACCTGGTGGAGCGCAGGTTTTCCCTGGATACAGAGCAGAAAATGCAAAAGATGAAAAAAGAAACAGTGTTGCTGTTTATACCGATTTAGAGCTAGATGTAACCGAAAAATGGTTGTTAAACGGAGCTGTTCGTTTTGAAAATTATTCCGATTTTGGAAGCACTACTAATTTTAAAATCGCGACCCGTTATAAACTTACAGACAACATCAATTTACGTGGTGCTTTCTCAACAGGATTTAGAGCTCCATCTTTACATCAGATTTATTACGAATCGACTGCAACGCAATTTACAGGTGGAGTTCCTTTTGAAGTAGGAACTTTTAGCAACGATTCCAGAATAGCACAATTACTTGGAATTCCGAAACTAAAACAAGAAGAGTCAACCAGTGTAAGTGCCGGATTTACTGCCAAAATTCCATCAGCCAACATTACAATAACGGCAGATGCTTACTATATAAAAATTGATGACAGGGTGGTACTTACCGATCAATTTACCCCAACACCTCTCACCCAATCTTTGTACGATGCAGCAGGTGCGAATGCAGCAACTTTTTTTGCAAATGCAATTGACACCGAATCCAAAGGAATTGATGTCGTAATTACCAACAAACTAAACTTAAATGAAAATCTGACTTTAAAAAATGATTTATCAGGTACTTTTTCAAAAACACGCAAAGTAGGAAACATCAATGCATCACCAATACTAGAAGCTGCAGGACAGGTAAATACTTATTTCTCAGAGTCTTCAAGAGTTTATTTGGAAGAAGCAGTACCAAGAGTAAAAGTAAACTTGACGAACAGCCTTACCTACAAAAAATTCGATTTCTTTTTAAGAAACGTCTATTTTGGAGAAGTAACAGATCCAAACGTTGCTGATGTAAATGGTGATGGCTTGGTAGGCGCCACTATTGTAAATGGAAAAGCAGTAGAAAACGAACACCCGGTTTGGGGAGGAAGAGTGATTACTGATATGTCGGTAGGTTTTAAAATTAGTTCTATTACTAAAATTATAATTGGTGCAAACAATGTTTTTGATATTTATCCGGACAAAAACCTGGGCCCACAAACGGCTAGAAGAGCAAATGGTGTTGATGCAAATGGAAATATAACCTATGCAGCAGCTCCGACTTCTATCGATTTATCCAATCAAAATCAATTTGTATATTCCAGAAATGTATCACAATTTGGTCAAAACGGACGCTTTGTTTTTGCGAGATTAAGCTTTAGTTTCTAAATCAATCCTGATTTTTTACTTCTTCAGAAAAGTCGTTAACATTAGTTTGTTAACGGCTTTTTTTGACTTCTACTTTGAGCCAAAAAAAGAAATCAAACTCGTATATTTGTAAATAAGAACTTTTATTATACGAAATGGATTTTAAAGTAGTTTCCGATTATAGTCCAAAAGGCGATCAGCCGCAAGCCATTCAAAAACTCACACAAGGAGTTGTTGATGGCGAAAAATATCAAACTTTATTAGGAGTTACAGGTTCAGGAAAAACGTTTACTGTAGCCAATGTTATTCAGGAAGTGCAGAGGCCTACTTTGGTTTTAGCGCATAACAAAACTTTGGCCGCTCAGTTGTATTCCGAATTCAAGCAGTTTTTCCCTGATAATGCGGTTGAATATTTCGTTTCCTACTACGACTATTACCAACCCGAAGCTTTTATGCCGGTAACCGGAGTTTTCATTGAAAAAGATTTATCTATCAATGAAGAACTGGAAAAAATGCGTTTAAGTACTACCTCTTCCCTGCTTTCAGGTCGACGAGATATTTTGGTTGTGGCATCCGTTTCTTGTTTATACGGTATCGGAAATCCGGTTGAATTCCAAAAAAACGTAATTGCAATAGAAAAAGATCAAGTTATTTCCCGAACCAAATTATTGCATAGTTTGGTTCAAAGTTTATATGCCAGAACTGAAGCCGATTTTACACCCGGAACTTTCAGAATCAAGGGTGACACTGTTGAAGTTTATCCGAGTTATGCTGATGATGCTTTTAGAATTCACTTTTTCGGAGACGAAATCGAAGAAATAGAATCTTTCGATGCCAAGACTTCTCAAGTAATAGAGAAATTCAATAAACTGACGATTTATCCCGCCAACATGTTTGTGACTTCTCCGGATGTTTTGCAAGGTGCTATCTGGGAAATTCAACAAGATTTAGTAAAACAAGTCGATTATTTTAAGGAAATCGGAAAACATCTGGAAGCAAAACGCTTAGAAGAACGTACCAATTTTGACTTAGAAATGATTCGCGAATTGGGTTATTGCTCGGGAATTGAGAATTATTCGCGTTATCTTGACGGAAGAGATGCCGGAACAAGACCTTTCTGCTTACTGGATTATTTTCCAGACGATTATTTAATGGTAGTGGACGAAAGTCACGTAACGGTCTCGCAAGTTCACGCCATGTACGGAGGCGACAGAAGCCGTAAAGAAAATTTGGTAGAATACGGTTTCCGATTACCCGCTGCAATGGACAACAGACCTTTGAAATTCGAAGAATTTGAAGCCATGCAAAATCAGGTCATTTATGTTTCTGCAACTCCGGCCGATTATGAGTTACAAAAATGCGATGGTGTTTATGTAGAACAAGTTATTCGTCCGACAGGACTGTTGGATCCTATTATAGAAATTCGTCCAAGTTTGAACCAGATTGATGATTTAATCGAAGAAATTCAGGTGCGTTGTGAACTAGACGAAAGAGTTTTGGTCACTACTTTAACCAAAAGAATGGCCGAAGAATTGGCGAAATATTTAACCAAAGTGAATATTCGTTGTCGCTACATTCACTCCGATGTTGACACTTTGGAACGTATCGAAATCATGCAGGATTTGCGAAAAGGTATTTTTGATGTTTTAATTGGAGTCAACTTACTTCGTGAAGGATTGGATTTACCTGAAGTTTCGCTGGTTGCGATACTTGATGCTGATAAAGAAGGATTCCTGCGCAGTCACAGATCGTTGACACAAACTATTGGTCGTGCGGCAAGAAATCTAAATGGTAAAGCCATTATGTATGCGGATAAAATCACTGCCAGTATGCAAAAAACAATTGACGAAACCAACTATCGAAGAACCAAACAGATCAATTTTAATACAGAAAACAACATTATACCACAGGCCTTAAAGAAAAAAATCGAAAGTGCCTTTACTAAAAATCCGTTGGTGGAATATGAATTGGGGCATACTCTGACTACTGCAGCAGAACCTAATACGGCTTATATGTCTAAGGCTGATTTAGAAAAAATGATTCGCGAGAAACGAAAATCAATGGAAAAAGCAGCCAAAGATCTGGACTTTTTACAAGCAGCCAAATTGCGTGACGATATCAAAAAACTACAGGAACAATTGCCTTAATTGTGTTGTTCCTGAAAAACTTTTAGCAACACTTTAGGGTCAATCAAAGCGTTTGGTGCTTTTTGCATCAGATCTAAAATTCGTTTTGTTGCAATTGGATTCAAACCCATCTCAATTGCGATCTGTTGTATTGCTGATGCTTCCTTTTCGTGTAAAACGCCATCACAATGCATAATCAAAGCCAATCTGTAAAATTGCTGAATACGCTGAAACTCCGATTTTATGGCTAACGGTGAAGTTTCCTGATGAAATAAATCCTGAAATTCTTTTTTATCGATATTCAATTCCTGCGCTACCAGCCACAAAAACTCCAATTCGCGTTTGTGCAACTGACCATCAACTGTTGAGAAAGCGATCATTTCTAAAAGTAAACTTCTCTTTTGTTCTTCGGTATTCATCAATTTATTATTTTTAGCTAAATTATTGTTTTTAAATCTAAAACACAAAAAAACACATGATTCGGCTATTCTTCTTTTTCGTATTCCTTGGAACAATCTTTAGCAGTACTGCGCAAGAAAGCACGGCATCAAAAAATGTTTCGACTTTCACTATTGAAGCTCCTCAGCTAAAAACCACTAAAAAAATATGGATTTATTTACCTGAAAATTATTCCACTTCAATAAAGAAAAAATATCCGGTATTCTACATGCATGATGCTCAAAATTTGTTTGACTCCAAAACTTCCTACGCAGGAGAATGGAATGTCGACGAAAAACTGGACAGCCTAAAAGCCCAAGTGATTGTTGTTGGAATTGAACATGGAAATGACAAACGAACAGACGAGCTAACGCCTTATAAAAATGAAAAGTATGGAGGTGGAAATGCCGATAATTACCTTGAATTTATCGTTAAAACCCTAAAACCGTATATCGATAAAAACTACAGAACCAAGCCCGATGTTAAAAACACCACTATTATGGGAAGCTCCCTTGGTGGATTGGTATCGTATTATGCGGCATTCCAATATCCGAAGGTGTTTGGGAAAGCAGGCGTTTTTTCACCTTCCTTTTGGTTTTCGAACGACATCTACACTTTAACAGAAAAAGCACCAAAAATAAAGACCAAATTTCACTTTTTATGCGGTGACAACGAAGATGAAGATATGGTAAAAGATATGACTAAAATGGAGCGGTTATTGGACAAAAACCGTTGCTACTGTCTGCATCTTACGCGATCAAAAATTGTGAAAGGCGGCCAGCATAATGAAAAACTCTGGCGGGATAATTTTGTGACCGCTTTTTTATGGTTGAATTAAAAAAACACAGCATATGGAATTGATTTTAAGAGCATACGATCTAAAACTAAAACACACCTTTACCATCTCCAGAGAGTCAATTGATTTTCAGCCATCGTTGATCGTTGAATTAAAAAGTGATGGTTTTTCGGGTTTTGGAGAAGCAACTTCGAATCCGTATTACAAAACGACAGTTCCTGTAATGATAGCGGATTTAGAAAAAATAAGACCTGTTATCGAAGCCACAGAAAACGAAACTCCCGAATTATTTTGGGCAAAAATATATCCTTATCTAAAACAGGATATGTTTGCTTTGTGCGCTTTAGATTTGGCTTATACGGATTTGTATGCCCGTAAAAAAGGCAAAAAACTCTACGATTTATGGGGCTATTCTATCGACAAAAACCCAATGACAGATTACACAATCGGGATTGCTTCTATCGAAAAAATGGTCGCCAAAATGCAAGAACTTCCATGGCCAATTTATAAAATTAAACTGGGAACTAAAGAAGATATTGCCATCGTAAAAGAACTTAGAAAACACACCGATGCCATTTTCAGAATCGATGCCAACTGCGATTGGGACATCGACGAAACCATCAATAATTCGATCGAATTAAAAAAATTAGGTGTTGAATTTCTCGAACAACCCATAAAAGCCGATAATTGGGAGGGCCACCGAGAGATTTTCAAACACTCAGCCTTACCCGTAATTGCAGATGAAAGCTGTATTCTTGAAGAAGATGTAGCAAAATGTCACCATCATTTTCACGGAGTAAATGTCAAATTGGTAAAATGTGGCGGACTAACTCCAGGGAAACGTATGATTGAAGAAGCCAAAAGACTAGGCCTAAAAACAATGGTAGGCTGTATGACCGAATCTACTGTCGGAATTTCTGCTATTGCGCACTTATTGCCACAACTGGATTATGTTGATATGGATGGGGCATTGCTTTTAGCACAAGATATTGCCACCGGAGTAACTATAAAAGAGGGTGTTATTCATTATTCTGAGCTCAATGGAACTGGTGTAAAGTTAATTCGTTGAACATACTAATTTAACACATAGACCCATAGCTTTTATGAATTTATAAAAAGACATTTCACTTGTTTGGAAGACACATAGCTGTATGTTCGAAAGAAGCATGTTTTTTTCACTAAATCGCCCAAGAAATCAACTAAAATATAAAGTTTAATGAAAGTCAATCAATTTCCGGATCGAATTATTGAGATAGACCAAGAATCGTATTTGTATTTTGGCGGCACGGCTTATTTGGGTTTATCTGTTCATAAAGCTTTTCAGGACTTGGTGATTAAAAACATACTGAAATGGGGCACCACTTATGGAAGTTCCCGAAATGCAAATGTTAAACTTACTGCTTATGATAACGGTGAACTTTTTTTGGCGAAACATATTAAAGCTGAAGCTGCCGTAACAGTCTCTTCCGGAATGTTGGCCGGAAAAATTGTAATCGATGAATTGAATAAAGAAACGGATTGTTATTTTCACTTCCCGGATGCACACCCTGCGATTAAAGCCCATAACAGCCTTCCTGTTTTTATTGATGCAAAAATCAATCCGAGATTAGCAGATGCAACGCCGGAACGCATTACGATTCTTACGGATGCAGTTCCTTCTTATCAGACAAAAGCGATTGACTTATCGATTTTAAAAGAAATCCCAAATCATAAAGCCATTACTTTGGTTGTCGACGAATCACATTCTCTTGGCATTTTAGGCAAAAATGGCTCTGGAATTTACTCTGAAATACAACTTCCGGTTAAACGCAAAATTTTGGTTTCTTCTTTAGGAAAGGCTTTTGGTTTGACGGGAGCAGTCATTGCAGGTGATTCATCATTCATCAATCAAATAAAAAAACTGGACACTTTTATTTCAGCCGCCGGAATGAATCCTGCTTTCGTACAAACGCTAGCGGAAGCTGCTGGAATTTATCAAAGTCAGCATCAAAAACTTTTAGAAAATCTGAGTTATATTGATTCCAAACTCCTTAAAAACGAAACGATAAAGTTCAACAAAACCTATCCTTTATTATACATCGAAATTGACAGAATAACGGAAATTCTTAAGGAAAATAAAATTATTATTGCCAATTTCAAATACCAGGAACACGCTAAAGACATCAATCGCATTGTGATTACGGCCAATCATTTGAGATCAGACTTAGACCGGATAATTAATGTTTTAAACGACTATAACTCTTATTCAAAGTAAAAAAGAGTTTGACACGAATTGCACGAATTATCACTAATTGCGTTGCGCTTAAAATTTAATTCGTGATAATTCGTGTAATTCGTGCAATTCGTGTCAAAAAATCATAAGCCCAATTCAATAAATTGCAATCTGATTGTTTTTAAAACGTACCTTTGTAAAAAATTAAACGATGACGAACAACGATATCCTAAAAAAACTTCGTGTAGCTTTAATGCTACGTGATGACCAAATAGTTGAGATTTTAGAATTAGTAGATTTTAGAATTTCAAAATCAGAATTAGGTGCTTTTTTTAGAGCCGAAGATCATGAGAATTACATGGAATGTGGTGATCAGGTTTTACGTAACTTCTTAAACGGATTGGTAATTCATTTAAGAGGAACGAAAGAAAATCCGAAAAATCCAAACGACGTTTTAGCGAAACATAAAGCTGAAATTCCAAAGAAAGAAAATACTAAAGACAGACCTGAATTTAAGGCTGCCCCGAAAGACAGTGAAAGAGCAAGAGGTGATCAAAAACCTTCAAAAACCGGAGCTGCTAAAAAGCCTTTCAAGAAAAACAACACCAAAACTGCTCCTAAAGTACAGGTGGTAGAGAAAGTAATTTACAAAAACGGGAAGAATAAAAATTCTTAGATTTGTGAGCTGTGAAATGTGTTTCTTTTTGCGTTTTACAGATGATTTCAAAAAAAATCCATTCGTTCAGCGAATGGATTTTTTTTTATATTTTATTTTCTTCTATTTTCTCAAAAAAAGCTTCTTTAAAAGTCGCTCCAATTGGCAGTTCTTTACCATTCATGAAAACCGAAAAACTATCCGTAGATTCAATGTGTTTTAAAGCTACGACATAGGATTTATGAATTTGAATAAAGTCATTTCCGGGCAGTGATTCCACTACATTTTTTAGAGACGAATGCGTAATAATCTGTTCCTTCGAAGTATGAATACAAACGTAATTCTGCAAACTTTCGACATACAGCATATCGCTCAGAAGTACTTTTTGGAACTTATTTTTTCCATCCGTTTTTACAAATATAAATTCCTTCTGATTATTAGGTACAATTTCTGTTTTAACCTCAGCATTGAGTTTTGAAACGGCTTGATAAAAACGTTCAAAAGCGATTGGTTTCAGTAAATAATCTACAGCATTCAATTCAAAACCTTCTAATGCAAAATCAGGATATGCGGTTGTAAAAATCACTTTTACCTCTTTAGAAATAATTTTGGAAAGCTGTAATCCTGTGAGTTGAGGCATTTGAATATCCAAAAAAATAACATCTACTTTATTGGAATTCAGAAATTCTAATGCTTTTAAAGAGTCATTAAAAATTCCTGCTTCCTCCAAAAAAGAAACTTTCTCCACATAATTTTTAAGAATTCGTGTTGCAGGCGGTTCATCATCAACAATTATACACTTAAAAGCCATAACTATTTTTTTAAAGGGATTTTCAGATACACTTTAAAGGTATCATTATTTACTGTTTTTTCGAGTATAAATTTGTCTTTATAAGCATATTCCAAACGTTTCATCAGATTGTCAAATCCAATTCCTGTAGAATAGTAATTTTCTCCTTCAATGCTATAATTAAAGGTTTCAATTTCTAAAAAATCTTCTTTTATTGCAATCGAAATTATCGCGCTTTTCTCGGGATCATTTAATTTCCCATGCTTGAAAACATTTTCAATAAAATGAATTAAAACAGATGGCAGAATCTTCTCAATTGTATAATCACCGTTGACAGAGAATTTCAAATACAACTGATCTTCAAATCTTTTTTGCTGCAAATGAATGTAGTTTTTAATGAATTGCACTTCTTTTGAAAGCAAAACTTCTTCTTTATCCGTCTCTGTGATAACATAACGAAGCAAATCCGATAACACCAAAACATCTGAAGCCATTTCGTCATCTTTCCCGATTAGCTGGCTGTAAAACGAATTTAGCGTATTAAACAAAAAATGCGGACTAATTTGGGATTTCAGTATTTGAAATTCGGCTTTTTTGTTTTCCAAAAGCAATTCTTGGTTTTGTTTCTGTGTCTCCTGAAACTGCCAGAACAAATAACTAAAAAAACTTAAAATCACTGCCGGTGAACCAAAGAAAAAATTGTCTCTGATGTAAAACCCTACTTCTCTTGATTCTTCTACATAATTATGAATCCCGGTAATTTCAAAAATAATTATTTCCTCAAACACATATCGAACTCCTGAAAAAAGAAGCAAGGAAACCGGAATGGTCAACAAATAAAAAAAGAATCTTTTTTTATTTAAAAGCCAAGGACAAAAAATATAGAAATTTAAAGTATAAATGGCAAAAACAGCCAACAAGTCACTGAACGAGAATAAGAAAAGCATCTTATCAAATATAAAAGTTTCGTATTTCTTGCCGACACCAATATCCCAGAGGTAAAAAGTGAAAAACAAACCCAAAAACAAAACAATATGATAATAGAAAGGGACTTTTAGTTTCATAACGACTTTTTAATAGCTCCAAAAATACAATTATACCTTTTAACGAAGTCATTATTTATATGAAACTGCCATTTCTAATGACGAACCTCTAAAAACGTTATATGACTTTTTTGTGACCTCAATTCGACTAGTTGGTAATTCAGAATAACCTGTTCATCAAAAATTAAAAAACTGGTTGTACATCCCGTCTACTTTTGCATCGAATTTAAACCAAACCATCATGCAAAAAATCATTTTATTAGCCATTTTTCTTTCATTGAATCTTATTACGGCTCAACCAAAAAAGAAACAAATCTTATTAATTGGAACCTTCCATTTTGAAAACCCGGGTCTTGATGTAGCTAAAATCAATACTTTCGATGTAATGAGCGAAAAAAGCCAAAAGGAATTGGAAAACATCACCAATAAAATTAAAGAATTTGGTCCGGATAAAATTTTCGTCGAATGGGGTTATCAAAAACAGGACAAACTGGATAAATTCTATGCTCTAAACACGGACAGTTTACTTCATAAAAAAGCGGATGAAAGAGTACAACTAGCCTTAAGAGCAGCTAAAAAACTAGGTCATAAAAAATTATTTGCCATTGATTATAATCAAACTCGTTTTCCTTACGATAGTTTAACCAAAGGTATGAAAGAAGCCAATCAACTGGATTTATTAAAAAGCAATGACGAGGAAATGAAACTTTTCGAGCAATCGCAAAACGAAAAAATGAAAAAATACAGTCTAACGGAACTTTTAGTAGACATAAATTCAGATAAATCAAATAGAGAAAATGTAGAATGGTATCTTGGAACAGCAAACAGAGCCGGGAAAAACGATAATTTCGTAGGTGCCTTTTTGGTTTCTGAATGGTATAAAAGAAATCTTTATATGTATTCCTTAATTCAAAAACTAACAGAAAGTAAAGATGATAAGATAATGGTCTTACTTGGAGCGGGACATACTGCTATGATTCGCGAGTTTATAAAATACGACCCTAATTTTGAAATTGTAGAACTGGCTACGATTCTGAAATAACAGACAGCGGGGGCTTTTAACCGCAAAGTGCGCAAGGGTTTTATTTTTATTTTGAACGCAAGGTTCGCAAGGCTATATCAATCATCATGGCTTTGCGTTTTTACGTAGAGATGCAGTAGAGATGCACAGCAGTGCATCTCTACATTACATATATAACATAAAAAAAACCATTCGCAGAACGAATGGTTTTTCTATTTTTATCGATATTGTTGCCGTGGAGATGCACTGCTGTGCATCTCTACAACGGACGATATTGTATTATTTAGATAATGCAGCCTTAACTTGGTCAGCAGCTTCTTGGAATTGAACAGCTGATAAGATTGGCATACCTGAATTGTCAATTAATTCTTTTGCAATTTCAGCATTTGTTCCTTGCAAACGAACGATAATTGGCACATTGATAGCATCACCCATATTTTTGTAAGCGTCAACAACTCCTTGCGCCACACGGTCGCAACGAACGATTCCACCAAAAATATTGATCAAAATTGCTTTTACGTTTGGATCTTTTAAGATAATACGGAAAGCAGTTTCAACACGTTTTGCATCAGCAGTTCCACCAACGTCTAAGAAGTTAGCAGGCTCAAATCCAGCGTATTTAATTAAATCCATAGTTGCCATTGCAAGACCAGCTCCGTTTACCATACATCCAACTGTACCGTCAAGATCTACGTAATTTAAACCTACTTCTTTAGCTTCTACTTCAATTGGATTCTCCTCACGGATATCACGCATTTCAGCATATTTAGGTTGTCTGTACAAAGCATTATCATCGATATTTACTTTAGCATCAACAGCCATAATTTTGTTGTCAGATGTTTTTAAAACCGGGTTGATTTCAAACATAGAAGCATCAGAACCAATGTAAGCATTGTATAAAGCATCGATGAATTTAATCATTTCTTTAAAAGCATTTCCTGAAAGACCTAAATTAAAGGCAATTCTTCTTGCTTGAAAACCTTGTAATCCAACATTAGGATCAACTTCTTCAGTAAAGATTAAGTGAGGTGTGTGCTCAGCAACTTCTTCAATATCCATTCCACCTTCAGTAGAATACATAATCATGTTACGACCTGTAGCTCTATTTAATAAAACAGAAACATAAAATTCAGACGTTTCACTTTCACCAGGATAGTATACATCTTCTGCTACTAAAATTTTGTTTACTTTTTTACCTTCAGCAGAAGTTTGAGGTGTAATCAATTGCATTCCGATAATTTGTTCTGCAATCTCTTCAACTTGTTGTAAGTTCTTAGCTAGTTTCACTCCACCACCTTTTCCACGGCCACCTGCGTGAATTTGCGCTTTAATCACGTGCCATCCTGTACCAGTTTCGGCAGTTAATTGTTTTGCAGCAGCTACAGCTTCAACTGCATTGTTAGCCACAATTCCGCGTTGAATGCGTACTCCGTAACTCGCTAAAATTTCTTTTCCTTGATATTCGTGTATGTTCATAATATAGAATTTGTCTGGTTCTGAATTTATTTCAGAATAAAAGTGCGACAAAAATAGCAAAATTCAACTGAATAGTAAAATCTTTTTCAATTAAAAATGTCTCAAATTTATATTAAGGAGTTATTCCTTTTTAAAGCAAATTAATCGTTAAACAATTGCTTATAAATTGTGAAGAGAAAAATACTATATCGTTTGAGTTTTAACAAAAATACCAACGGTATCAATAGCTTAGCGACGATTTTTCTTAAAATATCTTAAAGCCGATTATGATTTTGATAATTCGCAATGCTTTAAATAATAATATTGACATTTTAGAACCCTTTTTCTAATATTACAACAAAAATGTAAGTCAAAAAACTAATTCAATGAATTATATTTAACGAAATCTTTATTTTTGTAGAAAAAATATCAAGAATGAGAGTTAAAGAACAAGGGCTTTATTTGCCTGAATTTGAACACGACAATTGTGGTGCAGGATTTATTTGTAATTTGAATGGTATTAAATCTAATGACATCATTCACAAAGCATTGGATATCTTAATAAAATTAGAACACCGTGGTGCCGTTAGTTCTGATGGAAGAACCGGAGACGGAGCCGGAATTTTATTTGACATCCCACATGATTTTTTTAAGAAAGTATGTGATTTTGAAATCCCTGAAACACGTGAGTATGCAGTAGGAATGGTTTTTTTGCCAAAAAGTAAAAACCAGGTTTCTTTTTGCATGAATGCGTTCGAAGCAACTATTAAAGATCAAAATTTAAAGATCTTAGGTTGGAGAGATGT
Source organism: Flavobacterium sp. FlaQc-52 (assembly GCF_044007495.1). Taxonomy (NCBI): domain Bacteria; kingdom Pseudomonadati; phylum Bacteroidota; class Flavobacteriia; order Flavobacteriales; family Flavobacteriaceae; genus Flavobacterium; species Flavobacterium sp. FlaQc-52. Next base: position 258,049 of record NZ_JBIPCV010000005.1, on the reverse strand, counting down.
ACCCGTTGACGTTGAAAATTTAGGGCAGATTGCCGCAGAAAAAGAACCAACCGTTAAGCAGGTTTTTGTTAGCAAAAACAATCAGGATTTAACGGAACAAGAATTTAATGCAAAACTTTTTGCAGCTAGAAAAATTGCCGAACATGCGATAAGAGGATCTAAAACCTCCGAAAGTCATATGTTTTATTTTACTAGCCTATCGACCACTACTATAATATATAAAGGTCTCTTGATGCCGGAAGACATCAGCCGCTATTATATTGATTTGAAAGATCCCGACTTGGTGACACGCCTAGCGTTAGTACACCAACGTTTCTCTACCAATACTTTTCCTTCCTGGGATTTGGCACAACCCTTCAGATACATGTGTCATAACGGGGAGATTAATACCCTTCGCGGAAATGTCAGCAGAATGCGTGCCCGTGAAGAACTAATGGAAAGCAAAATTTTTGGTGATGATATCAAAAAATTATTCCCGATTATCTTAGAAGGAAAATCAGATTCTGCTTCGATGGATATGGTTGTTGAACTTTTATTAATGACCGGTCGTTCCTTACCAGAAGCCATGATGATGGTCGTTCCTGAAGCTTGGGAAAAACACCAGTCTATGTCGGAGGAAAAGAAAGCTTTCTACGAATACAACGCTTGTATCATGGAACCTTGGGACGGCCCTGCTTCTATTCCGTTTACTGATGGAAATGTAATTGGAGCATTACTGGACAGGAATGGTTTGCGTCCTTCCCGTTATACTTTGACAAAAAGTGGTTTCGTAATCATGTCATCAGAAATTGGTGTTCTTGATATCGAGGCGGAAGACGTAATTCAGCACGGTCGTTTAGAACCGGGGAAAATGTTCCTGGTTGACATGAACGAAGGTCGTATCATTGAAGATGAAGAGATCAAAAAAGCCATCGTAACCAAACGTCCTTACAAAGAATGGGTTGAGGCCAACTTGCTTCCTTTGTCTAAAGTTCCTTATACCAACAACCCTACTCCGGTTGAGAAATTGGATTTCCAGACCAGACAACGTTTGTTTGGTTATACGATCGAGGATTTAAAAACAATTATCAACCCAATGGGATCCGATGGCGCTGAAGCGATCAGTTCTATGGGTAACGATACTCCATTGGCGGTTTTATCAGATCAGCCGCAATTATTATACAACTATTTCAAACAATTGTTTGCTCAGGTTACCAACCCGCCTTTGGATGGTATTCGTGAGGAGATCATTACCGATATTAGTTTAGCCATTGGTGGTGATTTTAATATTTTTGATATTGAAGCAAAACAATGCAAAAAATTAAAAATCCAAAATCCTGTTATCTCTAACGAGGATTTAGATAAAATTAAAAATATAGATCACGAAGATTTCAAATCGTCGACTATTTCTACCTTATATAAGATCGAAAAAGGAGTTAACGGTTTAGAGCGTGCTTTAGAAAAATGCGTTCAGGCTACTTACAAAGCGGTTTCTGAAGGCCATAACATTATCATTCTTTCTGACAGAGGTGTTAGCGAGCAATTAGCTCCAATCCCGATGTTGCTGGCTTGCTCTTACATTCACCATTCTTTAAACATTTTGAAAGTTCGTTCTAAATTCGGAATCATAATTGAATCTGCAGAACCACGCGAACCGCATCATTTTGCTTTATTGTTCGGATATGGAGCCAGTGCAATCAATCCGTACATGGTGAATGAGATCATTCACGATCAGGTAAACCAAGGATTTATTACCAAAGTTAAAGCTGATTATGCGATTATCAACTACAACAAAGCGATTGCAAAAGGGATTTTAAAAATCATGAATAAAATTGGAATCTCTACTTTACATTCGTACAGAGCGGCTCAGATTTTTGAGATTTTAGGTTTAAATAAAACATTCTCTACGAAATATTTCCCTTACACTCCTTCCAGAATTGAAGGAATTGGTCTGATGGAAATTGAAAAAGAAGTAAAGAAAAGATTCCAGAAAGCATTTCCAAATTCAAAAATCGCCAACTTATTGCCTTTAGAAATTGGAGGTATTTACAGATGGAGAAGATCTGGAGAGAAACACATGTTCAATCCGACTACGATTTCTAAATTACAACAAGCCGTTCGTTTGAACAGTCCGGAAAGCTATAAAGAATACTCCGATATGGTCAACGAGCAAAGTGAAAACTTAATGACCATCAGAGGTTTATTCGAATTCAATAATTTAGATCCGATTTCTATTGATGAAGTAGAACCTTGGACCGAAATTGTAAAAAAATTCAAAACCGGAGCAATGTCTTACGGATCGATCAGTAGAGAAGCACATGAGAACTTAGCTATTGCAATGAACCGAATTGGCGGAAAAAGTAATTCTGGAGAAGGTGGAGAAGATCCAAAACGTTTCCAGAAAGAAATTAACGGTGATTCCAGAAACAGTGCGATCAAACAAGTCGCTTCAGGAAGATTTGGTGTTTCGATCAATTATTTGACAAACGCTAAAGAAATCCAAATTAAAATGGCTCAGGGTGCTAAACCTGGTGAAGGTGGACAGTTACCGGGAGAAAAAGTAGTGCCATGGATTGCTGAAACCAGAAACTCTACCCCTTATGTAGGTCTGATTTCGCCACCGCCGCACCACGATATTTATTCTATTGAAGATTTATCGCAACTGATTTATGACTTAAAAAATGCCAATCGTGAAGCTCGTATCAACGTAAAACTAGTTTCTGAAGTAGGCGTTGGAACCATCGCTGCCGGTGTAGCCAAAGCCAAAGCGGACGTTATCTTAATCTCAGGTTACGACGGAGGAACAGGTGCAGCACCATTGACTTCTTTACAACATACCGGTATTCCGTGGGAACTTGGCTTGGCCGAAGCACAACAAACTTTAATCTTAAATGACTTAAGAAGCCGTGTGGTTTTAGAATGTGACGGACAGTTAAAAACAGGTCGTGACGTTGCTATCGCAGCATTATTAGGTGCCGAAGAGTTTGGTTTTGCTACCGCTCCATTAGTAGCCTCCGGTTGTATCATGATGAGAGCTTGTCACTTAAATACTTGTCCGGTTGGTATTGCCACTCAGGATCCTGAATTGAGAAAAAATTTCAAAGGAACTCCGGAGCACGTAATCAACTTCATGTATTTTATTGCTGAAGAGCTAAGAGAAATCATGGCACAATTAGGTTTCAGAACCTTAAAAGAAATGGTCGGTCAATCGCAAAAATTAAATGTCAATAAAGCGATCAAACACTATAAAGCAAATGGTTTAGATTTATCATCCATTTTATACAAACCGGAAAAAGCCAAAACGGTTCCAAATCACAATACGACAGAACAAGATCACAACCTTGAAAACGTATTGGATTTCGAAATCATCAAAGAGGCAATTCCGTCTATTTACAGAAAAGAAAAAACAAGAGTTACCTTTAAAATTAAAAATACAGACCGTTCTGTAGGTGCCATTTTGAGTAATGAAATCTCAAAAATATATGGCGCACAAGGTTTACCCGATGACACTATTTTAGTTGATTTTGAAGGTTCTGCCGGACAAAGTTTTGGTGCATTTGCAACAAACGGATTGTCATTTAAAATTCACGGAAACTGTAATGATTATTTAGGAAAAGGACTTTCGGGAGGAAAATTAATTATCAAAGTACCTCCTACTGCGACTTTCAAACCTGAAGAGAATATCATTATTGGTAACGTTGCCCTTTACGGCGCTATTACCGGAGAGGCTTACATCAATGGTATGGCCGGAGAGCGTTTTTGTGTGAGAAATTCCGGAGCAACTGCGGTTGTAGAAGGAATTGGAGATCACGGATGTGAGTATATGACGGGTGGTACAGTCGTAGTTTTAGGAAAAACAGGCCGAAACTTCGCAGCAGGTATGAGCGGCGGTGTGGCTTATGTTTACGATCCGAAGCAGCAATTTGATTCGAAATCCTGCAACATGGAAATGGTCGCTTTTGACCCAATCGAAACTGCCGATATCACAAAACTAAGACGACTGATTAAAAACCATTCTTTGTACACCAACAGTCCATTAGCCAAAAGAATTTTAGCAGATTGGGAGAATCAACAAAACCACTTCGTAAAAGTAATGCCAACTGATTACAAAAAAGCATTACAAAGAATTGCAGAAGAAAAGAAAATAGAAGAATTAATAGCAGATTAGATGATTTTAGAATTCAGATTTTAGATTTTAGATTTTAGATTATTTCAAATTTAACCACACCGCTTTGCTAGTCTTGCGGTTAAAAATTTTGGAATTTGGAATTTAAAAAATTGGAATTTGGAATTCAAAAATTGGAATTTAAAGAAAAAGTCATGGGTAAAATAGGCGGATTTAAAGAATATAGAAGAGCCGACGAAAGTAATATTGAAGTTATAGAACGTGTTAGCAACTATAATGAATTTACGATTCCGTTAGCAAAAGAGCAAATAAAAGAACAAGGTTCTAGATGTATGGATTGTGGTATTCCTTTTTGTCACAGTGCCTGTCCGTTAGGAAATTTAATTCCTGATTTTAATGACATGGTGCATCAGGAAGAATGGCAAAGCGCTTTAGAGATTTTACAATCAACGAATAACTTTCCGGAATTTACAGGTCGTTTATGCCCTGCTCCGTGTGAGAAATCATGTGTATTGGGAATCATAAAAGAGCCTGTTGCGATCGAAAATATTGAAAAAAACATTATCGAAAGAGGTTTCGCAGAAGGCTGGATCAAACCACAGACTCCTAAAAAAAGAACCGGAAAAACGGTAGCCGTTATTGGTTCCGGTCCTGCAGGTTTGGCAGCAGCACAACAATTAAACAGAGCCGGACATACGGTAACTGTTTTTGAAAGAGATAATGCCATTGGAGGTTTATTGCGTTACGGGATTCCGAATTTTAAATTAGAAAAAGGAATCATCGACAGACGTGTAGCGATCCTTGAAGCAGAAGGAATCACTTTTAAAACCAATGTTAATGTTGGCGTAAACTTTAGCGTAGACGAACTAAATGCTTTTGATTCTATCGTATTGTGCGGCGGAGCAACCGAAAGAAGAAGTTTGCCTACTAAAGGAATCGAAAGCAAAGGCGTTGTTCAGGCTATGGATTTCCTGACGCAGCAAACCAAAGTATTGTTCGGAGAATCAATTCCGGATCAGGTAATGGCAACCGGCAAAGATGTTATCGTCATTGGTGGTGGAGATACCGGTTCAGATTGTATTGGAACTTCTAACCGACACGGTGCCAAATCGGTTACTAATTTTGAAATTTTGCCAAAACCACCCGTTGGAAGAAGCGAAACAACCCCTTGGCCTTTCTGGCCGTTGCAATTAAAAACTTCCTCTTCTCACGAAGAAGGCTGTAACAGAAACTGGTTAATCAACACCAAAGAGTTCTTAGCAAACGAAAAAGGAGAATTGGTTGGATTAAAAACAGTCGAAGTGCAATGGAAAATGACGCCGGGACAAAGACCTGAATTAATCGAAAAAGAAGGTTCAGAAAAAATCTGGCCTTGCGATTTGGCTTTATTAGCCTTAGGCTTTACAGGTCCGGAGAAAACATTAAGTGAACAACTAGGCCTTGAAATTGACATGAGAAGCAATTATAAAGCTAAAAATTATCAAACCAATGTTCCTCATATTTTCACAGCCGGAGACATGCGTCGCGGACAATCTTTAATTGTTTGGGCTATTTCTGAAGGTCGTGAAGCAGCAAGAGAGGTAGATTTATTCCTAATGGGTTCTACTAATTTACCAACCAAAGGAAATGGCGATTTACCAAGTTTATAAATCATAAACGAATCTATTTTATAAAACAAAACCCCCTTTTTCAAAATTAAAAAAGGGGGTTTGTTATTTAATATCGGAAATTGATCCTAAAAAATAGGCTGTTTCTAAGCTGTGACGCTACTTAGAACTTAACTTCCATACCTAAACGGATTGTTCTTCCAGGTACCGGCATTGTGATCACAGTACCTACATCATAAGTATAACGATCTGTTACGTTGCCAATATTCAAATTCATAATAAAATTATCATTAAAACGATACATTCCGTACACATCCAAAATATAATCTGCCGGAATGGTCGTAGCAACAGAAGAAGCACCTGTACCTTCTAACCAGTCTTTTGGATTTTCTTTCAAACTGTGCCATCTTAATCTACTTCCAACGGTTAGTTTTTTATCCTCTGTACTTCCTCCAATTTCAGCCATAAAAGATTGTTTTGGCGGGATTCTTGCCGGTAAAAGACTCCAGGCAAAACCAAGTGAATTGGTTGGATTTGTTCCATCCTGAGCACCCAAAATATTAGAAGTTACTACTGCATCTCTATACAAAACAGCAGAAGCATTTAAAAAGAATTGACGGGAAATATACCCCATTGCCAATTCCAGTCCTTTTAATTTAAAACGATCATAATTTAAAAATATAAAATCATAATCCGGCATCATGGTTGCCGCTGAGATATATCCTCTTGTATTATTCTGAAAAACAGTGGCACCAAAATTAAAGTGATCATCCTCCAAAAGCAGGTTGTCAAAATTGCTCTCAAACCCAAGTTCAATAGTGGTTGTTCCTTCTGCTCTTAAAGGGTATTTTTCATTATAACTAAAAGTCTGAATTGATTCTGTCGATTCATATAAACTTGGGTTACGGTACGTATTAGACGCTTTTGCGAATAGGTTAAGTTGTTGGATTGGTGTATAAATCACTTTTCCTCCAATGTTCAATTTGGCATCGTATTTCAAATCTCTATCAGCATTGTAATCGGATACTTTTGTTTCATGCACTCTCATATTGGCCTGAAACAAAAACTTATTTACTACTAAGTCTCCAGCTACAAATGCGCTGTATTCCTCTCTCTTACCATTACGCGAAGATCCCGTTCTACCCTCAGGTACATCTTTTGGAACAATTTTTTCTATCTGTGTATTGATACCGTATTGCAGCGTAAGTGGAATTCCGGAAAACTTGGTTTGATTTGAAATCAATGCTCCTTTTCTATCATTTGTAAAACGATGTAAATACTGATCCCCATTGCCCGCACCCGGCGTTTGAATTAAACCGTTACGTTGAAAAAAATTAGCTTCATTAGCAAATACCGAAACATTTAAGTGAACCAAATCATTAGGGTTAAAGGTGTAATTTACGGTATAATTATTCAATTCAGCAGTACCCAATGCCCATTGCGGCACACTTTCTACATCATCCGGAAGATCCTTAAAATTTTTGTCATTGTTGTTTTTATACCAATAAGCCGCTAATACTTCACCTGCTTTTTGCTTGTGGTAACGGTAATTAAACTCCACACGATGGTGTGGTGCAATATTCCATCCTAATTTTGCAAGAGCCGACTGACTTTGATAACTGGTATTTACGACCTCTTCTCCGGGTTGTATTACCGGTTTTTTATATTTATCACTATTTTCAGGGTCAAAAGTATCGTAGTAAATTGGATCGTAGCCATATCGGTCAGCACCGTTTTCTCCTGCAAAATAATTTCCTTGTGTATGCACATTATAAGCAACAAGTGCGTCAAATTTTTTGTCCTTAAAAGCTATTGCAGCTGTAGCACTTCCGTTATTAATTCGGTCACGTTTAGAATTGTCCTGCAAAATATAATATACCTGATCGTCCTCATCCTTTGGAATAGTAGGAAGCTGGCTGTTATTAAAAATATTCCCTTTTATATATACTCCAAACTTCTTATTGCCCGATACTACATCTTCAGCGTCGATTGTTTCCATTTCAACAAATCCGCCGATAGCACCAATGGCGTTAGGATTAGTACTTGAGCCTTTGTCTACTTTGATTTTTTTAACCAAATCCATATCGATATACGTTCTGTCGCTAGACCCCATATATCCTCTGAAGGTCTGTGCAGATTGTAAACTTCCATCTACCATAATAGGCACCCTTCCATCTCCTTGCAAACCACGGATACCAATATCCAAAGCACCGGCTTCGTTTCGTATGTTGTTTACGGAAATACCCGGAATACCGTTCAAAACATCTCCATTGGCAGTACCTCTGTTTCTATTGATTTCGTTTTTCCCTATTTCTATACTCCCTGATGTTTTTTTTGATCCTGTAACAACGACTTCTTTCAATTTTTTCGCTTCTACACTCAATTGCAGATCTAACGTTGTGGTTTCGTTTTTCTTAATTTGAAATTTGTGTGTAACGATTTTATAGTTTAACATCGAAACATGTAAAGTATACTCCCCTTCTTCTAAATTTTCAAACTGATAAAAACCATCTCCATCCGTAATACGATGTTTCTTTAACTCATTAATATAGACCGAAACTGAGCCCGCTGGTGCTCCGTCGCTTGTTGTTATGTGACCGCTTAGTGTGCCTTTATCTTTTTCATTTCCTCCTTCATTTTCATTTTCTGCCGCCGAGGCGATCATAAATGAGGTCATGAAGCAGGCTCCAATTATTGTTTTTAGCAATTTTTTCATTCTTTAGTTTTAGTTGTGTTTAATTTGTATTCGTAATTATAGGGTATTATAAATTTTACAGACCTTAGTTTTTATGCTATGAATTTCAATCTGTATTTATCTTTATTTTCTTAAAAAATCCTGTTATTTTTTCAAAAAAGACAGTAAGAAACTACCCCGGAACTGAGTTCCGAGGTAGTAAGTCTAAAAAGTTGTTTATTGTAGTGGTAAAATCTCAGGTTTTCAAACAGTCCTGATTCAAAACAGTATTTTGAAGATTAAACCTGAAAGAAATTAAAAGTTGTATTGAACTTGTACGGTAGCACGTCTTCCGGGAGCGTTAACAAAATCTTTGTCTCTCGCTTGCCACCATGCCATATTTGGAGAATAATCTTTATTAAATAAATTCTCAACCCCTAATCCTAATTTTAATGCTTTGCCAATAAGATAAGAACTGCTTAAATTAAAAACAGTATATTTTTTTACAGGCCCTTCGTTAACACTATACAAATTTGTTGTTGGATTAGGATCAAATCGGTTTCTTTCAAAATTATGCAGACTGCTTAATTCCACATCTAATTTTTTTGTTGGACGTACTTGAATATAAGTTGTAAGTTTTGGAGCCATTATACGAGAACCGTTAATGTACTTTTCGTATGTTCCGTTATTATCATTATCCACTTTACCTTCTAACCAAGCGAAGGCTCCTCCGAAACTTAAAACCTCCAATGGTTTCAAATTTAAGACTGCCTCATATCCCCAAATATTCTCCGGAGCACGCTGCATCGCAAAAGAACCATTTGGCAACTGAACAGAGGTCGCTCCCAGTTTTGAAGTACTCCAAAAACTCGTTAATTCATAGTTAATCCATTTTTTAATAGTTCCCGCCACACCCATTTCGTAATTATTTACGATGATCGGATCAGTTGGTAATTTTGAAATAACACTTTCTGTAGAAGTTCTCAAAATACGTCCTACTTCATTGATCGAAAAAGACTGAGAGTAACTGGTAAAGACATTTACCTCCGGCATAATATTATATCGTAAACCAATATTGCTCACAAAAGCATTATATTCTAAATCACCCCCTTGTACAAAAATACTATTGTTGTAGGTATTGTTTTTAGCATTAAGTACTGGTAGTGTATAAAAATCATCTGCTTTAACTTTGATGTTTTCGTATCGCGCTCCCGCTTTCAAAGTAAACTTTTCCCAGGCATCAAATTTAATTAAGACGAATGGTGCCGTATTTTGCATTTTCATTTGTGGAGTCCAGAAACGCCCATCTTCTAATTTTTGAACAGTCTCATCCTGAAGAATATCTACTCCATAAATCAAATCTGCTTTATAAGTATCATTTGAAAAAAGACGGGAATCAAAATTCATCCTAAGTCCTAATTTCTTTGAAGCCACATTGGACTGTCCACCATTTAAAAATTGATCTCTGTCATACCCGTAGACCGTTCTGAAATCCTGTGAATAGATGTTTACATTTAATGCTGTATTGTTCCAAATCTCTGAATTGGTATAAGAAAGTCTAAAATTATGATTTCTTGGAGTTCCCTCCGGAGTTCCTAATCTTCTTTCGGACTCAACTCCAATAGTAGGAATCTCGCCCCACTTACCAATCTTAACATCCTGATCTAAAAAAGACCTGGAAGCATACCCAATATACGAGAACTCGAATCTTTGTTTATCGGTTAATTGATAGCCAATTTTTAATAATCCGTTGTACGTATTTAAATTAGACAAACTGTAAAAAGGAGAAGTATTAACCGAATTAGCATCTTTTATTACTCCTGTTCTTTCTTTAGTAAACCCGACAACATAATCAAATCGCTCTATCTTTCCTGTAAAAGAAAGCGATGCTCTGTATCCAAATGATTCTGCAAACGTTTTGGGTTGTGATATAAGACCTAATTGTGCAGAACCTGAAAATGGCCTTTCCTTATGGTTTTTCTTTGTAATATAATTGATAATCCCTCCATCGGCTCCATTACCGTAAATGGATGTTGCTCCTTTAATTACTTCGACTCTTTCAACAGAAAAAGGATCAATGACCTGTAAATCTCTTCCTCCGTTTCGCAATGGCGTAGATTGAGGCACTCCGTCAATCATAACCAAAAAAGGTCTTCCTCTTAAAGTCTGTCCGTAATTTGAAGTTTGATTTCCGGCAGTAGCTAAACTTGGAACCGTATATTGTAGAATATTGCTAATATTTGAATTAATTATAGTCTGGCTTTGAATTTTCTTTTCTCCTACTATAGTAATCGAAGAAACAACTTCTTTTATGCTCTCTTTTTTCCGGCTTGCCGTTACAATAATATCATCTAAATTATTTGTCGCTAAACTGTCTTTCGTCTTTTCTTGAGCAAATCCTATTGAAACTATAAGGTTTAATAGGCAAAATGTAGTAATTTTTTTCATAAATAATGATTAAAATGCAATTTTTGGGCAAATATAATCTTTATTTATTCTAAATAAGAAGTATTTATGTCGAAAAGTTACATTTTATTCAATTGTTGGTTTTATAACAAATTGTTATGATTTGTTATTTTTCATTTTAAAATTTGTCAATCCCCAAAAGAGTAATAAGTTTGCCAAAAATAGTTTACAAATGCAAGCAAAAGATCTACTGCAGTTAGCAGACCAATTTGGAAGTCCATTATACGTTTATGATGCCGAGAAGATTCAGTCTCAGTACAATCGATTAACTAAAGCTTTCTCTAAGGTAGAAAACTTAAGAGTTAATTATGCTATGAAAGCATTGTCTAACGTTGCCATTCTCCAGTTATTAAAAAACATGGGATCTGGCTTGGATACCGTATCCATTCAAGAGGTTTTATTAGGGCTTCATGCCGGTTATGACCCTGAAAAAATCTTTTTTACACCAAACGGAGTTTCTTTGGAAGAAATCGAAGAAGTTGCCGCAATGGGTGTACAAATCAATATCGACAATTTATCTATTCTGGAGCAATTCGGAACAAAACATCCTCATATACCAGTATGTATTCGTATCAATCCACACGTAATGGCGGGAGGAAATGCTAATATTTCTGTAGGACACATTGATAGTAAATTCGGAATTTCTGTACATCAGATACCCCATATATTGCGAATTGTTGAAAACACAAAAATGCATATTGTAGGTATTCACATGCACACCGGTTCTGATATTTTAGATATCGAGGTATTCTTGTATGCGGCCGAAATTTTGTTCGATACTGCAAAACACTTCAAAGAATTAGAGTTCTTAGACTTCGGAAGTGGTTTCAAAGTACCTTACAAAAAAGATGATATCGAAACAGACATCGAAGAATTAGGTAAAAAATTATCCAAAAGATTCAACACTTTCTGTGCTGAATATGGCAAAGATTTAACCTTGATTTTCGAACCTGGTAAATTCTTAGTGAGTGAAGCCGGATTCTTCCTGGCTAAAGTTAACGTAGTAAAACAAACAACGTCAACCGTTTTCGCCGGAATCGATAGTGGTTTCAATCATTTAATTCGTCCAATGTTTTATGGTTCTTCCCATCATATTGAGAACATCTCCAACACAAAAGGGAAAGAACGTTTCTACTCTGTGGTAGGATACATTTGCGAGACCGATACTTTTGCAAACAACCGCAGAATCCACGAAATTACCGAAGGTGATATTCTTGCTTTCAGAAACGCAGGAGCTTATTGTTTCTCAATGGCTTCCAACTACAACTCCAGATACAAACCTGCTGAAGTATTGTGGATGAACGGTCAGGGAATCTTAATCCGTGAGCGCGAAACCTTCGAAGATTTGCTTAAAAATCAAATTTCGTTACCACAAGAAGCCGCGGTAACGGCTTAAAATAAAAAAATATCATGCTAAAAATCCCGTTTCTTAATTGAGACGGGATTTTTTTATTGTAGATTTTAGAGTTCAGATTTTAGATTTATAACCGTCTGTCAGGCTGAGCGAAGTCGAAGCCCTCCCGTCGATTCGTGGAAATTCGTTCAATTCTTTGCGATTACTTTACATATAAACACGCAGATTAAGCAGATTAAACAGATTTTCACTGATCTTTTCTTCTACCCTCTTTTGTCAGGCTGAGCGAAGTCGAAGCCCCATTTTTGTGTCCTTTCGACGAAGGAGAAATCTTCGTTTGCTGAATCTATAATCTGATACTTTCTTTGTAGAGCTACTTGTGAAGATTTCTCCTTCGTCGAAAGGACAAGATTGCGGACGATTGAAATGGAAATGTACTGTCGTTTCTCTAAACTGCGTACTACCACGCTAATCTGTCGATTCGTGGAAATTCGTGCAATTCGTTGCGATTACTTTACATATAAGCACGCAGATTAAGCAGATTTTCACTGATCTTTTCTTCTACCCTCTTTTGTCAGGCTGAGCGAAGTCGAAGCCCCATTTTTGCGCCCTTACGACGAAGGAGAAATCGCATTCTATATTCCATAACAGTGCGTGCTCAACTTGTGTGATTTCTCCTTCGTCGAAAGGACAAGATTGCGGATAATTGAAATCGAAATACACTATCGTTTGTCTAAACCGTGTACTATCACGCTAATCTGTCAATTCGCGGAAATTCGTGCAATTCGTTGCGAAAATTTCATTCCATAAATCAAATAAAAAACCTATTTTAGCTTACCAAATCAAACCTAAAAACCATGAAACTTACGATTCCCCTGTCGACACTATTCCTTTTACTTACTACCAATTTATTCAGTCAGACGATCGAAGACTTAAAACTAAAAAACAAAGAAATTCCCAAAAGTTATATCGTAAACCAAGGCAATGTTTGTATTTCTCCTCAGGCTTGTACTTTTTATAATGATATTGAAACCTACAGCAACATTGTTGGAAAATTAAAGAGCAAACAAATTCAAAGTTTTAAAAGTAAAACAGACAGTGGGTCTATTATGTATTTCGAATTTGAACAAGTATTCAAAGGCGACAGGTTCCTGCAAGGAATGTTATGGAGAAAAGACGGTGAACCAACAGTGGAACATCCGGAAGAGTATCTTGCAAAAGGAAAATTTCTAATCATATGGAGTTTTCATTCTGACAGTCCAATTAAGGAAAAATCAGAAACCAAAGTAGAGACTCTTTTACAATAAACAATATAACCGTCACTCGTGCCGGCATAAAAGCCACAGTCGATCAAATCACATAACCATCAAACAATCCTATACAATTTCGATTAAAGGGAAATCACATACAACAGTTCGATAGTATTATATATTTTACCGGTGCCGCTCTCTTTCATCGAAAATGATAAAATTGTAAAAAATGGCAGACTGAAAAAAACAATATCCTAATCTTAGCTTCATCTTTAATTTGTAATTTCGACAACTTAAAAAACATAAAAATGAAACCACAAATACGAATCCTAATTTATTCTCTATTATTCTTCACTTATAGCTTTTCGACTTCGTTATTACTCGAACTAGGCGAAAAACTAAAGGATCACAGATTTATAACTTTAGGCTGCGGTTTCCTTCTTATAAATCTCATTTTTTCATTTTTTGTATTAAAATGGAGTCCTTTATTAAATATAGTCTCTTCCATTTTAATTGCAGTTTTAGCGCTATACTTGGCGTTAAGGATTGGAGATTTGCACCTGTTTAGAAAATATGATGCTTATGGGATCAAAACCGCATTAATGGCCAATGCCCTTTTTTCAATTTTATTTTGGGAAATTGTTTACCAGATAAGGCGTAGAAAACAATAGTAGAGACGCACTGCTGTGCGTCTCTACTATGAATTTAATCCCTCGATCAAAAATTCAGCTTAATGAATATCGAATAAGTACCATTACGGAACGAATTTTAATCTCTGAAAAAAGGCATCTCATCAAATTTTCTGATGAAAAATAAATTTCTAATCTAGCCCCGATAGAGCCGGTATCCTCGAAGTGAAACGCAGAGATAAAGGCGAAAGCGGGACTGCGGGTCATTTTGAAAACAAAAATTTCTGCTTCTGAAATTTGAGAAAAATCAAAAATTAATTTCCAAAAAAAGGTATAGTTGTTGAAAGTTAAAAGAGATATCTTTACACCTTCAAAAGTTACACCCATGCAAAAAATTACATTACTTGTTTCTATTTTATTTCTGGCGTTCTCTTGTGGCGTAAAAACTACACAATCGCTGATCAGTGACGGGGATTACGATGGTGCTATAAATCGTGCTGTCGACGCATTAAGAACGAAAAAGGATTCTAAAGGAAAGCAGGATTATGTGTATTTACTCGAAGAAGCTTATGCGAAAGCCAAAGACAGAGATTTACGCAATCTTGAAATGATGGATAAAGAGAAAAATCCCGCCAACTTAGAGCGCATCTACAATACTTATGTACAGTTAAATAATCGTCAGGAGAAAATCAGACCTTTATTACCGCTTCCTTTATTAAAGCAAGGTAAAAATGCCAGTTTTCCATTTGACAATTATTCCACTCAAATTGCAAGCAGTAAAATTGCTTTGTCAAAATACTTGTATGATAATGCGCAAATTCTTCTAAAATCAAAAAACAAACTGGATTCCAGAAAAGCTTATGATGATTTGGCTTTTATCGAAAGTATCAATCCAAATTACAAGAATGCGAAAAAATTAATGGACGATGCACAGTTTAAAGGAACTGATTTTGTAAACGTTTACGCTACAAACGAAACCAATATGATCATTCCGATACAATTGCAGAATGATTTATTAGATTTCAGCACTTATGGATTAAACGACAAATGGACGGTTTACCACAGCGTCAAACAAAAAAACATCACGTATGACTATGGTTTGATCCTAAATTTCAGAGACATTTTTATTTCACCTGAACAGATTAAAGAGAAGGAATTTATTAAAGAAAGACAAATTAAAGACGGCCTTAAAACGCTTTTAGACAGTAGAGGAAGACCCGTAAAAGACAGTTTAGGGCGTGCCATAAAAGTAGATAATTTTAAAACACTCAAAGTTAACATCTACGAATACAGACAATTTAAGTCTTGTGAGGTAACGGCGAAAGTAGATTATGTTGATTTAAAAACCAATCAACTTATGCAATCCTTTCCTATTACTAGTGAGTTTGTTTTTGAGAACATTTATTCGACCTATCGCGGAGACAGAAATGCCTGTGACGAAAATTATTTAGGCTATTTTAACAAACGTGCCGTGCCGTTTCCTAACAATGAACAAATGGTGTTTGATACCGGAGAAGATCTAAAAGCCAAATTCAAAAATATCATTGTCCGAAACAGATTCAGATAATCCGTTAAAAACAACATTCCGATCCCATTTGTTCAAAGCAAATGGGATTTTTTATTGCGTTTTTCGCACCAAAATTCCATTCCAAATAGCTCTATTTTCTATTCTCTTTCTTCTATTTTCTATTCTCTATTATCTTATCCTACTACTCTTCAATAAATCCGGTTAAAGGTTTTTTTTGATCTCAACTTCTTATTTAATCCTAAATTTAGAATCAAAAATAACTGCTGCAACGTCAACAGATAACAGCCGTATTGCAAGTATTCGAAGTAGGAATAGGTAAACTCAAAAAGAGATGCTAAAGCTATAACACATAAAAAAAACACCTTTTTATAGCGGTACTTATAAAAGTAAACAAACTGTAATAAAATAGAAACCGGCAGTGCCAAAACGATAAGAATACCCAGAACTTCTATATACGGAAATCGGTATGGAGGCTTGAAATTGCTAATAAAATTGTAACAATCCTGAAAATAATTAACGGAAAAAGAAACTGAATTATTGTCGGCATTATTTACATTTCCGATCTGATCGGAAGCAAAAAGGAAATCCATCGTAAACGGAAGAAATAACAATAAAAATCCACCTAAGATAATTAGAAGGAACCCTTGTCTATATAAAAACTCATTTTTAATCATCTTGTTTTTTTGCCTAAAAATGACCTAAAGATAAGGTATTAATTCACAATTGCCATCATCAAATTCATATCAAAACTCTTTAGCGATTAAAAAAAAAAGTTAAAAAAATAACGCGAAACCAAAAAGTTGCATATATTTGCAACTGATTGATTGCGTATTTAAACAAATAAAAATGAAACGAGATGTTTTTCAGGCCATTGCCGACCCAACCCGAAGAGCTATATTAGTATTAATTTCTTCCAGTGCATTAACCCCAAATGCAATTGCAGAACAATTTAATACTACAAGACAAGCCGTTTCTAAACACATTAAAATCCTTAATGAATGCGAATTATTAGAGGAAAAGAAAATGGGAAGAGAAATCTATTATCAGCTTAAAATTGACAAAATGAAGGAAATAGATAAATGGTTAGAACAATTTAAAGAGATCTGGGAAAATCGTTTCAATCAACTGGATCAAGTATTAATGAATTTAAAAGCTAAAGAAAATGAAAACTAATCTTTTAATGGATTTTACCGTTGACAAAGAAAATTGTACGGTAAACGTAAAACGCGAATTTAATGCTTCAATTGCAAACGTTTGGTCTGCCTGGACAGAAGCTGAAATCTTGGATCAATGGTGGGCGCCTGCTCCATACAAATCCAAAACAAAAAGCATGGATTTTAAAGTTGGAGGCCATAGACTATATGCAATGGTAGACCAGGAGGGCAAAGAAGGTTGGGCTTTGGTTGATTATATCTCGATTTCGCCAAAAAGCAATTTTAAAACTCTCGGAGCATTTTGCGATAGTGAAGGGAATATCAATCCTGATTTTCCTCGTTCTAACTGGAGTGTCTCCTTTTCTCAACAAGGTGATATTACAATTGTTGATGTGGTTATTAAACACAAACAATTGTCAGATATAGAAAAGTATATTGCAATGGGTTTCAAAGAAGGATTTACAAGTATTCTTGAGAATTTGGATAAAATCTTTGAAGCAAAAAAATAATTGCACATGCAATCCGTGGAGATGCACTGCTGTGCATCTCTACTGTAAAATAAATTTGTGGAATATCATTAAATAAGTTCCAACAGTTTTGTACATAGAAGCTTTGTTTTTCTTAAATTCGTTTACGTTACTAATTTTAAAAAAAACGTAATATGAATTCAAAACTAGTCAAACTCTTTTTACGTCTTGCGATCTCGGCAGGATTTCTTTCTGCTGTTGCGGATCGATTTGGATTATGGAGCAAAGAAAATTCGGTTTGGGGAAATTGGGAAAACTTTCTTGCATACACAAAAATATTGAATCCACTGATTCCAGATAGCTTGTTATCACCTGTCGGAGTTATTGCAACTGCACTTGAAATCATTTTTCCGGTTTTTCTTTTAATTGGTTTTAAGACCGAATTGTTTGCCAAACTGAGCGGGTATTTACTATTGCTTTTCGGATTATCAATGGTATTTTCTGTCGGAATAAAAGCACCTCTTGATTATTCGGTTTTTACCGGTGCCGCCGCCTGTTTTGCATTGAGTTTACTTAAAGAAAAGTATCTGGAGCTTGATACTGCGATTGCAAACAGATAAAAATGTTTCCGTTTTTTTTGATTACTGATCCCTTAAAACTAAATCATGAAAGCCAACAAAACAAGCCGAACTGCACAATATATGGCACTGTTCAGAGCATTAGAAAGTCAGCGTAATTTAAATGACAGGCTATTTTCTGATCCTTATGCCATTCATTTTTTGGATCCTAAACTTAGACTAACTGTACATTTATCTAAAAACAAACAGGTTAGTAAGTATATCAGTACTACGATTCAGAATAAAATTCCGGGTGCCTTTTCGTCGGGATTGGCGCGGACAAAATATATTGATGATTTACTTCAATCTACTATTTTGGGAGGTGTTACGCAAGTCTTCATTTTAGGTGCTGGTTTTGACACCAGAGCTTTACGTCTTGATTTTCTAAAATCCGTCTCTGTTATAGAAATCGATCACCCCAACACCTCAAATTTTAAAATTGGCACCTTCAAAAAACGAATTGGAAAACCGCTGGAGAACATCACCTACTGCCAAATTGATTTCAACAAACAAAGTCTTGATGAATTGGCAGTACAATATCATTTTGATTTCACAAAACCGACAACCCTGATTTGGGAAGGCGTTACCAATTATTTAACGGCAGAAGCAGTAAGCAATACATTTGCTTTTATTTCTAAATTTCCAAAAGGCAGCTCTATTATCTTTACTTATGTACACCAGGAAATCCTTACCAACCCCTCTTCTTTTTTAGGAGGCGAAAAACTTTTAAAAGATTTAGAAAAACTGGAAGAGCATTGGACATTTGGTTTTCTTCCGTCTGAACTGCCCGATTACTTAAAACAATTTAATCTGAACCTCATCGAAGATTTAGGCGCAAAAGAATATCGCGAAAAATATCTGCCCAATCGAAATGAAAAGGGCTATGAATTTTATCGTGTTGCTATTGCAAAAAAATAAGTACTTGTCAACGCACCAGCATGGTGCTTTTCAGATTTCAGAAAAACATTTGTATCTTTGCAGCAATTAAACTAAAAAGGTAATTCTTATGTGAAAAATAATTTCTTCCGGAAAAAATAGATAGAAAACCCAATGCGGTTCGCTATGATTATTCACCCCTAAAGAAGAAATTATGCTTACTTTACAAAACATTTCATACCTACATACGAACAAGGACTTACTGTTCGATAAAATTAGTTTTACAGCCAACCGTCAGGACAAAATTGCTTTAATTGGCAATAACGGCAGTGGAAAATCTACCTTATTAAAAATTATTTCAGGCGAATTACAAGCGTCAGAAGGCTTATTGAAATCTGATTTAAAGCCCTATTATGTTCCGCAGATTTTTGGGCAATTTAATCATCTTTCCGTTGCTCAGGCCTTACAAATTGACGATAAACTAAATGCTCTCAATGAAATTCTTCAAGGAAATGTAACCGAAACCCATCTAAACATTCTTGGTGATGACTGGACCATTGAAGAGCGTTGTACCGAAGCGCTTCATTACTGGCAATTACAAAACTTAGATCTAAATCAAAAACTGGAGCATTTAAGTGGCGGTCAAAAAATTAAAATTTTCCTTGCCGGAATTTCAATTCACAAGCCCGAACTTGTGCTGCTGGATGAGCCAAGTAATCATTTAGATTTGGCAGGACGAACATTGTTATATAATTTCATTCAGAATACCTCATGCACCTTAATTGTGGTAAGTCATGATAGAAAGTTATTGAATCTGCTGGACATGGTTTATGAATTAACCAAACGCGGCATTACGGTTTACGGAGGTAATTATGATTTTTATGCCGAACAAAAACAGATCGAAAACAATGCCTTAAATCAAGATATTCACAGTAAAGAAAAAGCGTTACGAAAGGCAAAAGAAAAGGAACGTGAAACTTTGGAACGTCAGCAAAAACTCGATGCACGTGGAAAAAAGAAACAGGAAAAAGCCGGAGTTTCCCGTATCATGATGAATACCTTGCGGAACAATGCTGAAAACAGTACTTCAAAAGTCAAAAACAGTCATGCCGAAAAAGTCAGTGGTATTTCCCGGGAGTTACAAGAATTGCGTTCAGGGGTAGCCGAAATCGATAAAATGAAATTCGGATTTGACACCACTAACTTGCATAATGGCAAAACATTATTTACCGCAATCGACATTAATTATATTTTTAAGAATCGGTATCTTTGGAATAAGGATCTGAACTTTCAACTTTTAAGTGGTGAACGAATTGCTTTAAAAGGAGCAAATGGCTCCGGTAAAACAACTTTAATTAAAATAATCACCGGAATGTTGATTCCGCAGCAAGGAACTATTTACAGGACGGAATGCAAATCCGTTTATATTGATCAAGATTATTCTTTAATTGACAATCGCCTTTTAGTTTATGAAATGGCCGAGAAATTCAATACTTCGGGTTTGCAGCAACACGATATCAGGATGAGACTTAATCGTTTTTTATTTTCTCAAAATGAATTAGACAAACCTTGCAGCGTACTAAGTGGAGGAGAAAAAATGCGCTTACTGCTTTGTTGTCTGACGATAAACAATCAATCGCCTGATCTTATTATTCTGGATGAACCGACCAATAATTTAGATATTCAGAATATCGAAATTCTTACCGCTGCCGTTAATGAATATCAGGGAACTTTGATTGCGATCTCACATGATGACTCTTTTTTAGAACAAATAAACATTCAAAAGACAATTGATCTTGACCACCAAAAAACTCGTATTTAATTTTTAAATTTGTTTGAATTAGCCGAAATTAACCTTAACTATTTTGAAGATGAGTGTAAATAAAGAAACCATAGAAGAATATATGAACGCCTTCAAGGTGAGTGATCACGATAGAGTTCTTGCTTGTCTTACTGACGATGTTGTCTGGGAAATGCCCGGGATTTATCAGCATGTTGGCAAAGAAGCATTTGATAAAGAAATTGAAAATGAAAACTTTATCGGCAGTCCAACGATTCAGATTATAAAACTGATTGAAGAAAACAATATCGTAATTGCAGAAGGCGCCGTACAAGGCATGATAAAAAACGGAAATATACTAGATGCTGTTTTTTGCGATGTTTTTGAAATGGAAAAGGGAAAAATAAAAAAGCTAACCTCTTATCTCATGTCAAAGAATGCTTCTCTTAAATTCGAATAACAAAGAAATGCAAATTCCAAATTTTTTAAATTCCAAATTCCAATGTTGGGGTTAACTGTTGGGGGCACAAAGCTAAAACTTTGTTTTATTTGATACTAAATAGTTGTCTTTTTGTAATGTAAAGCCTTTTTTCGAACTTAAAATATTCACAAAGTATTTCAAAAAACAACCTTGCGAACTCCTATGTTTAACTAGGCAAACATAGGAGTTCGCAAAGGTTTGACCTAGATTTAAATAAAAAAATCTAAAGTCTAAAATCCAAAATCTACAATCTAAAATCTAAAATCCAAAATCTAGAATCTAAAGTCTACAATCTAAAATCTGCAATCTAAACCCCTACCCCAGCCAACCTTCTCTATCCAGACTTCGGTACTGAATTGCTTCGGCTATGTGGGACGAAATTACGGTTGGTGCGGCCTCTAAATCGGCGATTGTGCGTGCTACTTTCAGGATCCTGTCGTAGGCACGGGCAGAGAGGTTAAGGCGTTCCATCGCTGTTTTTAATAATAGTTTTGATTGTTCGTCGAGTGCGCAAAATTCTCTGATTTGCTTGGTGTTCATTTGAGCATTGTAATGAATATTAGGCAGCTGATCAAAACGAATGGATTGTAGTTCACGCGCTGCGGTCACACGTTTTCGAATTTCGACACTGCTTTCTGCTTTTCTGTCGTCTGATAATTTTTCGAAAGGAACAGGAGTTACTTCTATATGAATGTCAATCCGGTCTAATAAAGGACCTGAAATCTTACTCAGATACCGTTGCATTTCATGCGGTGACGAAGTATTTGGCACGCTTGGATCGTTGAAAAAACCACTTGGACTTGGATTCATACTCGCCACCAGCATAAACGACGACGGATAAGTTACCGTAAACTTAGCCCGTGAAATTGTTACTTCACGATCTTCCAGCGGTTGACGCATCACCTCGAGAACGTCCCGTTTGAATTCAGGTAATTCATCCAGAAATAGAACACCATTGTGCGCCATCGAAATTTCACCGGGCTGCGGATAACTCCCTCCTCCAACTAAAGCTACATTAGAAATTGTATGATGCGGACTTCTGAAAGGCCTTTGATTCATTAGCCCCGCTTCTTTTAATTTTCCTGCAACACTATGAATTTTAGTCGTTTCTAAAGCTTCACGCAAAGTCATGGGTGGCAGAATACTGGGTAATCTTTTGGCCAACATTGTTTTTCCTGCACCGGGCGGGCCGATCAAAATAATATTATGTCCCCCTGAAGCTGCAATTTCCATACATCGTTTTATGCTTTCCTGTCCACGGACGTCTGAGAAATCAAATTCAGGAAAATCGAGTGTTTTATAAAATTCAGCTCTGGTATCAATTGTGGTGGGTTCAAGCGTGCCTTTTCCTTCAAAGAAGTCAATTACTTCTTGCAGGTTTTCAACACCATAAACATCTAAACCTGCTACAATTGCAGCTTCTTTTACATTTTGTTTTGGCAGGAAAAAACCTTTATATCCCTCTTCTTTGGCTTTTATGGCAATTGGTAAAGCTCCGTTTATAGATTGCAAACTTCCGTCAAGCGAAAGTTCTCCCATAATTATATATTGATCCACATCAAGTGCTTTTATCTGATGTGATGCTGCCAAAATCCCAATCGCGAGTGTCAGGTCATAGGCGGAACCCTCTTTTCGTAAATCGGCCGGTGCCATATTAATAGTGATTTTTTTTCCCGGAAAAGTATATGCATTGTTCTTTAAAGCCGCCGCAATGCGATAACTGCTTTCTTTTATGGCATTATCGGGTAAACCAACCAAATGATACCCGATTCCTTTATCCATATGAACTTCGACCGTAATTGTTGTAGCTTCTACTCCAAAAACGGCACTTCCGTAAACTTTTACTAACATAAACGCTTTTCATTAAATGTTTTTAAAGCTAATGAAAACAATTTAATTGTAGCTTTTTTATTACATATTTATTTTTTTTTTAATTTGCGATTTGATTTCATCTTAAAAAATAAGGTCTCAAACAATTTAAAAAAAAGCCCTGTAATCAGAGCTTTTGTATATGATGATACCAAATTTTTAAATTGAATCGACTAAATGACGATAATCGTACTTTTCATACTCTTTAGTATTAGCCTTTTCCTTATTTAACTCCATCATTTCATTTTTTAGTTGAACCTTATACCATTGTTCGGGTTTAGTATGAGAAAATGTACTAAGCTTTAATACTAACTTTGCATTCAATTTTCTCTCTCCGGAAAGATATTTATGAAGATTACTGTCTTTCATATCAAAGTAAGTTGCCAATCTTTTTTTCGAAAGATTAAGTACTTTCAAATACATCTTAACAAAATCAAGGATTTTTAAAATCTCTGTATCATTTTCATTCTGAATATAGTCTTCTAATTTGTATTGAATAGAAAGTAATTCATTCTTTAATACCTGCTCTTTTGATTGTTTAGAAGAATGAGATACTATAATTTTCTTTAAATCATCTTTCTTTTTATCATTCCAAATGTCATTGATTTGAATTTCTTTATTTCTCATATCTTTTAATTTAAAAACTCGGTAATTAATTTCTCTCCTCCTTCGGGAACTATTATCATAGTTGTTTCACCGTATCTTAGTGCGTTGTACTTGATTGAATATAATGCCATTAATTTAACTTCATCTTCTTTATTCTCCTCTAAAACATCAAATACCAAATAGCCTTTGTACGGCTCATTCGCTTTAATAAAACTTAACCTGCAAGCAAATGCAATCAAACAACCAGCAATTCTTTCATATCTTTTAATAGAATCTTTATTATGAGGTGCTACTTCAATAAAAGCCATATAGGGTTCTACTTTGCCTTTCATTTCAAAAATCAAACAACCTTCAATTATATCAGGTGTTTCATCCGACACTAAAATATAAGCTTCATGATTATACTCTTTTGCCTGTTTTTTAAAATTAAATCTCCAGCCGTCACTTATAGAAGGCAAATTTAATTTTGTTGATTTTGCATTTAAAATCTTAGCGTCAACTAACTCATTTTTGCTAATTCTTAATATTCTCACATTCATTAGTCCGTCATTCAAATATACTAAAAATAATTATACATTTTGTATAATAAATTCACATTATTAATATGAATTTACTATACCTTTATTTAAGTTTATTTGACTTATTAATGCAGATACTTTTTCTATAAACCATATTCATTAAATGTTTTTAAAGCTAATGAAAACAATTTAATTGTAGCTATTTAATTACAAATAAACATTCAGAATATTTTGCATTTAACTTTAACCTCTGCATTTTCTACAAACTCATGCAAATCTCAATTGTTCTGTTATATCCGAAATCATTCTTCTATTACCTCTTATCTACGAACATCCGTTATGTATAGTAGCAAACTGGCTTAACAAAAAAAAAAATCGATAAATCACTAAATAACAACTCACTCTGCTATTTTTTTATCAAAAATTTGTAATAAAATTCTATATTAGCACTATCCTAAAAAATCCAAAAACCACTATGAATCACACCTCAAAACCAATTCAAAACAAGGCTTTTTCTTTTAGTCGGCAGCTTGTTTTTATGCTACTTCTATCTTTTGGTATTGCCCTGCAAGTAAACGGCCAGCAAAAGAAAATAACTGAAAAGTTTAAAAAGGAAACTGTTTTAAAGATAGATTCCCTTCTTCAAAAAAACTATATCTTCCCTGAAAAGGCAAAATTGATCGGAGCCCATTTAAAAGGGGCATACAGAGACGGTAAATTTAAAAAATACGAACTGTTAGATTCTTTTTCAACAGCACTGACAAAAGAGGTAAGATTCATCAACGATGACAAACATCTGGGAATCAAGCCGATATTTGTTCCCACAAAGGAAAAAATAGAATCAAACCAGGATTCTTATGAAATTTACCTTCATAATTTAACCGATAATCGTAAGCTGGCAAATGGTTTTAGAGAAGTCAAAATAATAGACGGTAATATCGGGTATCTTAATTTTAATTTTTTCATACACGAAACGAATCAAACCATTGATTCCTATCTGTATTTACTAGAAAAAACGGACGCCATCATTATTGATTTAAGAACCAATGGCGGCGGAAGTCCAAAAACGGTTCAATATTTATGCAGTTATTTTCTTAAAGCTCCTTTACTATTAAATACATTGTATTTTAGAAAAGACAACTATACAGAAGAGTTTTGGGTAAAAGAGGTAAACGGAAAAAAGAGACTTGATGTTCCTTTGTTTATTATTACCGGCGCAAAAACCTTTTCGGGAGCTGAAGAATTCAGTTACAATATGCAAACTCAAAAAAGAGCAACATTAATCGGTGAAACAACCGGTGGTGGCGCCAATCCCGCTGAGTCATTTGAAATTAATTCCCTGTTAGAAATATTCATTCCTACCGGAACTGGTATTAACCCCATTACAAAAACAAACTGGGAAGGAATCGGTGTAATCCCGGAATACAAAACAACCAAAGACATGGCCTACGATAAAACTTTAGAATTAGCCACTAAAGCAGCCGAAAACTACAGAAGCAAAAACGCAGCGGAATCGAAAAAACTGTATCAGGAACTACAGACCTCTATTGACCAACAAACAAAACCACTCAACGAAGGTGATTTGGCTAAAATGGATCAGCAACTATTCCAGGTGATAAAAAAAATGACCGAATCTGATTTATTTAATGAGGATGCTGTCGATGTTTTATCAACTGATTACACCAAAACGAAACCATATATTGCAGAGTCCATTTTAAAAAGCAATGCCGAACTACATCCAAAATCTCCTATTGCCTTTTTAAAATATGGAGATCTTTTGGAACAAAACGGAAAAAAAGGCGACGCAACAGCTGTCTTAAAAAAAGCAGTAGAAGTCGCAACAGAAATCAAAGCGCCTTATCTGGAAGGATTAAAAAATCGCTATGAAAGCATTTTAAAATAAAAAACAAAACTTAGAATAAAACAGTCCAAAAACATTCAAAAACGACAAGCCAAAAAAGCCAGTACCTCGCTCAGTAGCTTGTAATGCCATAATTAGTATAATTTTTAATTTAAAACTTGTTCAAATATTAATATTTGTTATTTTTATTAAAAATTATACTAATTATCCATGAAAAAAACCTTACTACTGTTCTTTTTGACTGTTTTTTTAACAAAAACACAGGCACAAAGCTATTTCCCCGTTAACGAAAGTGTACAAAACAAAAATAAAAACTACACGGTTTTTACTAATGCTACCATTTATGTTACCCCAACACAAAAAATCGAAAAAGGAACTTTACTTGTCCAGGACGGCAAAGTCGTTGCGGTAGGCAATGCTGTTTCGATTCCTAAAAACAGCATTGTTGTTAATCTTGAAGGCAAAACTATCTACCCTTCCTTTATTGATATTTATACCAGTTTTGGAATTGAAAAACCAAAAAGAAATCTAAGCTCAGGAGGCGACCGTAGCCCGTTATATGATACCAAAAGAGTCGGCTACTACTGGAATGAAAGTGTTCGCTCTGAATTAAACGGTTCAGAAACGTTTAAATACGATACTGCAAAAGCAGAGGAATTATTAAAA
The DNA here is from genome assembly GCF_044007495.1 of Flavobacterium sp. FlaQc-52. Lineage (NCBI taxonomy): Bacteria > Pseudomonadati > Bacteroidota > Flavobacteriia > Flavobacteriales > Flavobacteriaceae > Flavobacterium > Flavobacterium sp. FlaQc-52. Next base: position 231,541 of record NZ_JBIPCV010000005.1, on the reverse strand, counting down.
GCCGGTTTTGGTGTTGTCGGTACCCATATTCCTGATGGAATCGCACAGGGAACCGGAGTATTAGTTGCTTTGAACAATACTGAAAACAGCAAACAAATTATAGCAGATAAAATTACCAATCACTTTGCTTTTACCAAAAGTAACGTGACCAACCAAGCCTACCCTAGTTCTTTAATGGGTTCGATGGCCTTATTGCGTCAGATGTATTTAGATTTGGACTGGTACAAAAAAGGAAATTCTGAAACCAAAGATTTATCCTTAGAAGCATTGGCTGCTAACGAAAAACTAATTCAAATATTTGCTGCAGAAGACAAACTAAACAGTTTGAGAGCTTCTAAAATTGCAAAAGAATTTGGATTGAACTACGTTTTGAAAGGAAGCGGAAATGAATTTGAAAGAATTCAGGAAATTAAAAACACGAATGCTAAATTTATTATTCCAATTAGTTTCCCGGAAGCTTATGATGTTTCTAACCCTTATTTATCGAATCAGGTAGAATTAACAGACATGCGTTTTTGGAATCAGGCACCGACCAACCTTAAAGTCCTTTCAGACAATGGAGTCGTTTTTGCTTTGACAACAGACAAACTAAAGAAAACGGAAGACTTTAAAACTAATTTATTAAAGGCCATAAAATTAGGCTTTGATAAAACAAAAGCTTTAGAATCATTAACGACAATTCCTGCTGCTATTCTAGGAAAAAGCAATGAAATTGGAAGTTTAAAAACAGGCGCTTATGCCAATTTTGTAATTACATCAGGTGAAATTTTTGATGAAAAAACAATTTTGTATGAAAACTGGGTTCAAGGAACTAAATACATCGTTAATGATATCAATGCAAAAGATATTCGTGGCAACTATGATTTAAACATTGGAAACGATACCTACAAATGGAAAATTGCAGGAACTGAAACGACTCCAAAATCTGAAGTTACTACAGCTGCTGCTGCCAAAGTAAACAGCACTTTAAACGTTTCTAAAAATTGGATTTCTCTTGTCCTTAAACCAAGTGATACAACGAAATCTAACTACACCCGTTTAACCGGATTTGTAGAAAACACGGAAAATCTATCCGGAAAAGCAGTCCTTTCAAACGGAAATGAATTGATTTGGAACGCAAAAAGAACAAGTCCTTTTACAGCTGTAAAAGACTCTTCCAAAGTAGAAAAACCAAATGTAATTATTCCGACCACCTACCCTAACGTTGCTTTTGGTGACTCAAAAAAATTAACGGCTCAAACCCTGCTTTTCAAAAACGCTACGGTTTGGACGAATGAAAAAGAAGGAATTTTAACGGAGACCGACGTCTTAATCAAAAACGGAAAAATTGCTGCCGTTGGTAAAAATCTTTCTGATGCAGCTGCGGTTACTATCGATGCCAAAGGAAAACATATCACCAGTGGTATTATTGACGAGCATTCGCATATCGCTATCTCAAAAGGGGTAAATGAAAGCGGACACAATTCGACTGCAGAAGTTACGATTCAGGATGTTGTAAATTCGGAAGACATTAATATCTACAGAGATTTAGCCGGAGGAGTTACAATTTCACAATTATTACACGGATCTGCAAATCCAATTGGAGGACGTTCTGCTATTATAAAATGGAAATGGGGTTCTTCACCAGAAGAAATGCTGTATAAAAACCAGCCTAAATTTATCAAATTTGCTTTAGGAGAAAACGTAAAACAAGCCAATTGGGGCATTCAGAACCCTACTCGTTTCCCACAAACCAGAATGGGAGTTGAGCAGGTTTTCACTGATTACTTTCAACGTGCCAAAGAATATGACGAAAGCTGGAAGACTTTTAATTCCGGTTCTAAAAAAGGAAAAGCACCAAGAGTTGATCTTGAATTACAGACTTTAGCCGAAATCATTAATAAAGACCGTTTTATTACTTGTCACTCTTATGTTGAATCGGAAATTTTGATGTTGATGAATGTTGCGGAGAAATTCAACTTCCGTGTCAACACATTCACTCATATTCTTGAAGGCTATAAAGTGTCTGATAAAATGAAAGAGCATGGCGTTGGAGCTTCGACGTTTTCAGACTGGTGGGCTTATAAGTTTGAGGTTAATGATGCCATTCCATTCAATGGTCCAATCATGCACAACCAAGGTGTCGTAGTTGCTTATAACTCTGATGATGCCGAAATGTCCCGAAGATTAAATCAGGAAGCAGCAAAAGCTGTAAAATACGGAAATATTTCTGAAGAAGATGCTTGGAAATTTGTTACTCTTAATCCAGCAAAATTATTACATATCGATGATAAAGTAGGAAGTCTTAAAGTTGGTAAAGATGCCGATGTGGTCTTATGGAGCGATAATCCTTTATCTATTTATGCTAAAGCAGAAAAAACAATTATCGAAGGAGTTGTTTATTTTGATATTGAAAAAGATGCCGACAAACAACTTGCAATCACTAAAGAAAGAAACATCCTGATCGGTCAAATGTTACAAGAAAAAAACAAAGGAGCAAATACTCAGAAGCCTACTAAAAAAGAGAAGATAGAGTATCATTGTGACACTTTAGAACAATAATCAAAGCACCTTTAAAAAACTTGTAAAGTTAAAAACAGATAAAATGAAAAATAAAAACATCTATATATTGCTGCTCTTATTTTGTGCATCATTTCAAATAAAAGCACAGCAAATACCAGCACCAAAACAAACAAAATCAATTTTAATTTTAAACGCAACAGCACACTTGGGTGACGGAACCGTGATTCAAAACAGCGCCGTTGGATTTAAAGACGGCAAAATCACTTTAGTAGCAGATGCCACCACGATACGATTGGCTGCTGATGCCTACGACACTACGATCGATGCCAGTGGCAAACATATCTATCCGGGCTTTATCGCTCCAAACTCTACTTTGGGTTTAGTAGAAATTGATGCGGTAAAATCTTCCGATGATATGGAAGAAATTGGAAGTTTTAACCCGAATGTAAGAAGTATTATTGCTTATAATTCCGAATCAAAAGTGGTTGAAACCGTACGTCCAAACGGGGTTTTAATAGCGCAGATAACGCCACGAGGAGGCACTATATCAGGAACTTCTTCTGTTGTTCAATTAGACGCATGGAGTTGGCAAGATGCTATTTTAAAAGAAAATGACGGAATCCATCTTAATTTCCCTTCCAGTTTTAAAAGATCAGGATCTTGGTTTGAACCGGGCGTAATTGAACCTAACAAAGACTATCCAAAACAAGTTGAAGAGATAAATGCTTTTTTGGTCAATGCTAAAGCTTACAATCAAACTGCTGCAAAAGAAAGGAACGTAGTTTTAGAAGCTACCAAAGCTCTTTTTGAGGGTACGCAAACACTTTACATTCATGCAGATGAGGAGAAACAAATTATAGACGCCATACAACTTGCCCTTAACAACCAAATTAACAAGATTGTTATTGTGGGTGGATTTGAAGCTTATAAATCAGCCGATTTATTGAAAAAGCATAATGTTGGTGTATTATTAAGACGCGTTCATGACATGCCAACAAACGACGATCAGGATGTAAACTTGCCCTATAAAATGGCCAAGATCTTAACAGACAAAGGCATTATTGTTGGTCTTGAAAACAGCGGAGATCACGAACGTATGAGTGTTCGAAATCTGCCTTTCCTGGCAGGAACCTGTGCTGCTTTTGGTTTAGATAAAGAGAAAGCTTTACAATTGATAACTTCAAATACAGCCAAGTTATTAGGCATTGAATCTACCTGTGGCACCTTAGAAACAGGTAAAGATGCCACGTTATTTATTTCTGAAGGTGATGCCTTAGACATGAGAACAAACAAACTGACAGCTGCTTTTATTCAGGGAAGAACAATTAATTTGGAAACCTTTCAAACCAAATTGAATGATAAATTTAAAGCAAAATTCAATCAGAAATAATTAGATTAATTCTAATAAGTTTAGGCGCCAATTGAGAAATCAGTTGGCGCTTTTTTTAATTAAAAGTTTTCGGTAAAAAGCCGTATTGATAGGCAGGCATATAACCTGATTTTTCCCAACGAATGGAAAATACGTCTTCACGACCTTTGAATAAGGAACGGAACTGATTGATGTCGTTGGGAGTAAACTCATTCATCATTACTAATTTTCTTCTTTGTGGTTTATCTACTACTCTTCTAAATCTTGGTTGGGTCTCGACAGTTTTCTCCAAATGCTGTGAGCTAACTCTATTTCCTTATTTATCAAGATTTGTCAAGCCGTAATGTTATTTTTAGATTACTTCGTTAATGATTTTTATAATTTCTTCAATGTCCGTTTTATTACCAATATTCACTAAATCCCTCTGAAATATTCTGATGGGTCGTGAGTATTAATATATTTAAATGTCTTTTTAATTCATTTTAATCGCTATCCTTCTCTTCAAAACTCTCCAGCTCTTTATTTACCTCATCCAAAAGCTGTTTTTCAGTTGGCAGGTAAAGTGTATACTGGCTGGTAATAATTTGTTTTTGCTCTTCTGGCAGCGTGAATTTTACTACCGCATCATTTTTATTTGCACAGAGCAAAATACCAAGTCTACAAAAAACTCATCGCCATCAATATGTATTCTTTTCTGCCTTGCTACAAAAGAAAACCCGTTACCCAATTCCAATAAAAAGTCTTGCAAATGTGTGATAATGGCACTTTCCAAGTCCTTTTCGTAGTATGACGCTTCTCTTTTTAACCCCAAAAACTCCAAATACATCAGGTCTTTAATAATTTCTTTAGCATCGGAAGGTTGTTTTTCATTTTGGGCTACTGCCAATACATTTTCTTTATCATTACTCAATAAAAGGCGCTCATACAAACTGCTATAAATTTGCCTTTCCAACTGCCTTACTGTCCAATTATTCTTTACCGTTTCGGCAATATAAAAAGCTATTTTATCTTGATTATCAATCCTTATGAGTAATTTATATTGGCTCCAACTCAATTGCGAATACAGTGTATTCGTAATTGGGAAATTGCGATAAAACTGCCGAAACAGTTCTAATTCCTTGCATCATCCAGCTTTTAACTGCAATACCAAAAAACGAAAAACAATTGTAAATCCTTTATTTGCAACTGTTTTACCTGTAATATATCCTTGATGTGTTTTATCTAATACTTTATTTAAAAAAAATCATTTTTTGCAGAAAAACTATTAAAGATTTCTACGCAAAAAGATTTAAAGTCAGATTATTTCTCTTTTTTTATGTTAAGATCACCTCAATATACCTCATTTCGCAGCTTTCAAATTAACAAATTGAAAATTTCACCACTTCATAAAGATTATACACTAAAAAATAGGGGGTCAAAATAAAAAATTAGCAAAAATAAAGAGCATAACCCTATTTTTTATACGGGTATTGAATCATTTTATATTTTTATAAAAAATTTAAAACGAATTAACTATGCGAAAAATTATTTTAAGTGTGATTCTTATCACTATTTTAGTACTAACCTTTGTCTCGAATTTTATGCTATCAGATAACCCAATTCCTGCTGAAGCTGTAAAGTTTGACACAGGAGATACAGCCTGGATGATTGTAGCAACTGCCTTTGTATTGCTTATGACACCGGGATTAGGATTTTTCTACGGAGGTATGGTCGGTAAGAAAAACGTAATCAGCACCATGCTACAAAGTTTTATGGCCATGGTTATTGTTACTCTCCTATGGGTATTCGTTGCTTTTGGACTGGCATTTGGCCCAACTATTGGAGGAATTATCGGTGATCCAATGCCTAATTTATTCTTTCAGGGGGTTGGTACTAATACCGCATGGAGTCTTGCTCCTACGATTCCTTTTATGTTATTCGCATTATTTCAGGCTAAGTTTGCCATCATAACCCCTGCTTTAATTACAGGTGCTTTTGCAGAACGCGTACGTTTCTGGGCTTATTTATTATTCATGGTTTTATTCATATTACTTATATATGCCCCATTGTGCCACATGACTTGGCACCCGGAAGGTATTTTCTTTAAGATGGGCGTATTAGATTTCGCCGGAGGAACAGTTGTACATATGAGTGCCGGCTGGGCTGCATTGGCAGGAGCCATCTTTTTAGGCAAAAGAAAAATTCAAAAAGTAAATCCCGCAAGAATTACCTATGTATTATTAGGGACTGGTTTATTGTGGTTCGGATGGTTTGGTTTTAATGCCGGTTCTGCTTTAGGCGCAAACGGATTAGCAGTACAGGCTTTAGGAACCACAACTGTCGCCGCAGCCGCAGCCGCAATGGCTTGGGTTTTCCTTGACAAAATTCTGGGTCATAAATTATCTGCTTTGGGAGCTTGTATCGGAGCTGTGGTAGGACTTGTTGCCATTACACCTGCTGCCGGTTTTGTAAGCATTCCGCATGCTATCTTTATTGGTCTATTTGCTGCTATTGTGAGCAACCTGGTTGTCAGCAAATTTCCTAAGGGAAAAATTGATGATGCACTGGATGTTTTTGCTTGTCACGGTGTAGGTGGTATGGTAGGAATGTTGTTAACCGGAGTTTTCGCTTCTAAAGCCATCAACCCTGCTGTTGGAGATAATCAGGGCCTAATTTTCGGTTCACCTACCTTGTTCATAAACCAATTAACTGCTTTAATAGTAGTTTCGCTTTTTGCTTTTGTAGGTTCATATGTACTATTTTTCGTTGTAAATAAAATCACTCCGCTAAGAGTCACAGAAGAAAAAGAAGAACTAGGTTTGGACATCTCTCAACACGGAGAATTTTTATAACAATTAATCCCTTCATTTTCCTAAACAAAAAATCCCTCCAGGTTTTAAACCAGAGGGATTTTTACTTTGAATTAATTCAACCTAATACTATATTTTCCTGTTCTCAGAACAAACAAACTCTTATTTAAAATTAGCGATTCCTCCTTTTAACCAATTCAAATACTCATCAGCCCCCACATAACTAATAGTTGGTTTATCATTATGTAAATTTTTACCATTTAAATCTGTAATAATGTATAATGGCTGTGTATTGGTTTTATACTTTGAGATCATAAAATCGGTCCATTTATCACCAACTGTAATTATTTCATCACCTGAAGCTGTTGTAAACTGTTCTTCTTTTGGTAATTCTCTTTTATCATCAACATAAAGAGAGATCAGAACCACATCATTTTTTAAGATTGGCAAAATTCTTTCATCAGACCAAACATTGTTTTCCATTTTTCGGCAATTTACACAAGCATAACCGGTGAAATCAAGCATTATAGGTTTGTTAACCAATTTTGCAAACGCCAATCCATCCTCGTAATCGTGAAAAACCATGATGCCATGAGGTCCCAATTCTGCTCCTTCCGGTAATCCTTCTTCCGATCCTGCATTAGAACCTGCTGATCCTCCAACACCAAATGGACTTTCACTATACTGTGGAGGTGGTGGAAACGCACTAATTAATTTTAAAGGCGCACCCCAAAGACCCGGAATTAAATAAAATGTAAATACCAAGGTAAGCAATCCTAAATACAATCTTCCTACTGAAATATGTTGCAATGGACTATCGTGAGGTAAAGTAATTTTCCCAAACAAATACAAAGTCAACGCTCCAAAAATGGCGATCCAGATTGCTATAAAAACTTCTCTTTCTAAGAAATGCAGCTGTAAAACTAAATCGGCATTTGATAAAAACTTAAAAGCCAAAGCCAATTCTAAAAATCCTAAAACCACTTTTACCGTATTCAACCATCCACCCGATTTTGGCAATGAATTTAACCATCCCGGAAACATCGCAAATAACATAAATGGTAAAGCCAAAGCTAATGAAAACCCTAGCATTCCAACAATTGGAGCAATTCCTCCATTTGAAGCTGCTTCTACTAATAAGGTCCCAACAATCGGTCCCGTACAAGAAAATGAAACAATTGCCAGAGCCAATGCCATAAACAATATCCCTATTAATCCTCCTCTGTCGGCTTGCTGATCGGCTTTATTTGCCCATGAATTTGGCAACATAATTTCAAAAGCCCCTAAGAAAGAAGTAGCAAATACAATAAGGATAACGAAGAATATCAAATTAAACCAAACATCTGTAGACAACGCATTTAATGCATCGGCTCCAAATATTTTAGTCACAATCAGTCCCAAAATAACATAAATAGCAATAATTGAAACACCGTAAATAATAGCATTTCGAATCCCTTTTGCTCTGCTTTTACTCTGTTTTGTAAAGAAACTCACTGTCATCGGAATCATTGGAAAAACACAAGGCGTTAACAATGCTGCGAAACCTGATAAAAATGCGATGAAAAAGATAGACCACAAACTTCTTTTCGAAGCCGGAGCCGGCATTTCTGCTTTTTCTGTTGTTGAAGTAACTTCTGTTTTTACGTTTTCTGTTGCAGGTCCCACTACCTCTTTTGTTAAGGTATCAACAGCCAATCCGGCGTTTTTAGTTTCGTCCAATTTTGATTCCGATACTGTCGCAACTGCCTCCATTTTAAAGGATGCCGGAATTACAATTGAGAACTTTTTACTGGAATTGATACAAACTTCTTTACAAACCTGAAAGTCAAAGTCAACATCAACTGTTTTTAAATCCGGGTTTGTAATTGTGATTTCCTGTTCGATATGTGCCTTCCCTTCAAAGAAAGTTTCATTCACACCAAAAATATCATTAAAAGCCGTTTTGGTTTTACCCTCTTTGGCTTTGCCAACTAAAGTATAATTCCCTTTTTGATTTTTAAACGCAATTTCCAACGGAAGCGGGCCTCCATCTGGCGTAAATTGCGAATACATATGCCACTCTTTTTCTATCACACCATCAAAAATCAAAACTGCATTACTTCCTGATTTCTTTTCAATTTTAGCCGTCCATTTTACCGGTTCTAAAATTTGAGCATTGCCTTTTGCAAAAGCAAAAATGAAAAATAACAAAAATACAATGGTTTTATGCCAACCATTTTTTGAGATAATCGTCTGATAAGATTGATTTGAGTTCATTATTGTAATTCTATTTTAAGTATTTTAGTAGTTGTGTTTTCAATTTTAAATCGTTCGTCCTGGCGGATTCCAACAACCCAGACAATTTGGTTGTCAGAACACAAAATCCATGTTTTTTCTTTTTCAAGCAGAGACAATTTTTCATCTTTAAAGAGTTTGCTCACTTTCTTAGATTTGCCCTGCATTCCAAAAGGATAGAAAAGATCTCCCTCATTCCATTTACGTAAAATCAGAGGAAACCGGATTTTTTCGACAGCAACAAATATAGCCTTATTTGAATCTATAGTAATGTCATCTACCTGACAAAGCCTTAATTTTAAGGGAAAATTAACGTCTGTATCTGTTTCATTAATTATATATTCCTCATTTTCACCCTCTTCTAAAATCGGGGATAAAATCAATGTATTTCTGTTTTTCAACAAGCGAAATTCCGCTGCAAAAACTTGCTTTCCGGATTGTCCATCCACTAAGTCATAAATATCATTCCAGGCAACAAATCCAAATTCATTCAACCATTGGTACAGATATGATTTATAATTGGGTAACTTTTTAAGCTGAACTAAATCAAAATGAATATCATCCTCCATTTCTTTGGCCACCTGTTGATAAATCATAATCGAAGCGTCTTCAACCATCACCTGTGCTTCCTGCAAAAAAGATTGTGTCTTTTGAAAAGCATTCAGAAAGTTAGGATTGATTTCTTTTAAAATCGGAACTAAATCATGGCGAATTTTATTTCTGAGGTATTTATTAGAGGCATTACTGCTGTCTTCTCTCCATTGGATATTATTTTCTTGAGCATACTTCAAGATTTCCTCTCTTGAAAAAGGCAAAAGCGGACGAATAATTTTATCATTTTCTTCCGGTATTCCGGTTAATCCATCCAATCCCGTGCCTCTTGCTAAGTTGATAATAAAAGTCTCCAGATTATCATCGGCATGGTGCGCTGTTAGAATATAATCGAAATTTTCGGTTTCCAAAAGCTCATAAAACCAACTGTAGCGCAACTCACGAGCCGCAACCTGAGTCGAAAGTTTATAGTCTTTCGCAAAAGCCTCCGTATCAAACTGTGTTATAAAAATAGGGATTTTATTTGTGTCGCAGTACTCCTGGATGAAATTCTGATCGCCAAAACTTTCTAAGCCACGAAGTTGGAAATTACAATGCAAAACCGCAATTTCATATGGTAATTGTTTGAGCAAATGCAGTAAAACCATACTGTCTAAACCTCCACTAACGGCAAGAAAGAGCTTTTTATCTTCTAAAAAAGAAAATCTGGAAGCGACATGATTTTGAAACTTTGAAAGCATTCGATAAAGATAAAGATTAAAATTTTATTAATTTTCAAATGAAATGTTAAGCGCGATAAAAATATTTACTTCCGTTCAAACGACAGATAAAAAACAGGTGAAGCAAGCTACAAGAATTACTTTTTATGCAGATTAGTTTTTTTTGCCACTGATTAAAGGATTAAAAAGATTAAAAAAAATCTGTGCAAATCTTTTTAATCTATGGCTATATTTTTTTTGACACGAATCTTCGCGATTTTTTTGATTTAATTTTTTTTAAAATTAGCAAACAACAAAACATTAATTAGTAAACATTAGTGTAATTCGTGGCCACTCATTTTTATTGCAAAACCTCATGCATCGCCTTAGCTTTCAGCAAACATTCCTCATATTCTTTTTCCGGAACGGATTGTGACGTAATAGCACTACCAACAGAAAACGAAACATACTTATTTTCCTGATTGTACAAAATACTTCTAATAACGACATTAAAATCAAAATCACCCGAAGGTGTAAAATATCCAACGGCACCACTGTACAAACCACGTTTGGTTTCTTCCAGATTTTCAATAATTTTCATTACAGAAATCTTTGGCGCTCCCGTCATACTTCCCATTGGAAAAGTGGTTTTTAAGACATCAATTGGGGTATATTGGGCATCTAGTTTTGACGTTATAGTCGAAATCATCTGATGCACTTGTAAAAACGAATAAATAGCGCAAAGCTCTGTAACTTCAACGGAACCTTTCTGGGCAGTATGCGACAAATCATTTCGAACCAAATCGGTAATCATGATATTTTCGGCACGCTCTTTTGCATCCTTCCTAAGATACTCCTTTGATTTTTCGTCTTCTGTAAAATCTGAAAAACGTCTTGAAGTTCCTTTTATGGGTTGAGATAGTAACGTATCTCCAACCTTTTTCAGATACCGTTCGGGTGATGCGGAAAGTAAAAATTGCTTATCATTTTTAAAGAAAACCGAAAAAGGCGCTTGTGAAATCTCATTTAACTTTTGAAATTTCTCTATAGGATTTATAATAGCATCCTCAGCAAAAAACTCCATGCAAAAATTAGCTTCGTACATATCACCTACGTGAATGTGCTCCAGCATTTTTGTCACTTTTTCGACATAAGATTCTTTTGAAATTCGTTGCTGTACTTCGATTGCGCCCAGTGTCTCAAATGATTGAGAATGACTGTTCGTAATTTCTTCAAAATCAAATTCAACCTCATCATCACAAAGAAACAGGTATTGAATTTCAAGCTGATTTCCTTTCAATAAAAATATTTTTTTAGGTTGAAAAAAAAACAAATCCGGAAAATTCAATCCATCAAAATTGGACGATTTTAATCTCTCAATATTATTTTTTAAATCGTAAGCTAAATATCCAAAAAGCCAATCTTTCGTGGTCGATTGATATTGTTTCAAATCATCGAAAGCGTTATGAAAATCTGTTTTCACAGAAGTAAAAGCATCTACAGCAAGCAGGCAATCAAAGCTTGAATATTCTTGTGGATAGGAATTACTGTCCAAAAAAATAACCTCACGGAATTGTTGCGACCAAATTAAAAGCTGTTGTTTAAGTTGCTCCGGATTGGCAATAGGTTTATGAATTGTAACTCTCAAAAGTGGTATAATTTAGACTTCAAAATTACGACAAAAAAAATCCTTCAATAAAATAATACCGGAAAAAATATTGGCATGCTTTTTAGTATACGAGATTAATACCAATCCTTAAAGCTGTTTCTAACAATAAAAACGGTTTACATCGTGTAAATCCATAACTAATCCTCTTTTAATCTTTTAATCCTTTATGAAAACAATTACAAAAGTAAGTTTAACTACACTGGCAACTATTACATTGCTATATTCCTGCAAAAAAGCAGATGATGCATCACTCAACGATCAGACCGCAGATTATGCAACTGCAGTTGCAGACAGCGCCACAGTCTCTTCTTCTGCCGCAGTAGAGAAAAAAGACAGTAAGCAAAAGTTCATCAGAACAGCCGATATTAAATTTAAAGTCAAAAATGTTGCTAAATCAACTTATGCGATTGAAAATACAGTTCAGAAATTTGGGGGTTTTGTCACCTATACCAACTTACAAAGTAATATTCAGGAGCAGATTAAAACCAAAATTAGTCAGGACAGCACTTTAGAAACTACAAAATATACGGTTGAAAACAATGTTACGATTCGTGTACCAAATACGCAATTGGATACCGTAATCAAGACCATTGCCAAACAAATTGATTTTCTGGACTCGAGAGTCATTAAAGCGGATGATGTTTCTTTAAAATTGTTATCCAATCAACTGGCACAGAAAAGAAATGTGGTTACCGAAAAAAGAGTCGCAAAAGCAATTGATACCAAAGGCAAAAAAATGACCGATATCATGCAAGCCGAAAATGCTTTAGCCACCCAAAAAGAAGCAAAAGACAATACTATAATTGACCAACTGTCGATGGAAGATCAAATCAACTTTAGCACCATTACGCTACAGCTTTATCAAAAGGAAACGACAAAACAGGAAATTACAGCCAGCGATAAAGACAGTAACTCTTACAAGCCGAATTTGGGCATTCAGATCATTGATTCTTTAAAAAATGGCTGGTACATTCTTGAAGCCATATTTGTCTTTATTCTTAATCTATGGCCTTTTATTCTGATGGGTTTTGGTGGCTTCTTCCTCTATAAAAAATACGTAAAGAAATAAGCTAAAAACTGTTAATTAAGTAACAATTTTATAAGAAAAAATTCGTTATATTTGATATAGCATTCTATTAATCTTAAAATAGATTGTTTTGATTGTAAAATCCTCAGTAAAATAAGGTTTAAAATTGATTTTCATTTTATACGAGAATTCAAATTATATCAAGCACATAATTATTTTTTTCAACCTCTTAAAAATCCTAAGTATTATGAAAATTGCTACTATTATTATTCGAGTTTTGATTGGCCTTTTGTTGCTCTTTGCTTCAATCAGTTTTTTCTTTAAGCTGGCTCCTGAACCGGAAGTTACAGGAAATTTTAAAGCTTTTAATATGGGCTTAGTGGCCTCAACTTATTTATTGCCATTGGCAAAATCAGTAGAGTTGCTTTGTGGAATTGCTTTTTTAACGGGTCGTTTTGTAACATTGGCTAATATTCTAATCTTGCCAATTACAATCAATATTTTGTTTATTAATTATTTCATGGCTCCGGAAGGTTTGCCGATAGCAGGACTATTATTCTTAGCCAATTTATTTTTGATCTACAGATATTGGGATAACTACAAAACTGTTTTTACTCCTTAATTTATTATCAAACTTCAAAAAAATAAACCCGACAGGTTTCAAAAACCTGTCGGGCTTGTTTTTTTACTACCTTAGTAAAAAGGACCAAAAAATGAGACTCTTAGCACCCCAACATCGTCTTTTTTGACAAATTTGGCTTTCCCGATACTTTGTTCCCACTTGTCTTTTTTGACATCATAGTCCCTGTTATCTTCTTTTATTGTATATGCTGTAACGAATTCTGCAGTTATAATAGTTTTATTTTTTCTCTGTCTAAAATCAAATCCAAGAAATCTGGTTATTTTCCGGATATATAATTTCGCTCTATTGAAGTTTCCAAAATCCTTATTTGAATAAAGATTGTACCAAGCAAAAAGAATAATTTTCTCTTATAAAGTTACGAATCAATATTTTAAAAAACAAAAAAAACCGCCAGAATGTAAATTCTGACGGTCAAATATAGTTTCGTACTAAATTATACGTGTAATGCTCTGTTATCTGTAGCCGCTAATGCTGCTTCTTTGATCGCCTCAGCAAAAGTTGGGTGTGCGTGACTCATTCTTGAAATGTCTTCAGCAGATGCTTTAAATTCCATTGCAGTAACTGCTTCAGCAATTAAATCAGCTGTACGGGCTCCAATCATGTGAACTCCTAAAACTTCATCTGTTTTGGCATCAGCAATGATTTTTACGAAACCGTCCAAATCTCCACTTGCTCTTGCACGTCCTAAAGCTTTAAATGGAAAACTTCCCACTTTATATGCTGTTCCTGAAGCTTTAACTTGCTCTTCTGTTTGTCCAACAGCAGCAACTTCCGGCCAAGTGTAAACAACACCAGGAATTAAGTTATAATCAATATGCGGTTTTTGACCTGCTAAGATTTCAGCAACCATAACACCTTCTTCTTCCGCTTTGTGTGCTAACATCGCTCCACGAACAACATCTCCGATTGCATAAATATTTGGAACATTTGTTTGTAAATGATCGTTTACTTCAACTTGTCCTCTGTCTGAAATTTTTACTCCAGCTTTGTCTGCGTTTAATCCGTCAGTGTACGGACGACGACCAACAGAAACTAATGAATAATCTCCTTCAAGTGTAATAGTCTCTCCTTTTGCATTTTCAGCCTGAACCACAACAGCATCACCGTTTCTTTCTACTGATTTTACTTTGTGAGAAACGTAGAATTTCATTCCTTGTTTTTTCAATACTTTAGTCAATTCTTTAGACAAAGCACCATCCATTCCCGGAATAATTCTGTCCATGAATTCTACTACAGAAACTTGCGCTCCTAAACGTAAATAAACCTGTCCTAATTCGATACCGATAACTCCACCACCAATAATCACTAAGTGTTTTGGAACTTCTTTTAAAGCCAAAGCTTCAGTAGAAGTGATGATTCTTTCTTTATCAATTTTGATGAATGGCAAAGAAGACGGTTTAGAACCAGTTGCAATAACAGTATATTTTGCTTCAATAGTTTCAGAAGTTCCATCAGCTTTAGCAACTGCAATGTGTGTTGCATCAACGAATGAACCTAAACCATTAAAAACAGTAATTTTATTTTTATCCATTAGGTAGTTGATTCCACCTACGGTTTGATCTACAACTCCTTGTTTACGAGCGATCATTTTTTCTAAATTAACTTTTACATCTCCCGAAACTTCAATCCCGTGATCTGCAAAATGAGCAATCTCTGCATAATGATGCGAAGAAGACAATAATGCTTTTGATGGAATACAACCCACGTTAAGGCAAGTTCCTCCTAAAGAAGTATACTTTTCTACGATTGCTGTTTTGAAACCTAATTGCGCGCAACGAATTGCTGAAACATATCCTCCGGGACCTGAACCTATAATGACTACGTCAAATGAACTCATAGTATTTGATTTAAATTTTTTTAGCGGTTACAAAATTAAGGAATTAAGTTTTGTCTGAAGTTTAAATTACAATGTTTTTTGTGTGAAATTTGAGGGATGATTAACTGCAAGGGGCGTTAGGAGTTATGTGGAGGGGTGGTGTGTTTTTTTTGTTTCAGGTTTCAGGTTTCAAGTTTCATGCTTCAGGTTTTTAAACTTTGTGTTTTACAATAAAAGCCTAAAACCTCAGAATCTTAAAAAACTTTGCCTCTTTGAACCTTTGCTCCTAAAAACTTAGAACCTCAGCAACTCAGAGACTTTAAAAAAACCATACTTAGCATTCAGGCGGTTTTCCACTTCTTCCCAAGAACCTGCCTGACTTTCTCCCGAAAGATATTTTTCTCTTTCTTCTGAAACTAAATCATAGTGTGAATCCGAAACAATAGATTTTTTTTCATCAAGGTTTATGGCATCAAAAACGCTTTCTAAAATTTCTAATTTCGAATCGTCTTGAATAAATTTTCCAAAATCATTTATAAGCTTACGTCTTAATTCTTTAGTTTCCATATCCGTTGAATTTAATTCAAATTTAAATCTTTTTAGTTTTGGATTGTGTTAATCTATTGAATTTAACAGCAACGTAAACCCCCGATTTGAAACAAAGAAACTGAAACACAAAACCTTTGTACCCTACATAACTTTGTTTAAAAAACTCTATTTAGCTATCAAACATAATTCTTTCGTTTTACTTTGCTTTTACTTCATTTAAAACTATTCTAAGTGGAGAACAATTATATCAAGATTTTTAGGTTCTAGTGCGCTGAATCAAAGATTCTCCAAATTTTATAAAATTAAATAATTTTTCCACTGCCCAACTAAGCTCATCTTGATTACAACAGTAATCCTTAATTTCACCCAGTTTATTATAATTTGAGATATTAAATCCTTCTTCAATATCATTATACCAAATAATTTTATCCCCACAGAGAGCTACTACCCAAAAACCTCCTCCTTCATCACCATAATCTTTCTCAGACCATTTTATTGGATCAATTTTAATTGATTGCCAAAAATTCGATAACTCTTCACTCAAATCAGGTTCTGATTTTTGAATTTCATCACTAAGTTCATTAAATGATATTGGCTCCCACTCTTCCATAATCTGTATATTATTATCTTGATAAATACTGTCTATACCAATCTAAAAAATTCATAGGCATTTACTTTTAACGCAGAAACAAAATTTGGCTAAAGCCTTTTCCATGTCCTAATTTAAATCTCCAGCTAAAGCTGGAGGCAATTCATAAATAAAGCCCTGCGATATCAACAACTCGAAATCTTAGCAACTTAAAAAACCTTTAAACCTCTGACCCTTTACCCCTAAATCTTAGAACCTCAGCAACTCAGAACCTCAGCAACTTCTAAAAAGAAATCACCGTAGAATTCTTCACCTCACTAATCATAAACATACTCTGCGTACTTCCAATGTGCTGTAGTGAAGTTAGTTTGGTTACCAAAAACTCCCGATAGGCCTCCATGTCTTTTACGAGTACTTTCAAGATGTAATCATAATCACCGCTTACGTGATGGCATTCTAAAACTTCGTTGAGCTGAATAACTTCACTTTCGAATTTGGTTAAAAACTCTTTGGTGTGTTGAATCAGTTTCAAATGACAAAAAACGACAAACCCCTTTTCGATTCTGGATTTATCGACCAAAGCCACATAATTTTTAATAATCCCTTCGCGCTCTAACTTCTTGATGCGCTCATAAACCGCAGTTACCGAAAGATTGAGCTTTAAGGACAATTCTTTGGTTGTCTTTTTACTATCGGTTTGTAACAAAACCAATAGCTTTTTGTCTGTAGCGTCTAAAGTCATTTTTTGTAAGTTTTTAGGAATGAAAGAAAATCTATTGCAACTTCATTTATTAACCAAATTTAAACAAATAATCTACAAATAATCATAATTATAGTTTTAAAATCTAATTATAACAACAAGTATTGACTTATTTTCTAATATAGATTTATTTTGAAAAATAATTCCAATCGTAGGAATCAATTTCAAAGATCAATATCAATGACAGATATCAATTTGAAAAAATAAAACTAACTTAAAAACAACTCTAATGAACGATTTTAATCCGGCAGACAAAATTCAGGATTTACAATATTTTGGTGAATTTGGTGGTGTCAATCCGTCCATTTCAGATTCTTCTACCTATACTTTTCTTTCCGCTAAAACCATGTTTGATACTTTTGAAGGCAACATGGAAGGCTGTTATTTATATTCCCGTCATTCGTCACCAAGTAATTTGTATCTGGACCAAGCTTTGGCTGCTATGGAAGGCACAGAAACAGCAAATGTCTCAGCTTCGGGAATGGGTGCCATTACACCTACTCTACTGCAATTATGTGGTGCGGGAGACCATATCGTTTCCAGCCGTACCATCTATGGCGGAACCTATGCTTTCCTTAAAAACTTCACACCTCGTTTTGGCATTGAAACGAGTTTTGTAGACATCACAAAATTAGATGTTGTAGAAGCCGCCATCACCTCAAATACAAAAGTTTTGTATTGTGAGACCGTGAGCAATCCATTACTTGAAGTGGCTGATATTGCTGGTTTGGCAAAAATTGCTAAAAAGCACAATTTAAAATTAGTTGTTGACAATACATTCTCACCACTATCTGTTTCTCCTGCAAAATTGGGTGCTGATATTGTAATTCATAGTTTAACAAAATACATTAACGGAAGTAGCGATACTGTTGGTGGTGTCACTTGTGCTTCTAAAGAGTTCATTAACGCTTTAAAAAATGTTAACAGTGGAGCCAGCATGCTTTTGGGACCAACAATGGACAGCTTACGCTCTGCCAGTGTAATGAAAAATCTTAGAACGCTTCATATTCGTATCAAACAACACAGCCATAACGCTCATTTTTTAGCGGATCAGTTTGAAAAAGACGGCTTAAAAACGGTTTATCCGGGACTAAAAAGTCATCCGAGTCATGCGCTATACAAAACAATGATCAATCCGGAATATGGTTTTGGAGGTATGATGACCATTGATGTCGGAACTTTAGAAAAAGCCAATGAACTGATGGAATTGATGCAAACCAGAAATTTAGGGTATCTGGCAGTAAGTTTAGGTTTTTACAAAACACTTTTCAGTGCACCGGGAACCTCAACTTCAAGTGAAATTCCGTTAGAAGAGCAAGCGGAAATGGGATTAACGGATGGGTTAATTCGTTTTTCAATTGGTTTAGATAACGATATTCAGAGAACTTACGAAATGATGAAAGCTTGCATGGTCGAGCTTGGTATCTTATAAAAGCAAAACAATTCTTTATAAATAAATTTGCAAGATTTTTTTTTAGTTTGTTTAAATCCGCTGGAGATTCTTCTTTTAGCGGATTTTTTTTGTTGCCACTAATTGCACGAATTTGCGCGAATTAAGATTTAATAAATTCTTGCCATTCCTGACGGAAATGAATCCGCTTGAAAATATTTTACCAAAGATTAAAAGCATTAAAATGATTTTTTATTGCACGCTGATTTAGCAGATTTGAGCAGATTTAATTTTTCAACTTAATGATAAAATAATCTGCGCTACTCTTTTTAATCTGTGGCAAAAAAACAATTAGTACAAATTCGGGCAATTCGGGCAATTCGTGGCAAAATGAAATCTGCTAAATCTGCGTGAAAAAATACTTAGTCATTTTTACCGCACGCAGATCTAGCAGATTTAAACAGATTCCATATAAAAATAATCTGCGCTAATCATTTTAATCTGTGGCAAAAATTAATTCGTGCAAATTCGCGCCATTCGTGGCAACAAAAAAACCGTTCTGAACAATCAGAACGGCCTTCATTTATATTAGAATTAATGATTTATTACACTTTTTCTACCAAATTCAATTTACTGTTTTTTCTACTAAAGCCAAAGTAAATACAAAGACCAATAAGCAACCAAACAGTGAAATAAATCCAGTTCCAAACACTCAATTCAGCCATCATATACAAACAACAGATTAAACCTAAAAGTGGGATCAATGATAGTTTTTGTCTGAATGCCCATACCGTTAATCCACCTAAAACCAATAAGAAAATCCACATTGGAATTTTGTGTTTGAATAAACTTAATCCGCTTTCGTATTTTAAGGAATCATTGATTGGCAAACCTTTTACAACCTCAGCATATTTTACTTCATCATCTTGGTATTGACTCAATAAATGCTCTAAATCGGATGTTTCAGAAGTTTTATTCTGAACATCTATACTTTTCAGATAATTGAAAACTTTTTCGGAATCATTTTTATCAAGTGACGTAATAATATCAGCCGAACTATTGATTTGAGTTTCATTTGTAATAAAACTCATTGTTGCTTTTTTATTATATCCAAAAGCAAAAATCAATCCGATCGCTAAAAAAGCCGGCATTATATATTGTGAATTGACATAAGGCGTTTTGAATTTCCCTCTCGGGATCTCCGGTTTGTTTTGTAAAACCAAAACTCCGGCACAAACCAAAACGAATGCAAATAAGGTTCCAATACTACATAAATCTGTTACCATAGTAAGATTCAGAAACAAAGCTGGAACTGCCACCACAAAACCGGTAACAATAGTAGCGTAAGAAGGTGTTTTGAATTTTGGATGCACTTTTGAGAAACGTTTTGGCAACAATCCGTCACGACTCATACTCATCCAGATACGTGGTTGTCCCATTTGAAAAACCAATAAAACACTCGCCATTGCTACTACCGCACTTACGGCAATAATTCCTGACATCCATTTTAAGTCTAATTTCTCGAACACAAATGCTAACGGATCACCAACATTTAATTCATTATAACGCACCATTCCAGTCAGAACCAAAGCAATTGCAATGTATAATAAGGTACAGATGATAATCGCCCACATCATTCCGCGTGGTAAATCTCTTTGTGGGTCTTTACATTCTTCCGCAGTTGTAGAAATGGCATCAAAACCGATATAAGCAAAAAATACCGCTGACACTCCTTTTAGTACTCCACTTACTCCATTTGGTGCAAACGGATGCCAATTGGTTGTATCTACATAAAATATACCAACTGCAATAACCAGAAGTACGATACAAAGCTTTACAACAACCATGATATTACTCGCATTACGGGATTCTTTCATTCCGCGGTAAATCAATGCTGTAATTAAAATAATAATCAACAAAGCCGGAAGATCGGCAACGAAGTGAAAAGAACCAAATAAGACCGGAGAGGTATTCCAGGCCGTATAAGCCGATTGTAAAGCCGGCTCTAAGTTCTCGAATGTTTTTCCGCTGTGCATTAAAGCTGTTGCGTTATTGAAGCCGTTTGAAGCGGTCAAATAATCCATTTGAACCCATTGCGGGAGATGAATGCCTCCGCTGGCGAGGAGTCCTGTAAAATAATCACTCCACGATATGGCGACGGTTATATTCCCGACCGAATATTCCATAATTAACGCCCAGCCAATTATCCAGGCTATAATTTCTCCAAAAGCAACATAAGAATACGTATAAGCACTTCCAGAAACCGGTACCATCGATGCAAACTCTGCATAAGCAAAAGCGGCAAAGCTACAGGCAACTGCTGTAAAAAGGAATAGAAAAATTACTGCTGGTCCTCCATCGGCACTGGCTTTACCGATTGTACTAAAAATTCCTGCTCCAACAATTGCAGCTATACCAAAAGCGGTTAAGTCACGAGCAGTCAAGTGTTTGCCTAATGCATTATGACCGTCTGCATCATTTTTTGCAACTTGTTTTAGAATTTCCTGTACTGTTTTTTTTCGAAATAAACTTGAAAATGCCATATAAGGTTTTACGATTAAAAATTAATATATTTCGGACTTTATGCTTTTATTTTACAAATAATGCAAATTTTATCCTGAAATCAAATATATAAAACGATTTTATTTTATTTGGGTTTCGTGATTCTTTTTTTGAACACAAATTGCACGAATTTCCACGAATTGTTTTTTTTGCCACTTATTGAAATGATTCGAACTGATTTAGGATTCTTTCTCGCCACAAATTGTATTAATCTTCACGAATTATTTTTTTGCCACAGATTATTTAATCTTTTTAATCCTTTGCATCTGTGGCAAAATATTTTCTCATCACGAATTTAAAAAATTTTAATTCGTGCAAATTCGTGTAATTCGTGTCTAACTTTTTTGGCCACTGATTAAAATGATTCACACAGATTATTTAATCTTTTTAATCCTTTTAATCTGTGGCAAAATATTTTCTCATCACGAATTTAAAAAATTTTAATTCGTGTAAATTTCGTGCAATTCGTGTCTAACTTTTTTTTTCACCATCAATTACGCAAACTAAAAATTCCAATTCGTGAAAATTCGTGTAATTCGTGTCTAACTTTTTTACTTCAGACAACTCTTCAAAATACTCACCGGATGTTGTGCTTCCCGGCTTGTTCCGTCGTAGATTTGATGGCGACAACTTGTTCCTGCAGCAGCTATTTTTACATTTTCGGCTGTTGAGCGTACTTTTGGGAACAGGGTGTCTTCTCCCATTTGCATGCTTACTTTATAATGCTCTTTTTCATAACCAAAAGATCCCGCCATACCACAACAACCCGAATTATAAATCGTAACCAGATTGTTTTTCGGCAGATTCAGCATCGCGAACGTAGCCTCGATTGAACTCAATGATTTTTGATGACAGTGCCCGTGAATCTTGATTTCTTTTTTCTCTTCCGAAAAGGAATCGGCTGTAATTTTCCCTTTTAGAATTTCTTTTTTAAAGAATTCTTCAATTGTAAATGCATTTTGAGACACTTTAGCAGCACTTTCTTTATCATCTGCCAGACGCAAATATTCATCCCTAAAAGTCAAAATTGCAGAAGGTTCGATTCCGATTAACGGTGTGTCCTCTGAAACTAATTCTTTAAAAACCCCAACATTTATATTGGCGATCTTTTTAGCTTCTTCGAGGAAACCTTTAGACAGATAGGTTCTGCCGCTTTCTTCATGAGCTACAACCAGAACTTCATACCCTAATTTTGTTAAGAGCTCAAAAGCATCGATTCCGATATTAACGTCGTAATAATTAGTAAATTCATCATTAAACAAATACACTTTCCCATTCGGAAAAGCATTGCTTTTTGATTTCTGACTGTCGTACCATTTCCTGAACGTTTTTTTGGCTAATAACGGGACTTGTCTTTCGGGAGCAATACCCATGCTTTTTTTGACCAAAGATTGATTCGAAATAAAATTCGTAATCGACGGAAAAACGCTTCCCATTTTATTCAATTTTGCATTGTGGGCAAAAATCTTATTTCGGGTCGAAAACCCGTTGGCTTTTTGGTATTGGTATAAAAATTCCGCTTTCAAAGTTGCGACGTCAACATTACTTGGACATTCACTGGCGCAGGCTTTACAGCTCACACACAACTCAAAAACTTCGTATAATTCTTTTTGATCGAATTTGTTTTCTTTTTCAGAATACGTCAAATATTCTCTCAGTGCATTGGCTCTGGCACGTGTGGTTTCTTTTTCATTTTTTGTGGCGCGATAACTCGGACACATTGCTCCTCCTGCCGATGGTAATTTTCGACAGTCTCCGGAACCATTACATTTTTCAGCAGCACGTAAAATCCCTAAACTGTCTGAGAAATCCTGAAACGTTTTAATATCCGGTTCTACTCTGCCTGAAATTACACGATGATTTTCATCCATTTTAGGAGCATTTACAATCTTCCCGATATTCAAAACTGAATTGGGATCGAAAGCCAATTTGAGCCTTTTCAACAACTCATAATTTTTTTCTCCCACCATAAATGGAATAAACTCTCCTCGCACCATACCATCGCCATGCTCACCACTCAAGGAACCACGATATTTCTTTACCAAAATAGCTACTTCGGTTGCAATCGTTCTAAAAAGAACCAAGTCCTCTTTTTTCTTTAAATTTAGCTCAGGGCGCAAATGCAATTCTCCGGCTCCGGCATGTGCATAGTAAATTGCTTTTTGTCCATATCTCTCCATCATGGCCGTAAAATCGGCTATATAATTGGGCAAATCGCTCAATTCTACCGCTGTATCTTCAATAGAATCGGCTGCTTTATCATCACCAACAATACTTCCTAGAAGACCAAGACCTGCTTTTCGTAAATCAACAACTTTATCTATATCTGCTCCGTAAATTTTAACAGAAGCGTACCCAAAATTATTCTTCACCAGATCAGCAATTAGAGCCTCTGCTTGTAGTTCTGCATCTTCCATACTGTGAGAAGCCAACTCAAACATCATAATCGCTTTTGGTTCTCCCACCAGAAAAAACCTATTTTTAGCTTGCTCTCTATTTGTTTTGGTACATTCTAAAATAATATCATCAATCATTTCGCAAGTGTACAAATGATGTTTCATTGCGACTACAACAGATTCCAGAGATTCCTGAATGCTGTGATAATGCGCCACCACCATAATATTCTGCGTTGGCGGTAAATCATCTACTTTTAGCGTGACTTGTGTAGTAAAAGCTAAAGTTCCTTCACTACCACAAAGCAGTTTCCCCAGATTAATCGTAGGTTCTGTTCCTCCAAACAAATCCGATTTTAATAAAAGATCTACTGCATAACCCGTATTTCTTCTGTGTATTTCAGGTTTTGGAAATTCATTTATAATTTCCTGCTGTGCCGCTTTATCGGAGAGTTCTTCGAAAATATTTTTGTATATTTTATTTTCTAAAGTATCACCTTTGGTCTTTTCGATAAATTCTGCAGAGGTAATTTCATTAAAAACCACTTCGGAACCATCACTCAAAATTGCATTAATAGTTACAATTTTATCACGGGTTACTCCATATCGAATCGAAGTTGTTCCGGACGAATTATTTCCGACCATTCCACCAATCATACATCGGTTTGAAGTCGAAGTATTGGGACCAAAAAATACACCGTGAGGTTTTAGAAATAAATTCAATTCATCCCGAATCACTCCGGGCTGTACGGTAACCGTTTTTTTAATCGGATCAAAAGCCAGAATCTTGGTAAAATTCTTAGAAACATCTACCACAATTCCGTCACCGACGGTTTGTCCTGCCAAAGAAGTTCCGGCAGTTCTGGGCGTAATCGAAACATTATGTCGCGCCGCAAACCGAATCAGCTTACTTATATCTTCATTGGTTTTAGGTAATGCCACCGCTTTTGGTCTCATTCTATACACCGAAGCATCGGTCGAATAAAGCGTTTTATGAAGATCATCATATAAAAGTGTACCTTCTAATGATTCTGCTAATTGCTGCAACTCCTTATGTATTGACATAAAATCTTGATTTATTATCTATTCTAAACTACAAAAATACTTCTTTTTGAGGTTCTGAGTTTTTTTCATTAAAAACAAATTTTTAACGCGCAAAACCAAGTTTTCAAGCTGTACACTTGCTTTATTTTACGTTAAAAAAACTTTACCCCTCTACACCTCAGCACCATAAAAACCTACAAAACAGTAACCCCGGCCTCAACAAAGTTTTTAACCTTAGGGCTTTTTGGATTCAAATCGGTAATTACGGCATGTAGTTGTTCTAAGCCGCAGACTTTGTGCATCATTTTTCCGTTAATTTTATCGGAGGTTGCCATGGCAATCACTTTTTCAGAAACTCTGATCATTTCTTTTTTAACTACTGATACTTCATAGCCCATTTCGGTAAGTCCTTGATTTTCGTCAATACTACTGACTCCCAAAAAGCAAATATCAGCTTTGATTTTAGACAAAACGTGCACCACATCGATACCAATGGTCACCATTGCGTTTTTCTGCAGTTTTCCACCGATAAAAATCAGTTCAATATTGGGGTGCTGCGACAATTGCATCGCGATTGGGAGACTATACGTATATATGGTAGCGGAAAAATCTATTGGAATTAATTTGCAAAAAGACAGGTTTGTAGTTCCACCACTCATGATGATTACCTGTCCTTCTTTTAAAAAAGCCAAGGCTTTTTGACCTACAACTATTTTCTTTTCTTCGTTGATTATGGCAATATCAAAAACGTTTTTAGAGTTGCATTTCACCAGAAAAGCGCCACCATACACTTTGTTAATCAACCCTTTATTATGAAGTTCATTAAAATCTCTTCGGATGGTATCCTCAGAAATATGAAGTTCAATGGCAAGATCGATGGTATTAATTTTTTCAGTTTCCTGAAATTTATCCATGATGTACTGATGTCTTTCTCGTTTCAACATTTACTCTAATTTTTTTTCAAATATAAAACTTAGTCTATTAGAATCCTCTTAAAAGAAAAGTCTCTTTTAAATCAAAAAGGGAATGTAAAGATATAAAAAAATCGCAAACTGTTTGCGTTATTATGCGTTATTTTACACAAAAACAAAATTTAACGCATAAATTTGCAATTTACCAAAATATTTTATACATTTCAACTCTCTAACCAATCCAAAAAACCTTAAAATGAAAAAACTACTATTTATTTTATTTGGAGTTCTTTTGTTTGCGCAGCCACTTTTTGCACAGACAAAAACGGTAACCGGTACTATTATAAGTACAACCGACAACCTTCCTTTACCCGGCGTGACAATCCTTATTGAAGGAACTTCCAAAAGTGCAATCACCGATTTAGACGGAAAATTTAGCATTGCGGCAAACGAAAATGACAATTTGATTTTCAGTTTTATTGGCTTTGCTTCAAGAACAATTAAAATTACCTCAGCCACTACTTCGTTAAACATCAAAATGAAAGAGGAACTCAACACACTTTCTGAAGTTGTAGTTTTAGGATCAACCGTACGTGCTACCCGAAAAGAGTTGGGGAATGCTGTAACCAGTATCAAAGCAGAAGATTTAGTAAAGGCACAACCCGGAGGTTTATCTACTGCCCTGCAAGGTAAAATTGCCGGAGCTCAGGTTTCTCAAAACTCGGGAGATCCTGCAGGAGGATTTAGTATCAAACTGAGAGGAACATCTTCTATCTTGGGTTCTTCAGATCCTTTATATGTTATTGATGGTGTGGTATTAAACAATGCCACAACAAACGTTACCAATCTAAATGTTACGACAGGTAACTCGAACATGCAAATTGGTCAAAACAGATCAGCAGATATTAATCCGAACGACATTCAGAGCATTGAAGTTTTAAACGGTGGTGCTGCGGCAGCCATTTATGGTTCAAGAGCAGCAAATGGAGTGGTTCTTATCACGACCAAAAAGGGAGTTGCAGGAGAAACGAGATATACTTTTTCTACCAGTTTAACTTCTAATACCATACGCAAAAAAGTAGATGTAAATCTATCTAACAAACAATTCGTAAATGCTTCTCCTGCCCTGTTCCCAATTCAGGGAAATCCGGCAAGTCCAACTACCGTAAATGTACTGAGCAGAAATTTAGAGACCAGAACGATAGACGTACAACGTTACGATTACCAAGATGATATTTTCACCACCGGAATTGGTACAGATACTTATTTCTCTGCCCAGGGTGGTGACGAAAAAACGAAATTCTTTGCTTCGTTAGGCTATCTGACAAACGAAGGAATCGTAAAAAACACTGATTTTAAAAGAGGTGGTGCCAAGATTAGATTAAAACATGACTTTAATTCTAAACTATCGGCTACAATGGGTTTAAATTATGTGAATTCGGCTTCGAATGAAAAACCGGATGGAAACGTTTTTTGGAGTCCAATAAATTCCATAAATATTACAAACAACACCTATGATATCAATCAGAGAGACAACAACGGAAACTTATTGGCTGTAGATCCAAACAGAATTAATCCTTTGTCAATTATAGAGACTTTTAAAATCAAACAAAATACAGATCGTATTATTTCTGATTTGCAATTGAACTATGTTCCTTTTAAAAACTTCAATGC
This sequence comes from Flavobacterium sp. FlaQc-52, assembly GCF_044007495.1. Taxonomy (NCBI): domain Bacteria; kingdom Pseudomonadati; phylum Bacteroidota; class Flavobacteriia; order Flavobacteriales; family Flavobacteriaceae; genus Flavobacterium; species Flavobacterium sp. FlaQc-52. The sequence continues at coordinate 204,330 of NZ_JBIPCV010000005.1, read as the reverse complement.
CGATTTGATTTTTGGTATTGACAATTACAATCAGAGAGGAAATGTGTACATTCCGAGATATCCTTATGTGGTCAATCCTGCTTATTATAACGATGGTTATGTTTCGGAAGCTACTAATAGAGTGGTTCAATTTAATAATGATTTGAACTTAAGATATGTTTGGAACGTTAATTCGAACTGGAAAGCAACCACTTTTGGAGGTTACAACATTCAAACTTACAGAGACAACTTCGCAGCTATTGAAGGTCGAAACTTAAAACCTTTTGTTGAGTCCATTAATGCTTTTAATACCTTAATCGCAGGTTCACCAAGCGCCAGTCAGTCCAAATACAATTTATGGGGTTACTATTTACAGGAAACTATCGGATACAAAGAAAAGCTGTACCTTACTTTGGCGGGAAGACAAGATGCTTCGACTATTTTCTCTAAAGACAACAGATCTCAGTTTTATCCAAAAGCGAGTTTGAGTTATGTCCTTTCTGACGAGCCTTTTATGCAGCACATAGACAACGTACTGAGTACTGCCCGTTTGAGAGCTTCATGGGGAAAATCGGGAAGTTTAACCGCGATCAGACCTTATGCGCGTTTTACGAACTATTCTACAGGAACACTTCTTGGTAATACCACCTTTACACTCGAAGGTTTCAAACAAGGAAACCTGGATTTGAAACCGGAAAGAAGTGCTACTTATGAAGTCGGCGGGGATTTTGGTTTCTTAAAAGATCGTCTAAATTTATCTTTTAGTTACTATAATGCCGATATCGAAGATTTGCTTTTACCGGTGCAACTGGCGGCTTCACAAGGAGCAACCAATACAATTCAGAACATTGGTCAAATGAACAATAAAGGTTTTGAATTAAATCTTAGATACGATGTTATCAAAAAAGAACATCTGACTGTTGGCGTATTCGTTAATTATAGCACGAACCGCAACAAGGTAACCGGATTACCTCAGCAGCGTTTTAAACTGGACAGCAACCTTGCCGGAGCGCCTGTTTTTGTTGAAATGAACAGACCAATTGGTATTTTCTACGGCACTTATTTTGCCAGAAATCCGGACGGAAGTTTATTACTTACACCAACCGGCTATCCACAAACCGAAAAAGGAGATGTAAATACCGGAACACCACAGCGTGATCCTTCAGGACAACCAAAGGGGACAATTTTAAACAAAGAAATCGGGGATCCGAATCCGGATTATATCATTTCGTTTGGAGCGAATTTAAACTACAAAAAATTCGGTTTCTCGATTCTTTTTGATGGTGTTCAGGGAGGTGATGTATTTGATGCCGATTACAGAACCAGACAAGGTGTAGGATCAGGAACTATTGTAGCACAAGAACTTAATGGTGAATTACCTCGTGGCTATATCTGGTCGGTTTATAATATTGAAGAATTCAGAGTTGTTGATGGAAGCTATCTGAAACTAAGAGAGGTTTCGCTTAATTATTCGTTTGGAAAATTAAACAGCTTTTTTGATGATTTGACGGTAACTGCAAGTGGAAGAAACTTAATTTCCTGGGACAATTTCACCAGTTTTGATCCGGAAACCAACTCCGGCGGACAGTCTTCTGTAGCGAAGTACAACTTTGGTACGGTGCCAATTCCGAGCAGTTATTCAGTAGCATTGAAATTTCAATTTTAATTAAAAAAGAAAACATCATGAAAAAGATATTCATCCCTATAATAAGTCTTGCCCTACTTTTTACGAGTTGCAACGAAGAGTATTTAGACCCGACAAAACCATCGCAAAATATGGTTTTAAGTACCCGAGACGGAATTATTGGCGCCTCAAATGGTTTGCAACAACTTTGGACAATTGACAGAATAAGCCCTGTGTACAATACAGTAACGGGCAACGGATTCACCACATTGGAATTGCGATTACTAAATGCCGGAAATGTTGATGAAGGAGAACTTTCTATTGGTGGCGAAGTTTTATCAACCAAAAACACGGTTGTAAATAACCTTTGGTCACAATGTCTTATCATAAACTCCGAATCGCAAAAAATACTCGACAACGTGAATGTGCTGACTTCAGAAACGGAAAGAGCAAGTGTCTTGGTGCATGCTTCTATTTTTAAAGCTTTAGCACTTTCTACCTTAGTACAGTATTTTCAGAACGTTCCTTTGAGAACCGAAAAAAATGCGGCTTTCAACACCCGAACCGAAGTCCTAAATGCTGCAATTGCTTATTTAAAAGCCACAGAACCTTCCTTAGACAAAGCAACAGGTTTTGCAGGTTTGGTCAATACGATCAATTATAAAAATACGGTTTATGCGCTTTTGGCCAGAATGTATATGATGACAGGCGATAATGACAACGCTTTAAAATATGCCGGATTGGTTGACTTAAGCGTAAAATCGGTTTTTGGATTTGATGTGATCAGTAACAATCCGATTGCTTTTATTTCGATTACGACTAACAATGTTTTTCAACCGGTTAATTTAACATTAGGATTACCGGCAAGTCTGACCCCTAGTGCTTCAGACGAAAGATTAAACTTTTACATCAAACCGGGTTCAAATCCTACAGTGGCTACAGGTTTCTTTGATACTAATACAAAAGCGATTCCGGTGTATTTACCCGGAGAAATGATGCTTCTAAAAGCGGAAGCCTACGCAAGAAAAGACAATGTACCTCAAGCTATTATCGAATTAAATAAAGTTTTGACAAAAACCACCGCTACAGATGCTTACGGAATTGGAGCCAACTTACCTCCTTATGCCGGAGCAGTTACCAAAGATGCTGTTTTGGAACAAATCTACAGAAACCGTTGTATCGAAATGTACATGTCAAGTTTAAAACTGGAAGACAGCAGAAGATTCAATCGTACGGGTGCCGGTCTTACCGGAGCCGAAAGAAATCGCAATTGGTATCCTTATCCGGATTCGGAAAGAAATAACAATACCAACACTCCTGCTGATCCGGCAATATAATACTCAAAAAGCCAAGGCATTTCAAACGAATTCCCTTGGCTTTTATTCCCTAAATTTAATTCATTTAGTATGAAAGATAAAAACCCTGAAACGGAACGAGAATCATTATATCAAGATTTAGATCAAATGAGTGTTCTGGAACTGCTTACGAACATTAATACGGAAGATCGGAAAGTACCTCAAATTGTAGAACAACAAATTCCAAAGATTGAAAAATTGGTAAAAGGCATTGTAAAAAAAATGCAACTTGGCGGAAGATTGTTTTATATAGGCGCCGGAACTTCGGGCAGGATTGGTGTTTTAGATGCTTCTGAGTGCCCTCCTACTTTTGGTGTTCCGCCCGACATGATCATTGGCATCATTGCCGGTGGCGATACCGCTATCCGAACAGCGGTTGAAAATGCGGAAGATGATGTAAATCAGGCCTGGAAAGATCTGGAAAAATATCAAATTTCGAGTTTGGATTTTATTATCGGAATTGCTGCTTCGGGAAACACTCCTTACGTATTGGGCGGTCTTAAAAAAGCAAAAGAAAACAAGGTCAAAACAGGAAGTATTTCCTGCACCAGCACGGGACTTATTGCCCGAGAAGCCGATTACCCGATTGAACTTGTTACAGGACCCGAATTCCTTACGGGCAGCACCCGAATGAAAGCCGGAACAGCTCAGAAATTAGCTCTTAATATGATCTCGACTTCGGTCATGATTAAATTAGGAAAGGTAAAAGGAAACAAAATGGTAGACATGCAATTGTCTAACGAAAAACTGGTAAAAAGAGCCATCAAAATGATCATGGAGGAGCTAAACATCGAATATGATTTGGCTGCAACATTACTTCAAGAACACAAAAGTGTACGAGCCGTTTTATTAGCAAACAACAAAATATAACAATCTCACAAACACCCCCTAAAAGATGTCATCAGGTACAATTCTAATTTTTATCGTAGTCTATTTTGGTCTTTTGTTTTTTATATCGCATACCATTAGCAAAAAAGGACAAGACAATGACTCCTTTTTTAAAGCGAATAAAAACTCCAAATGGTACTTAGTGGCTTTTGGAATGATCGGGACTTCGCTCTCGGGACTTACTTTTATTTCCGTTCCCGGTGAAGTTGGATCACCAAACGGAGAACAATTCAAATATTTTCAGTTTATAATGGGACAAGCCGTTGGTCTTATCATTATTGCCAAAGTATTGCTTCCGTTATACTATCGAATGAACCTTACTTCAATTTACAGTTATATCGAAAAAAGAATGGGGCCAAACAGTTACAAAACGGCAGCCTCCATTTTTTTGGTAAGTCGTACCGTTGGTTCTGCTTTGCGTTTTTATTTGGTTATTCTGGTCTTACAACGCTATGTTTTTGACCACTATCACATTCCGTTTCCGGTTACTGTTTTTTCAGGTTTAGCTTTTGTTTTTTTATACACCTACAGAAGCGGTTTAAAAACCATCATTATAACCGATACCTTGCAAACGTTCTTCTTGGTTTCCTCCGTTTTTATTACCATTTATTTTGTTTTGAATAGTTTGGATTTAACAGCCTTTGAATCGATTTCCGCCATTCGAAACAGTAATTATTCCAAAACATTTTTCTTTGATGATTTCCTGACAAACAAGTATCATTTTGCCAAACAATTCTTAGGCGGATTGTTTATAATGATTGCTATGGTTGGACTTGATCAGGATTTAATGCAAAAAAACATCAGTTGCAAAAACATCGGCGAGGCACAAAAAAACATGTATACTTTTACAGTTATCTTTGTTACGATCAGTCTTCTATTTTTAAGTTTGGGAGCCTTATTGTATATGTACGCCGACAAAAACGGCATTACAGTACCGCTGGATTTGGTAACAAACAAACCCAGAACGGATCTGCTTTTCCCTGAAATTGCACTGAATCATCTGTCAATAGTTCCCGCTTTTGTATTTCTATTAGGAATTGTTGCGGCTACTTTTGCTACAACGGATTCTGCTTTGACGGCTTTGACTACTTCTTTTTGCGTTGATTTTTTAGGAATGGACAAATCGGAAAACATTTCAAATCCTAAAAATGTAAAACGCAGACATTTGGTTCACCTGACTTTTGCGTTTTTATTCTTTTTGGTCATTATTGTATTGAATTCTTTTAATGACAGCTCGGTTGTAGCCTTAGTTTTTAAAGCTGCTTCTTATACTTACGGCCCATTATTAGGTTTGTATGCCTTTGGATTATTGCAAAAAAACAGAATCGTGAACGACAAATTAGTGCCTTGGTTCTGTATCCTAGCTCCAATCTTGACATATTTATTAAGTGAAAACTCTAAAGCCATTTTCGGTTATGTTTTTGATAATGAATTGATAATCGTAAATGCCTTAATCACTTATGTCGGACTTTATTTCACCAGCAAAAAATCAAGCGAAAAAATATACTTTTAGACCAATTAACAGCAAAATAATCTAATTTTAGTCCTTGCAAATTCAACAAAAAAACAGCTTCCTTAAATTTAATTGTAATGAATCAGAACATCAGTAATCTCTACCAAATTGCACAGAAAGAAACGCGTACCATTATCGGATTAATGTCCGGAACTTCTCTGGACGGGCTTGATATTGCTTTATGCGAAATTTCAGGAAGCGGAAAAGAGACGGTTGTTAGGTTGCGTGAATTTGTAACGGTAGATTATACCGAGGATATAAAAATCGAAATCAGAAAAGTCTTTGCTAAAAAAACAATTGATTTTGAACACCTGATTTTACTAAATGAATGGATCGGCATTTTACATGCTCAAATGATCAACGATTCCTTAAAAAAATGGAACATTACTTCAACTGCTGTCGATTTGATTGCATCACACGGACAGACGGTTTTACACGCTCCGAAATTTCTGCACCGACAAGAAAAATTCACCAATGCCACTTTACAAATTGGCGATGGGGATCACATAGCTGTCAAAACAGGAATCATAACACTTTCTGACTTTAGACAAAAACATATAGCAGCAGGCGGAGAAGGTGCGCCATTGGCTGTTTATGGTGATTACTTTTTATTTGGGGAAAAGGGTGAAAATCGTATTATGCTCAACATGGGTGGCATTGCCAATTTTACGTACCTGCCCGCCTCTCTAAATGCTGACGAAGCTTTTGTAACCGACACCGGAACCGGAAATACTTTAATCGACCTTTTTGTAAAGCATAATTATCCTGAAAAAAGTTACGACAAGGATGCCGAAATTGCTCAACAAGGAACCGTAAACCAAATATTGTTAGATCATTTAAAAGACAACGAATTCTTTCGTCAGGAATTTCCAAAAACAATTGGTCCTGAACTTTTTGGTTATCATTATGTTGAAATGGCTTTGTCCAAAAGTGGTCAAAATCAGATTACCGTGCCGGATTTATTAGCGACTTTAACTCGTTTTAGTGCTGAAACTATTGCTGAAGCTATTGAAATCTCGGTAAAAAATACGACTCATAAAATTCAGGATTTTAAAATTTATATTTCCGGTGGAGGGGCTAATAATCCGTTATTAGTGAAATGGTTGAAAGAATTATTGCCTTGTCAGTTTCATAAAAGCGATGAATTAGGAATTCCGAGTGATGCTAAAGAGGCGGTTTTGTTTGCTGTTTTGGCTAATGAGACAGTTTCGGGAAAGGCTTTCGATTTCGGGACTAAAGAAGGAATTCCTTCTGTTACTATGGGGAAAATTTCATTTCCTGATTAGGGATGGTTTGTGCGGATTCGCTATTGCGTATAATTTTTTTAACACATAGAGACATAGATTTTTTTTTTATGTAAGACAGCTTAAGAAAATCATAGTTTTTATACATAGTCCTATGTGATTTATTTGAAGTGAAACGATCTTTTTTTAAGCTATGCAAACTATGAGTCTATGTGTTAAAAAAATAATCACAGCCAGTGAGTAAACAATAAGCAGTAAAAAAATATTCTAATGAAAGAACGCCTAATTTCGATTGATGTATTAAGAGGCCTCACCGTATTAATGATGACCATTGTCAATAATCCAGGGAGCTGGTCTACTGTTTTCCCGCCATTATTGCACGCCGAATGGAACGGTTGTACACCCACCGATCTCGTTTTTCCTTTTTTTGTTTTTATAATGGGAGCAGCGATTCCGTTAGCGATTCCGACCAAGAAATTCGATGGAGAAATGTTCGAAAAAATCCTGACCCGTTCCTTACGAATCATTTGTTTGGGATTGTTTTTAAATTTTTTCAATAGTATCGAATTCTTGGGACTTACCGGAATTTCGTTGTTAGTAATCCGACTACTGCTGACTTTTGCCGTGGGTTATGCTTTAATGGGCAATTTCTCTGCAAAAATAAAACTGATTCTCGCTTTGGTTCTTTTTAGCACCTTTCTGATTTTAGCTTATAGTGGTATAACTTCTTTTGCCCAAGTAAGACTTCCGGGTGTATTACAACGTATTGGAATTGTATATTTTTTTGCTACAATACTCTATTTACTAACTTCTACGAAAACGCAGTTTATCACTATTGCTCTACTTCTTTTAGGATACTGGGCTCTTATGACACTCGTTCCCGTACCCGGAATGGGTCATCCCAATCTGAACGCCGGAACCAATTTAGCAACTTGGATTGATACTCTCTTTCTCGAAAATCACATGTACATCGCTACTAAAACCTGGGATCCTGAAGGAGTTTTAAGTACCCTTCCAGCCATAGCTACCGGTTTATTGGGTGTTATAATTGGACAAACCCTAGGCAGTTCGGTGTCTCAAAATGAAAAAGCTAAAAAAATGGGTTTCATCAGTTTAATTCTAATCGTTTTAGGATTACTCTGGTCTATTGTCTTTCCGCTTAACAAATCGTTATGGACCAGTTCTTATGTTTTATTTACCGCGGGTCTCGCTACTTTGTTCCTCACGATTTTATACTACATAATCGACATCAAAAAAATACAAATAGGAACTAAACCTTTCCTGATGTGGGGCGTTAATCCGATGCTGGTGTTTTTTGCGTCAGGTATTATTCCGCGCTCCTTGGCTATGATTCAATTTCCAAATCCAAAACTCGTTGGCGAAACAATTAATCTTCAACGTTACTTGTACGAATTCTGGATCGCACCGTTCTTTTCCAACCCTATGATGGCCTCTCTTGCCGGAGCTTTGATCTATGTTTTAATCTGGCACGGTATTTTATATCTTTTTTACAAAAACAAAAGAATATTAAAAGTATAATACTAAATGAAAATTATACTTTTAATACCGTAATACTATGGTTTAATGTAGCTCCCTAAAAACAGTAAAATGAATAAGAAACAGCACCTTCTATTTTTAATTTTCTCTTTGTTGTTCTTCGCAGGAACAATGAATTCTCAAGAAAAAATAAGCCACCCTAAAAACGAATTTAGAGGTGTTTGGATCGCAACCGTTGTAAACATTGACTGGCCCAAAACCAACACCGACAATGTCGAAAAAGAAAAAGCAGATTATCTTGAACTTTTAGAGACGTATAAAAAACTAAATTTTAATGCCGTAATTGTGCAAATCAGAAGTGTTGGTGATGCTTTATATCCGACCGAACTGGCTCCTTGGTCACGTTTTTTAACCGGTAAAGAAGGTGTTCCCCCAGACCCGTATTATGATGCATTGGCCTGGATGATCGAAGAAGCGCATAACAGAGGTTTTGAATTTCACGCCTGGATGAATCCCTATCGTGCTACTTTCGACTTAAACAAAGAAATTTTGAGTCCTGCTCATGACGTTTTCCAACATCCCGAATGGATGATTGAATACGGCGATAAAATCTACTACAATCCAGCATTACCGGAAGTTCAGGAGCATTTAACCAAAATCGTAAAAGAAGTGGTCGATACCTATGATATTGATGCCATTCATTTTGATGATTATTTCTACCCATACGCCGTTCCCGGAAAAGTTTTCAACGATACCGATTCTTTTACTAAATATGGATCAGGCTTAACCCTTGATGATTGGCGTCGCAAGAATGTGAGCGATTTTATACACACGATTTCCACCACCATAAAAGCAAGTAAACCTTGGGTGCAATTCGGCATTAGTCCTTTTGGGGTTTGGCGCAATAAGTCAGTCGATCCGAAAGGTTCTGATACGCAAACAACTTCAACCAATTATGATGATTTATATGCCGATCCTGTTTTATGGATGAATCAAAATTGGATCGATTATATCGCACCGCAACTGTATTGGAGTATGAACAACCCAAGAGCTTCTTATTCGAAACTAGTGCAATGGTGGGCAGAAAATTCGAACAACACCCCTATTTATATTGGCCACGCGGCTTACAAAATTAAAGCCGATGCTGATAAAAGCTGGGATATTGCTACTGAAATCCCAACTCAAATTGATTTTTTAAGAGAATTCAAAAATATTAATGGCAGTGCCTATTTCAGCGCAAAATCATTCAACGGTAAAAACTACGATGTCGCCCGTCTTTTAGAAGAAAACCAATACAAATATCCTGCACTTCCGGCCGCTGTTCCGAATTTAAAAAGAAGCATCACTGCTGCTCCGACTGTAAATAAATTTGCGAAAAACAGCGCTACTTATACGTTTTCAATTCAATCGCCGTTGGATACTAAAGTTCGTTATATAGTCGTTTACGGAGCCAAACACCTTTCAAAAATCAATACTAATGATGCCACCCAAATTATTGACAAAATAGCGGTTCATGTAATTAATAACGAAATCACATTTTCGATACCTGCCCAAAAAATGAAACCTTATAAAGCTTGTGCTGTGACGTTTATCGATTATGCCGCAAACGAGAGTGCTCCAACCACAATTAACTTAAAATAGCAATTAAAAATTCATTCCATTGTTCCGTCAAATAAAAGCAGCTTTCAATTCTTCATTTTAAATTTTGTATGTTTTTGACAAGTGCAAAAGAATATTAAAAGTATAAAAAACAACAAAAAACACCCGATAAATATCCTCTAATTATAATTTCTTATACTCACCTAAAAAAACTATTTTTGGTACCTGTTTAAAAAAGATTAAAATGCATAAAAACCAGCACTTCATATACTCTATTTTGTTTTTATTGTTCTTTGGAGGAACGATGAATTCTCAAGAAAAAACAATGCACCCCAAAAACGAATTTAGAGGAGTCTGGATTGCAACCGTTGTAAACATTGACTGGCCCAAAACAAACACGGACAATGTTGAGAAAGAAAAAGCAGATTATCTTGAAATTTTAGACACTTATAAAAAACTAAATTTCAATGCGGTAATTGTACAAATCAGAAGCGTTGGTGATGCTTTTTATCCTTCTGAACTGGCTCCTTGGTCGCGTTTTTTAACAGGTAAAGAAGGTGTTACACCAAGCCCGTATTACGATACTTTGGCCTGGATGATTGAAGAGGCGCATAAGAGAGGTTTTGAATTTCACGCCTGGCTGAATCCCTATCGTGCTACTTTCGACTTAAACAAAAAACTTTTAAGTCCGACACACGACGTGTTCAAACACCCGGAATGGATGATTGAATACGCAGGAAAAATCTATTATGACCCTGCGTTGCCAGAAGTGCAGTCCCATTTGACTAAAGTCGTGAAAGAAGTGGTTGATAAATATGATATTGATGCCATTCATTTTGATGATTATTTCTACCCGTACACCGTTCCCGGAAAAACATTTAACGATGCCGCATCGTACAAAAAATATGGTGCAGGTTTAAGTCTTAGCGATTGGCGTCGTGCCAATGTGAGCAACTTTGTGCACACCATTTCTACCACAATTAAAGAAAGTAAACCGTGGGTTCAATTCGGAATTAGTCCGTTTGGGGTTTGGCGAAACAAATCTCAAGATCCAAAAGGTTCCGATACACAATCGACCTCTAATTATGATGATTTGTACGCTGATCCTGTTTTATGGATGGATCAAAAATGGATCGATTACATCATGCCGCAATTGTATTGGAGTATGAATAACTCGAGAGCTTCTTACTCAAAATTAGTAAAATGGTGGTCTGAAAATTCTAACAATACAGCGATTTATATTGGTCACGCGTCTTATAAAATCAGAGGTGATGCTGATAAAAGCTGGAATTTTGCCAATGAAATTCCAACTCAGATTAATTTTGCCAGAAGCTACAAAAACGTAACCGGAAGTGCCTATTTCAGCGCCAAATGGTTCACTAGTAAAAACTTTGACATCGTACGTCTATTAGAAGAAAATCAATACAAATATCCGGCACTTCCACCGGCTGTTCCGAATTTAAAACGAATTGTAATCGATATTCCGATTGTGACTGAATTTGTAAAAGACAGCTCTTTTTATACGTTTTCTATCAAAGCGCCACTCAATACAAGAGTCCGTTATATGGTGCTTTACGGAGCCGATCATATTTCGAAAATCAATACCAATGATGCCACCCAAATTGTGGATAAAATAACGGTTCATGAAATTGATAATCAAATTACATTCTCTGTACTGGCTCAAAAAATGAATCAGTATAAAGCTTGTGCTGTGACATTTATTGATTATTTTGCAAACGAAAGTACCCCAACCACAATCGACTTAAAAAAGACATTTAAAATCTATTCCCCAGCTCAACCAAATGAAAACAGATAATAAACCCTGGTTTTGGATTCCACTTCTTAATTTTGCGTCGGGCTTGCCTTACGCCGTAATTATCTCTGTTTCGGTACTGATGTACAAAAACTTAGGGATCAGCAATGAAGATATTGGTCTTTATACCAGTTTATTATACCTGCCATGGGTAATCAAACCTTTATGGAGCCCTTTTATCGACCTGCACGGGACAAAACGAAAATGGTTTTTAGCCATGCAATTTGTAATTTCACTTGCCTTTTTATTAGTTGGTTTTATCATTCCGTTGAATCACTTCTTTCTGATGAGTTTGGCTATTTTTTGGGTTGCAGCTTTTGCTTCTGCTTCGAATGATGTAGCCAGCGATGGATTCTATTTGTTGGTGCTACCAAAAGAACAACAGTCATTTTTCCTCGGAATCAGAAGTACTTTTTACAGACTCTCTATGCTAGCCGGAAACGGTTTAATCGTATTATTTGCAGGACATCTGGAAAATAAATACGGAGACAATACGAAAGCGTGGTCGTATACCATGATTGCAGTAGGTTTGCTAATGGCTTTTATTACAGCATACAATTTTATTTTTACACCAAATAGTGAAGTAAATACGGCAGGAACGGCTAAAGAAGCACACGAAAAAAGCTTCGGTTCTGTATTTGCCAGTTTCTTTAAGAAAAAACAAATCGGACTGGTATTGACCTTTATTCTCGTATTTCGTTTAGGCGAGTCACAACTCCTTAAAATGTTAAGTCCTTTTTTATTAGATGAAAAAAAATTAGGCGGAATGGCATTGAATACCGAATCTGTTGGAATTATATATGGAACATTAGGAATTCTTGCTTTAACAATCGGCGGAATTTTAGGTGGAATTGCCATTTCTAAACACGGCCTCACCAAATGGATGCTTCCGATGTTTCTGGCCATGCATTTACCGATACTTGGTTTTATCGGATTAGCACATTTTCAACCCGAAGAACTTTTTCACCTGCATATAAACGCCTACTTTTTTGAAATAAACTCCCCTCTAAATCTCTATACCTGCATTACAGTTGTATTAGAACAATTTGGTTATGGTTTTGGTTTCACCGGTTTCATGATGTATCTAATTCATGTTGCCGAGGGCGAATCTAAAACTTCACATTATGCAATTGCGACCGGTTTTATGGCATTAGGAATGATGCTTCCGGGAATGCTAAGCGGTTATATACAACAATTTTTAGGCTATCAAAACTTCTTTATTTGGGTTTTTATCGCCACTATTCCAGGTCTTATTTTATCCCGTTTTTTAATTTTCCCGAAAGATTTTGGGAAAAAAGCTGAAGAAGTTTAATCCCAAATCAAACATCTTACCTATGGAAACCAATGCGAATTTACAATCCGAACGCAATCTAAAAGGAGCTGAGTTCGAGAAAACAGGAAATCTTGAAAAAGCAGTTGAGTTATACGAAGAAAATGTTGCGGAAGGCTTTAAAGGAAATCATCCTTACGATCGATTGGCTACGATCTACAAAAACCAAAATGACATTGAAAACGAAATTCGGATTTTAGAAAAAGCAATTATTGTTTTTGAAGAAATCACCATCGAAGACCGATTAGAAGGTTTGCCAAAACTCTTTCGATTTAAAAACCGATTAGAAAAAGCAGTACATACCAAAACGCAGCTTGCCAAACAAAAGAAAAGCAAGCTAAAGTAAGAATAAATTTCACAGTACTTATATCATGAATAGCTTAAAAAGGACCAATTCAGATGATGCTGATTTCTTAAAACTGGTCGTTTTATTAGATCAGGATTTAAAAATAAGAGATGGAGAAGACCATGCTTTTTACAATCAATTTAATAAAACCGATACCATAAAACATGTTATCGTTTATTATGAAAATGGTATTGCCGTAGCTTGTGGCGCTTTTAGAGAAAAAACCAATGATACCGTCGAAATCAAACGCATGTATGTGCATTTTGAACATCGAAAAAAAGGTATTGCTTCTATCATTTTAAAAGAATTGGAGACTTGGGCTGCCGAAGTACAATACAAGTACACCATTTTGGAAACAGGAAAAAATCAACCTGAAGCAATTGCCTTATATCAAAAACAAAAATATACGATAACTCCAAATTATCCGCCTTACGAGGAAATGGATAATAGTGTTTGCATGAAAAAGACTTTATACTAATGAAAATGACAGCTGAAGCCTTAAAACAAAAAGTGGGACAATTCTTTTTTCCTGCCGTTTTTATAAACGATACCGAAGAAAACATTCAGGAAACAGAACGTTTGATAAAAGAACACAACATTGGAGGACTGACTTTTTTTCATAGTCGTGCCAGTGCTGCTACAAATTATGAGAGCAAGAAAAAAGTTGTTTTTAACGACGACAGCTACGAAAAAATTAAAGCTTTAATTGTACGGTATCAAAAATGCGCTCCTACTCCACTTTTAATCAGTATTGATGCCGAATGGGGTTTGGCCATGCGTATCGAAAAAACACCACAATATCCCTACGCAATTACGTTAGGTGCTTTACCGGAAAGCAAATCAGATCTGGTTTACGAAGTTGGAAGACAAATTGGGTTAGACCTTAAAGCTGCCGGAATTCATTATAATTTATCGCCTTTGGCCGACATCAACAACAATCCGAATAATCCGGTTATTGGCTACCGCTCTTTTGGTGAAAACAAAGAAAAAGTGGCCCATTTTGCTTTGGAATATTTAAGAGGAATGTCGGATGTTGGGATTTTAGGTTGCCTGAAACACTTCCCGGGACACGGAAATACTAATGTAGATTCGCATTTAGGATTGCCGGTTTTAAAGGAGAGTTTAGAAGAATTACTGGAAAACGAATTATACCCTTTCATCAAAGGAATCGAAAACAATGTCGACTCCATCATGATTGGACATCTGGCTGTTCCGAGTTTAAATGACGGAAAAGATACTTCAGCCACTTTATCAAAACCTATTATCGAAACGCTTTTGCGCGATCGATTGGGTTACGACGGATTAGTCATTTCGGATGCCTTAAATATGCACAGTGTTTCAAAACTATACGAAACAAAAGGCGAACTGGAATGGGAAGCTTTTAACGCCGGAAACGATGTTTTGTGTTTTGCTGAAAATGTGCCCGAAGGAATTCAGGAAATCTTAAAAAAAGCTAGTCCGGAACGCATCGAAGAAAGTTATAACCGAATCTTGAAATGCAAAGAGAAGGTTGGAATCTTATCTGAAAAAGAATTTGCTCACGGTGAATTAGATTTCGAAAAAGCAGCTGTTTTGAATACCAAAATTGCAGCAAATTGCCTGACCAAAATCATCGACACTTCGAATACGGAACAGGCTTTCGAAGCACATAAAAACAACCAATTAGCTAAATTGAGTTTGTATAAAAATACAGAAAATAGCTTTTTTAAAACCCTAAATTCAAAATTAGCTTCTCCCGAATTTGCTTTTGAAAATTCAGAAGATTCTAATACCGCTTCGATTAAAAAAGAACTGGAAGGTTTTGAAACCATACTTATTTCTTTATTTGTTCCGAAAGCAAAACCAATGAACAATTTCGAAATAAATGACGAAGTAATCGTTTTACTTTCCGATTTGCTTCAAACCAAAAAATGTATTCTTTATGTTTTCGGTAATCCGTATGTTTTGCCTGTAATTCCTAATCTTTCAAAAGCTTCAGGACTCGTTCAGGCGTATCAGGATTTTGAAGAATTTCAAAAAATTGCAGGAACGCAAATTCTTGAAAATGGCGCTTGCAATGGAACTTTACCCGTAAATATTGACATTCAATAACTTACAAAGCATTCAATACAAACAATAACAAAAACCTATCACTTAATAAATATTAATAATTACATCTTATTGCAAACACCCTTACTTATACCCTACTTTTGCACCGAAATAAATTTTTAATTTAAAACGAAAAATATGTCTTTAGTAGGAAAGAAATTCCCAAGTATTGCAGTAGATGCTATCTCAGAAATGGGTGATAATTTAAAAATCAACATTTTTGAAGAAGCAGTAAACAACAACAAAAAAGTACTTTTGTTTTGGTACCCAAAAGATTTCACTTTTGTATGTCCAACTGAATTACACGCTTTTCAAGCTGCTTTACCAGAATTTGAAAAAAGAAATACTATCGTAATTGGAGCTTCATGTGATACAAACGAAGTACACTTTGCTTGGTTAAACACTCCAAAAAACAACGGTGGAATCGAAGGTGTAACGTACCCAATCTTAGCTGATACAAACCGTAACTTATCTAACATTTTAGGTATTTTAGATATCGATGCTACAGAATACAGCGAAGAAACTGATTCAGTAATCATCGAAGGTTCAAACGTAACTTTCAGAGCTACTTACCTAATTGACGAAACTGGAAAAATCTTCCACGAAAGTGTTAACGATATGCCATTAGGACGTAACGTAAACGAATATTTACGTATGGTTGACGCTTATACTCACATTCAAGTTAAAGGTGAAGTTTGTCCTGCAAACTGGGAAGCCGGAAAAGAAGCTATGAGTGCTGACAGACTTAGTACTGCTGAATACTTAAGCGCAAACTAAGAATATTAAATTCCAAATTTTTTAAATTCCAAATTCCAACGGATATAAATCAGTTTTATAGCAAATTGGAATTTGGGTTTTAAATCCACAGATTTCCCTTCACAAAAATTCAATAACAATTTCAATAATCAAAATTTCAAAGTTCCCACCAAAAAGTTTGGAATTTGGAATTTAAAACATTGGAATTTAAATCAAACAATATGTTAATCGACTTAAACGAAGATACGTTAGCAGATTTAGTTGCTAAAAACGAAAAGGTAGTAGTACAATATTCAGCATCATGGTGTGGAAACTGCCGTATTATGAAACCAAAATTCAAAAAATTAGCAACAGAAAATGACGCTATCACTTTTGTTTTGGTTGATGCTGAGAATTCTCCGGAATCCAGAAAATTGGCTAATGTGAGTAACTTACCAACCTTTGCCACTTTTGTAAACGGTAAATTGGTAAACGAAACACAAACCAACAAACAAGAAGTTTTAATCGAATTAGTGAACGAAATTGTTTAATTGATTTAACAAACAATCGATTTAACGAATAAACAGACAAAACATGAAATTACCCGTAATAAAACAATTAACGCAGTTTATAGAAGAAAATGATCAGGATTACATCATCGAAACGATTGAAGTTCTTGAGGCCATGACCGAAATTCCATCCCTAAAAGATGAAGAATTAGATGTAATTGGTGAACTAATTTCTAACATGTACGGTGCGTTAGAAGTACATAAAATGGTAGTTCAGGGAACAGATAAAAAAGAAGCTTTAAACGCATTCATGAAACGTGTCCTGGGTTCTATCGACAAATAGTCGGCCTCTCTCAAAAAAAACAAAAAAACATGACTGAAAAGTGCTTTCTTAATTTAGGGAGCACTTTTTTTTATGCACTCTTTTTTAGTAGTCAGTCTCAGTAGTCAGTCACAGTTTAGTCCTCGTTTACAATCTTAACCTAATAACATTGTTTTGCAATTAATTCACAACCGATGTCTCCTTAATCGGAGTCGAAGAGCTTTATCACTTAACAGGTCTTCGACTTCGCTCAGACTGACACACAAAAAATCTAAAACACCATCATTGTCCTCCTGAGCGGAGTCGAAGGGCTTTATCACTTAAAGGGTCTTCGACTTCGCTCAGACTGACACCAAAAAAATCTAAAACACTAACATTGTCCTCCTGAGCGAAGTCGAGGGGCTTTATCACTTAAAGGGTCTTCGACTTCGCTCAGACTGACACACAAAAAATCTAAAAACACCATCATTGTCCTCCTGAGCGGAGTCGAAGGGCTTTATCACTTAAAAGATCTTCGACTTCGCTCAGACTGACATTCCGAAAAACTAAAATCTCCCGTTTGTCCCCCTGAGCGAAGTCGAAGGGCTCATTTTATTGTTCCCACAACCCATAACAAATACTTTTACATTCAAATATTAATCCTTACTTTTGAACCTCATTAATTTAAACAAAAATCATGGCTTCAATAACATTAGGAGGAAATCCGGTTCATACTTCAGGCGAATTACCAGCAGTTGGTTCACAACTAGCTGATTTTAAATTAGTACAAAACGATTTATCAGTTGCTTCTTTAAGCACTTTTGCTGGTAAAAAATTGGTTTTAAATATTTTTCCTAGTGTAGATACAGGAACTTGTGCGACTTCTGTTAGAAAATTCAACGAAAGCGCCAGTACTTTAGAGAATACTACCGTTTTATGTATTTCAAGAGATTTACCATTTGCTCAAAAACGTTTTTGTGGTGCTGAAGGATTAGAAAATGTGGTTAACTTATCTGATTTTCAAGCAGGTGATTTCGGTAAAAGCAATGGTTTAGAAATCGTTGACGGACCATTAGCCGGTTTACACTCAAGAGCCATTATCGTTGTAGATGCTGATGGAAAAATTACGCATACAGAACAGGTTGCTGAAATTGCAAACGAACCAAATTACGAAGCCGCTTTAGCAGCACTATAAATCACAGAATGGAATTCCAAAAAGACAATACATTTGTTAAAGGCCGACTTAAAAGCGTAACTTACGCTTTTAAAGGCGCCTTAAAATTAATCACTACCGAACACAGTGTTATGGTACAATTTTCATTAGGAATACTAATGACTATTGCTGGTTTTTATTTTCATATTTCTCATGAAGAATGGCTTTTTCAGACCTTAGCAATTGGTCTTGTATTAAGCGTAGAAGGTTTAAACACTGCTGTAGAAAAAGTAGCTGATTTTATTCACCCAAATTACCACGAAAGAATCGGTTTTATTAAAGATATTGCTGCCGGAGCGGTATTTTTTGCCGCAATGACAGCGATCGCAATAGGACTGATCATTTACATCCCAAAATTCATATAGGCAACAGGAAACGCAAGAATGGCAAGAACAACAAAAAAAGAAACTTTAGATAAAAAAAACGAGCCAAAGGCTGAGACTTCAAGACACTGGAGACCAAACAAACAACAACGGTTTGTTATAGGCTGCCTTCTGGTCTTGTTTTCTATTGCATTACTAGTTGCATTTATTTCCTTTTATATTAATGGACAATCGGACCAAAGTGCCGTTAGTGAACTCGGCGACCGCTCTGAGGTAGTGCAAAACTGGCTGGGGAAATTTGGAGCCTTTTTATCCGACATCATCGTTTACAAAGGATTTGGATTAGCCGCTTTTATTTTTGTACGACTCTTTTTCCTGACCGGAATGTTTTTAGCCTTAGAATTATCTTTGAAAAAACTAAAAAACATTTGGTTCTGGGATTTGTTTGCCATCATTATTGTTTCTGTTTTATTTGGATTCTTTGCTACTTCTGCACCCGAATTGGGCGGAACTATTGGTTATGAATTGAATTTATTTTCACAAGATTATATCGGAAAAACAGGTACTTTACTCGCCTTGCTTTTTGGATTAATTATATACCTGATTTTCAAAATAAAACTGTCTCCGGAAAAAATTCAATCTTATTTTGATTCTACAAAAAATGAAATCAAATCTGAATTAAATGCTCTTAAAACTCAGCCTAAAACGGAAAACGCCTACAATCTGGAGGAATTTGCTGTGGAAGAACCTGATGAAGAGTTAGATAACATTCATTTAAAAACAAATGAATCTCAATTTGAAATTAACAAAGAAGCGTTAAAACCAACCATTTCAAATTCTTCTGAAATTGATTTGAACCCGGTTGTGAAACCGCTTCAAATGAACATCAACCCAACAACAGAAACACTGGTACATGCCGAAGAATTTGTTATTGAAACTCCTGAAGAAGAAGACATCATCGAAGAAAATCTGGCTTCCCGTCTTGTAGCTGATTTTGGTTTATTTGACCCTACTTTAGATTTGTCGAATTATAAATTCCCAACTATCGATTTATTAAAAGAATATTCGACTGGCGGAATTACCATTAATCAGGAAGAATTAGAAGAAAATAAAAACAAAATTGTAGATACCCTTCGTAACTACAAAATTGAAATTGCTCAGATCAAAGCAACGGTTGGTCCATCGGTAACTTTATACGAAATTGTGCCGGAGGCCGGAATCAGAATCTCTAAAATCAAAAGTTTAGAAGATGATATTGCCTTGTCTCTGTCTGCATTGGGAATCCGTATTATTGCACCAATTCCAGGAAAAGGAACTATCGGTATTGAGGTTCCGAACAAAAACCCTACAACTGTATCGATGAAAAGTGTAATTGGTTCTGCTAAATTTCAGGAAGCTGAAATGGAACTGCCAATTGCTTTAGGAAAAACCATTTCTAACGAAACTTTTGTTGTCGATTTAGCGAAAATGCCTCACTTATTGATGGCAGGAGCTACAGGACAAGGAAAATCGGTTGGACTGAATGCGGTATTGACTTCTCTTTTATACAAAAAACATCCGGCTGAAGTAAAATTTGTTTTGGTCGATCCGAAAAAAGTAGAACTTACTTTATTCAATAAAATCGAAAGACATTATTTAGCCAAACTTCCTGATACCGAAGATGCTATTATCACTGACAATGCAAAAGTAGTCAACACTTTAAACTCTCTTTGTGTTGAAATGGACAATCGTTATTCGTTATTAAAAGATGCGATGGTTCGTAATATTAAGGAATACAACGATAAATTTAAAGCCCGAAAATTAAATCCGGAAGCAGGACACCGCTTTTTACCGTACATCGTTTTGGTGGTAGATGAGTTTGCCGATTTGATTATGACTGCCGGAAAAGAAGTCGAAATTCCGATTGCGCGTTTGGCACAGCTGGCACGTGCTATTGGTATTCACTTAATTATCGCCACACAAAGACCATCTGTTAACGTTATTACAGGTTTAATTAAAGCCAACTTCCCTGCAAGAATCGCTTTTAGAGTAACTTCAAAAATTGACTCGAGAACAATTCTTGACACTCAGGGTGCAGATCAATTAATTGGACGAGGAGATTTATTGTATACTAACGGAAATGATGTGGTACGTGTTCAATGTGCTTTCATCGACACTCCGGAGGTTGAAAAAATCACTGATTTTATTGGTGGACAAAAAGCGTATGCCACTGCTTATTTACTTCCTGAGTTCATTGGGGAAGAAAATGGCATTAATCTTGATATGGATATCTCCGAAAGAGACACTTTATTCAGAGAAGCTGCTGAGATTATTGTCAATGCTCAGCAAGGTTCCGCTTCCTTATTGCAAAGAAAACTAAAACTAGGTTACAACAGAGCGGGTCGTTTAATCGATCAACTGGAAGCAGCCGGTATTGTTGGACCTTTTGAAGGCAGTAAAGCACGAAGCGTAAACATCTCAGATTTAAGTGCTCTTGATCAATTTTTTAATAATGAACAAAATTAACCCCATCATGAAAACTAAAATTCAGGAAATCCACAACAACTCTATCAAAAGCACGACTAAAAAGTATTTTCAAATGGCATTTTTATTGCTTTTGAGCTTCACTTCTATGCAGGCTCAGGATAAAAAAGCCAAAGATTTATTGAATCAGGTGACGGCTAAAATAAAAAGCTACAACAATATTGCTATTGATTTTAAATATTCTTTGAACAACGCAAAAGAAAACATCAATCAGGACAGCAAAGGAAATGTAATCATGAAAGGCAATCAATATGTATTAAATTTCATGGGTGTTACTAAAATCTTTGACGGGCAAAAAACATACACTATTGTTCCGGAAGATGAAGAAGTTACTATTTCTAAAGTAAACGAAAAAGACGATAACGCAATTACACCATCAAAAATGCTTACTTTCTTTAATTCAGGTTATAAATATAACATGGATATTGTTCAGAATGTTAAAGGCAGAAAAATTCAATACGTAAAATTAGCTCCAACTAATACAAAAGATCAAAGAAAAGAGATTCTTTTAGGGATTGATGTGCAAACAAAACACATCTACAATTTAATTGAAACCGGAAAAAATGGAACAAAAACCACTTTGACCGTTAATTCTTTTAAAACCAACCAGCCTTTATCAAAAAATCAATTTACATTTGTAGCGAGCAAATATCCAAAATACTACATCAACAAATTAGACTAATTACAAGGTTGAAAATTTTAGACAAATACTTACTAAAAACATTCTTAGTTACATTTACCACGGTATTTGTAATTCTTTTTTTCATATTCATTCTCCAAACGGTTTGGCTCTTTATTTCGGAACTTGCCGGTAAAGACTTGGACTTGATATTGGTTGTGAAATTCCTGCTTTTCTCGATGCCTCGAATAATACCATTGGTTTTACCGCTATCGGTTTTATTGGCATCTATTATGACTTTTGGTAACCTGGCAGAGAATTACGAGTTTGCTGCTATGAAATCTTCAGGGATATCCTTACAAAGAGCCATGCGGGTTTTGATAATTTTTATCTGTTTCCTAAGTATTATTGCGTTTTGGTTTGCCAACAGTGTAATCCCGTATGCGGAATATAAATTTGTCAATTTCCGAAAAAATATCGCTCAGGCCAAACCAGCCATGGCAATTGCTGAAGGTCAGTTTAACGATGTTGGAACGTACAATATTAAAGTAAATAAAAAATCCGGTGAAAATGGCAACATCTTGACCGGAGTTACTATTCACGAAAAAACCAATAATTATGGTGAAAATAAAACTGTAATTAAAGCAAAAGACGGTGAACTAATCAGTAACGAAAAATCAAGTATATTAAAACTGGTCTTAAATGACGGGTATTATTATCAGGATGTAACGCCAAAAGATTACGAAGACCGTGCGAAATTACCTTTCATTAAGGGAAAATTCAAAAAGCAAATCATCAATATAGACTTATCCGAACTGAACAAAACGGATGACGATCAGGAAAACGTCGGAAGTACCTACGGTATGCTGAACGTTAACGAATTAAGCTATACTTTAGACTCCCTAAACAAGAATCTAAACAATGAAATCATCTCGTTTTCAGAAAACATCAATCAACGCGTAGGGATCAAAACTTCACCTAAACCGTTAAAAACGGAGAAAAAGAAAAAACCATTACCGAACAATCTTTTGTCTTTATATACCAATAAAGAGAAATCAGACATTCTAAAAATGGCAGCCAGTAATGTGACGAGCAATATTTACGCTATCGACTCGACTCAAAAAGATTTAAAAGACAAACAAAGAGATATCAACAAACACATGACTGCTTTATATGAAAAGTTTGTCATTGCTTTTGCCTGCTTCTTAATGTTTTTTATTGGCGCTCCTTTAGGCGCTATTATCCGAAAAGGTGGACTTGGTCTGCCAATTGTATTTGCCGTTTTGATTTTTATCACGTTTCACTTTATCAACACCTTTGGAAAAAGACTGTCTCAAGAAGGCGGAATGACTCCGTTTGTTGGTTCATGGATGTCATCATTTATCTTATTGCCGTTGGCCGTATTACTTACCTACCGTGCGACAAATGACAATGGATTAATCAATTTTGACGCAATTACAACTCCTATTTCACAACTATTTCAAAAAATTTCTGAACGGTTTTTCCCTGTTCAAAATAAACAATAACTATGTCAACAACTAAAATACAATTGAATACCATTGAAGAAGCTATAGAAGATATTCGTCAAGGTAAAGTAATCATTGTAGTCGATGATGAAGATCGTGAGAACGAAGGTGATTTTTTGGCTGCAGCCGAAAAGGTAACTCCTGAAATGATCAATTTTATGGCAACTCACGGACGTGGATTAATTTGTACGCCTCTTACGGAAAGCCGTTGCAAAGAACTTGATTTACGTGCCATGGTTAGCAACAATACCGATCATATGGAAACTGCTTTTACGGTTTCTGTCGATTTAAAAGGAAATGGCGTTACCACGGGAATTTCTGCCGCCGACCGATCTAAAACCGTTCAAGCCTTGGTTGATCCTAACACCAAACCACACGAACTTGCGCGTCCGGGACATATTTTCCCTTTAGTAGCCAAACAAGGTGGTGTTTTAAGAAGAACCGGACATACAGAAGCTGCGATTGACTTTGCAAGACTTGCGGGTTTTAAATCTGCCGGTGTTATCTGCGAAATCTTAAACGAGGACGGAACAATGGCCCGTTTACCTCAACTTATAAAAGTGGCTAAAAAATTCGATTTGAAATTAGTTTCGATTGAAGATCTAGTCGCCTACAGAATGCAACACGACAGTCTGATCGTTAAAAAAGAAGATTTTGACATTGAGACTCGTTTTGGAACTTTTAGATTAAGAGCTTACGAGCAAACCACAAACAAACAAATTCATATTGCTTTAACCAAAGGAACGTGGAATCTTGGAGAAACGATTCTGACCAGAATAAATTCTTCACAAGTAAACAACGACTTACTTGGTACGCTGACTAACAATGCTGAGCAACAGTTAGACGATATGTTTAAAGTGATCAATGAAAACGAAAAAGGTGCGGTTATCTTTATCAATCAAGATATGCAGGCCGTAAATTTATTGAATAGAATTCAAGAGCTTAAAACACTACAGGCTGAGGGAACAATGAAAGCGCCAAAAGTAATTATCGACAGTAAAGATTACGGAATTGGAGCTCAAATCCTTCATGATATTGACATTTCTAAAATCAGACTGGTATCGAATACCGAACAAACCAAACGTGTAGGAATGATCGGTTATGGTCTTGAAATCACTGAATACGTAAGCTATTAAGATATGGGAACATTAGAAGAAAGAATTGCAAAATCGGAAACTCATATTTTTAAAGCCGTTTTTCCTAGTACAACGAATCATTATGACACTTTATTTGGAGGTACTGCCCTGCAGCTCATGGATGAAGTTTCATTTATTTGTGCCACTCGTTTTAGTCGAAAAAAAGTAGTAACGATTTCCACAGGTCAAATTGACTTCAAAAAAGCAATCCCGGCCGGAACTTTAATCGAATTGGTTGCCAAAGTAATTAGTGTCGGAACAACAAGTTGTAAAATTCACGTGGATATTTTCATGGAGCAAATGTATTCAGAACTCCGCGAAAGTGTTGTTTCAGGAACATTTTCGTTTGTTGCGGTTGATGAAAACAAAAAACCGGTAGCTATTTTAGACCACCTGGCATAAAAAAAGTAAAAATTATCTTTTCATAAATACTGATACTTAAACACTTAAAATAACAGCAAAAAAAAGTTCAAAAAAAGTGCTTCAAAAGTTTTTATAATCGAAAAAGCGCACTATATTTGCACTCGCAATCAGCTAATGAAAGCGACATACTGGAGAAATGGCAGAGCGGTCGAATGCGGCAGTCTTGAAAACTGTTGACTGTAACAGGTCCGGGGGTTCGAATCCCTCTTTCTCCGCGGAAATTTAAAACCTTCAACTTTTGTTGAAGGTTTTTTTGTTTTTACTGCATTATGTTTTTCGAATACCAGCTCTTAGGTTCTTTTAAAAAACAAATTTTATTTACAACCTCCCCACCCGCTTTTTCATTAACATAAAATACTTCCCCTTCATCCCTTAAGACAAAAAAAAATCTCAACCAACTCATTCCAGTTCTCAACATTCAAAAAAAACACTATCAACCAAATTTTACCGCCTTAGCAGTAAATAATTATAACCATGCCTTAAAGAATAAAATAAGTATTGCACCGGGAAGGATGTTTTCTTTACAAAATCAATTTCAAAATTGTATGCGGCTTTGTATGGGGTTGCCGTGGATTGAAGATTTGAAATTAAAATTAAAACAACTTGGAAATTTAGCTAAAATGATATAATTCAATACGCTGCTGCTACCAAGAACCTGAACCTGATTCTAAACAAAAAATGACAACTATTTTTAGGACGAAATACCCAATAAAAAAAGACTGTTTCAAATTAATGAAACAGCCTTTTATATTCTGTAAAAAGAGCCCTAATTTAATTTTTAATATAAATAATTCAGAGCTGTAACGTCGTTACTATTGAAAGCTCCAGTCTCATTTGAACCGAAACATGCTCTCATATAAGAAGTTGAATCATATCCTGTAGGAGTTCCTGGAATATGAATTGCTCCAACACCAGCTGTTCCTTCATTTGAATTCTGTCCACAACTTTGACGGCTAAAATAGTCCGTATGACGTAAACCAATACAGTGACCAATTTCGTGCGCAGCTACGTGTGCATTAACATTTGTAGAATAGCTTTCTAATCCTGAATATAAAGTAACAGAATTAAAAGGTGCTCCTCCTGAAGGGAAACCAGCTACTCCACCGGCACCTCCAACTTGTCTTCTTACAACAATGTTTGCACCTGAAGTACTTGAGCTAAAAGTTAGTGTAAAGTTAATAGACAATCCTAAATTATTGTATCTGTTTATAGCCGCTTGTAATCCAGCGCGCATGTTTGTAGTCAGAGCAGTTGTACCTGTTCCTGACAATCCAACAACTTTAATAGTTCTTGGAGCAGATACTAAATTAGTCGTGCGGTATTGTTCTGTTGTAATACCACCGTGAATATCCATTTTGTTTAATTGATCTTGTGTTATAACAATATCTCCTTCGACCAAGAATGCATCTTCAGTTGTACCATCTAACTTCGTATTCTTAATCGCTTGAACATCTGTATTGTTTAATGCAAGTGCACTAATTTTTTTCAACACTTCTGGTGTTACTTTAAGAGATTCTTGATTGGCTTGTTTTGTCTCATCTTCTTTGTTACAAGAGAACAGCGTTAACACTATAAACGATAAGGCTAAAATTGTTTTTATTTTTTTCATTTAAAAGGGGTTTTGGTTAGTAAAATAAGCTAATATTATAGGGGTTTTTACAAAATATTCGTACTATTTACTGCCAAATCTATATAATTTTACTATTAAAATACTCATAAAAACAATAATTTAACAAAATTAATACTTTTTGTTAAATTATTTTGTTATTATTTTTAATAATATTTATCTGATTATTCCCGCAAGCCCAGTAAAATCAATAATTAAATATAAATCAGCGCGTTACAATAAAAAATAGTACACACTGGCATCTATCTTCAATTTTGTTAAATTGAGTACTAAAAATGATTTTGCAATTTTTTATTCCATTTAAAATGAAAAAAGGGTACTAAAAAGAGTATTTTACTCTTACAAATTTGGAAGATTCTTAACGAAATAAAAACTC
Source organism: Flavobacterium sp. FlaQc-52 (assembly GCF_044007495.1). Taxonomy (NCBI): domain Bacteria; kingdom Pseudomonadati; phylum Bacteroidota; class Flavobacteriia; order Flavobacteriales; family Flavobacteriaceae; genus Flavobacterium; species Flavobacterium sp. FlaQc-52. The sequence continues at coordinate 177,743 of NZ_JBIPCV010000005.1, read as the reverse complement.
ATAAAATTTTTACAAATATTTTAATAACTTTGACTTATCAACAAGAGATAAACATTTCAAATAGAAATCATTAAGAACCAATTTTATTTTTGCTTTATCTAAATTAAAAGGTGATGAGCGGTCACACTAGTCGATTTTTTGTCTAACATGTATAAAAATGACTAAAACTCCCCAAACAACTACAGTAAATGAAGACACAAATTACCTTCCTCCTTTTTATGATAACAACAATTTGTTTCGCTCAAAGTCCTGAGAAATGGAAACACTACATCAAAAAAGAAAAGGAAATAAAATTTGAGAAATATTACTTTACAACTTTAGAAAATGCACAGCAGAACAAATACAAGATTGTAAAAAAACTGGATAGCGCTTTTTGTATTGTTGAAAATGAAAATTTAAAATCTAATCCGTCTTTAAAAAAAACACTTCCAGTCACTAATTTATGGAAATTGCCTTCCAATTTTTCAAATCATAAAAAAGACAAACCGTACATTATAGCGACTGATACCATCGAATCACTACTTGCCGATTTGAAATCAATGCATATTTCTGATGTCAAAATACTGGATAACAATCTGGTCATCATAAAAAGTGATTCCAAAAAAATTATTGAAGAGATCATTGATTTAAACAGCGTGTCTTCCATTTCGCAAGAATCGTTACAACCAAAAGGCGAATCTAAAATAACAGATCAAAATTTCAGCATCAATTCTATCAATAAAGCCAATACTAATTTTCCTCTATTAACTGGCGAAAATCAAATTGTAGGGATCAAAGATGATTTTTTTGATGTAAATGATGTTGATCTGTTAAGTAAACATGTTCCTTCCTCAACACAATCTGCTACGATATCAAGCCACGCAACTGCCATGGCCACTATCGTTTCGGGATTGGGAAATAGTTCTGCCTTAGGAAAAGGAGTCGCTCAAAAAGCGAAGATACAATCGTCTGATTTTTTGAATATCTATCCTGATGAAGTAGCTACTTTACAAGGCGTTACCACTCAAAATCACTCGTATGGTACCGTGATTGAGAATTTTTATGGTTCACTCGCTAATGCTTATGACGCTCAATTATTCGCAAATACTGATTTGACACATTGTTTTTCCTCCGGCAATAGTGGGCTCGAAGGGTATAAATCTATTACGGGTAATTTCAAGCAATCCAAAAATAGTATCCTGTTGGGGTGTATTGATCAAAACGAGGTAGTTATGTCGTTCTCGTCAAAAGGCCCGGCTTATGATGGCCGAATAAAACCGGAACTCGTAGCCTTTAGCACACAAGGAACTTCAAATTCAACAGCAGTGGTGACAGGAATTATTACGCTTATGAAGCAACATTATAAAACCATAAACAATACCGCTCTGACAAATACACTAACAAAAGCAATCTTAATTAACAGTGCAAAAGATTTAGGCAACATTGGTCCGGATTTTACCTATGGTTACGGCAATATCAACGCTGATAAATGTCTTAAAACGATCAGCGAAAATAGAATTATTTCAGGGAATTTGACATCGGGTCAGACCAATTCGCATACTGTTACGCTTCCGTTAAATGCAAAAAACTTAAAAATCACAGTAGTCTGGAACGATTTGGCAGCTTCCATCAATACTAACATCAGTTTGGTAAACGATTTAGACCTGGCAGTTATTTCGGCCGACAACACTACTTTTTTACCCTGGATTCTTAATCCCGATGCTCCTCAACAACTCGCTACAAGAGGAAAAGACAAACTAAATAACGTAGAACAAGTGACTGTTGAAAACCCCGCAGCAGGCTCCTACACTATTACTGTTAATGGTGCATACATTTCAAATGCGTCTCAGGATTATAGCATTGCCTACGAATATGAATTACAAAATCAATTTGAATGGAATTACCCTGTCAACAATGATAATTTTCCTTACGATGGAAAAACTATTTCCCCTTTCAAATGGAATTCGTCTTTTTCCGGTAATCTTGGTCAATTGTCAATTAGTTACGATAATGGACAGACTTGGGAAATAATCGCAAATGGTATAAATCTGGATAGTGAACAATTTACTTTTACTCCAACAGAGCAAAAATTTTCTAAAGCAAAATTAAAAATGACCATTAACACTACCGACTACATTTCGGATAACTTTACAATCTCTTATGATTTAAATATCAGTACCAGTCTGGTTTGTGATGGCACAACCGAAATTAATTGGGACAAACCTGCCAATGTTGCTACATTTAATATTTACCAACTGGCAGGTGATCATTTGGAATTTAAAGAACAAACAACAAAAACCAGTTATGTTTATACAGATGAAAAAATCCACACCATTATTCCTGTATTTGACAATAGCGAAGGAATAAAAAGTGAGTCAACCCTACAGTATGCTAAAAACTCCAATTGTTATTTTGAATTGAGTTTGGCGGAAGTATTTGAAGAGGACAAAGTTAAAGTTAGTGCCAGTCTTTTTAGTTTGTACAATATCAAAAGAATAGAGTTGGTAAAACTAAATAATACTGTCGAAAGTATTATTAGTACACTAGATGATATCAACTCGAAAACATTCTCTTTTTTAGATGATGCTCCAATAAAAGGCAGCAATAAGTATAAAATAAATATAATTTTAGAAAACAATACGGTAATAAGTTCCCTAATTCTTGATACTAATTATTTAGGCAATGATTCGTTTTTTGTCCACCCCACACTGCTAAGAAAAAATGAAGAATTAAATATTGAAGCCAAAAAAGAGGAAACCGCTACTTTTTATTTGTACAATATGAGTGGGCAAAACACTTTTACTTCCTCATTGCTTTCTAAAACCAATAGCTTCAATCTGAAAAATACGGCTTCAGGAATTTATATCTACAAAATAGTAACCAGTTTAGGCCAAACACAGACAGGTAAAATTGCCGTTTTTTAAGCTATTCTAAAATATGTTTTTTAGGAAAATCAAACACCAATATTCCCCAGTCCAAAGAAAAAAAAGCCATTTAATTCTATCTAACTCTTTTTAAGTTATTAAAAACAAGTTGTTTAGACCCCTCTTTTTCACAACCTTCTTCATCATTTTGCCACGAATTTCACCAATTGGCACGAATTATTTTTTGCCACTGATTAAAAGGATTTACACAGATTTTGTAAATCATTTTAATACTTTAATCTGTGGCTTTCTTTGCTCATAGGCTTGTAAATAATGCTAAAATAAAATAGCACGCAGATTCAGCAGATTTGGCGGATTTTGCAAAAAACAAGACTAAAAAAAGTCTGCTCAATCTGCCAAATCTGCGTGAAAAAAAACCATACCTTTTTAATCTATTTCTTTATCTCGGTATTTCCGGACGTTCCATTTTGTATTGTCTGCCTGATAAAGTTTTAATAAACGAAACCAGGGAAACGATTTCATCATCCGTCAGATTCAGGGGCTGCATCAACACATCGGTTTTTGGGAAAAAAGGATCTGCAGCTTTTTCATTTTCGTCGGGATCAATCATGTGCATTCCGCTATTGTACATATTTACAACTCCCGTGATATTATCAAACAAACCGTTATGCATCCACGGGCCCGTATACATGACATCACGCAGAGAAGGGGTTCTGAATTTCCCAACATCTTCCGCTTTTTTGGTAATAGTAAAGAGTCCTAAATCTTCATATTCCCTTTTGTAATACGTAAGTCCAATATTATGAAAGGATTCATCCGTAAAATATTTCCCCGAATGACAATTCATACAACGTGCCTTGGTACGAAAAAGATGTAGTCCCTCGATTTCCTGATCCGATAACTGACTGTAGTCGCCATCTATAAAAGCATCAAAACGGCTTCTTTTACTTTGTATTGTTTTTTGAAAATCGGCCAATGCATGCAGAATTTTGTCGTAGGTAATCGTACTACTGCCGTAAGCCTTTTGAAATAAAACAGCATAACCCTTAACTTTTGCCAGCTTTTTAGCCAGACTTTTAGATTCCATATTCATCTCATGATGGGCTGTAATCGGGCCTTGCGCCTGCTCTTCTAAAGTCGTAGCCCTACCATCCCAAAAGAAAGATTTTCTGGCTCCAATGTTGTACAAAGAAGGCGTATTTCTTTTCCCTCGCAAATGATCATTACCAAGTGATACTTCTCTTGCATCACCCCAAGCTAACTCAGGATCATGACAACTACTACAGGAAATTTGATTGGAACCGGAGAGTTTTGGATCAAAAAAAAGCATCTGACCTAAAACAACTTTAGGATCGTCTCTGGTTTCGTAATAATTGGTATCAATCGCCAGCGATTCAAATTCTTGCCAAAGAACATCCTTGTCTACATTTGGTTTTGGCCATTCCTTTACCGGTTTACTATACAGTTCACGCCAGCTCGAACTTGTAATTGTTTCACTAAGTCTGACACCGAAACTCAAGAGCGAGTACACAATACCAATAGAGAAAATAAAAAAAAATAGTTTTAGTGAAATAGACTTCATTATAAAGTAATAGAAAATTTGAACTACCGGTTAAAATGTCAAACCCAATGACATTTGACCATAAGTATTGTTTATGTTTTTAGAATAATTATAATAATCCAGATCTGCTTTGATAAAAAAGTTAAGATCTGCCTGATATTTATAATCCCATCGTACTGTACCGTTTATTTTGGTGTAAGCAGCCGATAAATAAGCGAAATTATGATCCAGCATTTCAAAAATCTGATTTGTTTTTGTGCGATCCGTTAATTTCATTTTTGCATCCAAAGCCCAACTGTATTCCAGGGAAGTTGATACACTGATTAGAGATTGTGCTAAAAGTTTTGATATTGAAAAATCCAATTTACCTATAGCTTGCTGAATATCGATAGTTCTGAGCGGATCGATGTATTTTTCTGCCGTATTTTTCAAATTAAAACTTGGTGCAACAGACCATGATACTTCAGGATTCGGAACATAATACAATCCCGAAAACACAACCGATGCAACTTCATTTGTATATTTCGTATATTCCGATATTTTGACATAGGATGTTGTGGTTTGGTTGTCAAATATATTTTCTGTTCCTGCACGATCTGTATACGAAACACCAATTTTTGCACCCCAAACCTGCTCTTCTGTTTTTTTCAAATAAGAAGCTTCTCCTTCAAAACGCTGCTCTGCAATACCTGATGCAATGAGATTTTGAAATTCGGTCATTATCTTCTCATAATCAAAATGATTGTATCCTATTGATAGCGCAAAACCATTTCGATCTTTCGGGAAGAACTGTACATTTGCTCCATATCCCTTTCCATCATAAAAAGAACTCAATTTATTTCCCGTAAGCAAATTATTGTATACGCCAAGCCCGGTCATATGATATACTGCCGGAGCACCTAACTCGCTAAAGAATTTCAAATTATTAGACTGCGTGTATTTTTGGACATTAAAGGACGTTCCAATCGCATAATGATCTCCAATATTTCCTAAAATTCCGGCCGCTACTTTTAGATCCGAAACTGTGTTTTTGGGTCTGGGATCGATATCACGGTATTCCAATAAGGCGCGGTATTCTGCTGCAATTCCAAGAGTCATTTTTCGGAAAGCTTTAGCATAACCTCCTTTAAAAGAATATTCTTCATACGAAAGATCCCCTCCAATAGAATCGGCCGTTACATAAGGATATATGATTTGATAATCTGAGCTTTCGTTCCATTGGACATTTTTACGTCGGCCATTCTTATAGGAAGCATTTCCAAAAACGGTGTTTTCAGAATCAATCTTATAATACGATTGTGCCTTAATAAGAAACTGACGAATACCATTTCCTAACTGTTCTAAATTGGTTTGCTGAGAGGCCGTGCTATAACTAGCACCGAATTCAGACAAAGAATATCGGTATGCAAATTGTTGGTTTGCCGGATTACTGGAAAATGCATTCGAAAAATTGCTTGGGGGAGCTAAATTTTCACGAATACGAATCAGTACCGAAGTGCTGTCTTGCGCGTACATAATACCTGAACCAAAAAGAACAAATAGAAAAAGGGAACGAAAACTCATGATTATTGTATTAATTCATTAAAGAAGGTTTAACCTCAGGACTAAAATCTAAGGTAGAATTATTGGTATCCTTCAATATTTTTTTTCCGTTTGAAGCGCTTGAAAGCACTTTACGACGAACACTTTTACCATAACGGCTTTGGTCTGCATCAACTTTTCCGCAATAGGTCCATCCCATATCTAAAGTCGGAGCAGTAACAATCCATTGAAATTCTGATTGAACACTTAAATTTACAGCATCGATAATCCAGGTATTTGGTATCGAATAAACGCTCTCTCCCATTGGATAACTTTCACCACCAATTACCAAATTATACTCATAGTCGTACGTATTATTAGCCAGAAAAGCGTCTTTAGTTATGGGTAAACGCGCGATCACAAAACTTTTAAAACCTCTGTTATGAATAACCATTGAAGAGAATAAATTCTCCATATTTGGAACAGCCGGATTATCTACATCATCTGCATCTTCTGTATAAAACTCGAAAGCAGCAGTTCTCATATCAATCGAAGCTGAATTGTATTCTTTATGATTGATCGCATCTTCAGCAATAATAAAAAATTCACCCGGAGCAATTGGATAAGTTGTCCCCTTACCCGGAACAATAGCAATATTGGATGCCGCAAATGACTGTGCCATAATATTTGGAGTATAAGCTTGTTTGTCAGTCGTCATAAATTCTGACTGTGCAATCATTAATCCATCGGCGTATAATACTTTGTCTGTATTGTTGTAAATCTTAAAGTATTTGTCTCCCCAATATTGTTTCCCTTCAGGAGTTTTGGTTCCTGTAAAAAATACTTCTTCGATGATAAAATCAGATTGTGTTGTTTTCAAGAAAAGATTTAAAGAAACCGCCGCTGTCTGACCGGTAATAACAACCGATTTATTGTAACCGCTAACAGAAGCTTCGGCAGTACTTCCGTCCGCCGCGTAACGAATTTTTCCATCAACAGCAATTTCATAAGACCCTTCACTCAATGTGATAGCAAGTTTATTATTGACAAATGAAGTGCTTTGAGTTACTTTACCGGTATTCAATTCTTTAAAAGAAATCGAAAGATCAGAAAATGAAACACCGCTTAAATCCTCAGGATTAACAAGCGTTAAAGCTATATTGGTTTGTTTATCGCTATAAGTATCATCCTCTTTTGAACAGGATTGTAATAGGGCCATTACGGCTATTGTTAGATAAACGGGGAGTAATTTAATTTTCATGATTGTTTATTGTTTGTTGTTAAAAATTCAAGTTTAATTCCATTCCGAAATAAGGAGACGTAAGTCCTCTTCGCTCTATCTTCTGACCATTGATTTCATAATTTTGATAGTAGCTGAAAAGTCGGTTAACGAACATGGAAATTCTAATTCTCTTATAAAAATCTTTCGAGACTTTCAGGTTCATATTCATCGACATGGGAATAGTTCTTTTTTGAAATAAGGCATCATTGTATTTGATATCCAGCCATTGTAAAATCGGATCTGATTTATCCCCCTCGAGATAAGGATGCTGTTTTCCGGAAGGATCAATATAAGCAACAGGAGTCCCGTTCATTGGTAAAGCCTGATCACTTCTAAAACACATAAATTGAAAGGAACTCGAAAACTCCAGCCCCAGTGAAGGAACATAGGTATCAACAATCAAGTTTGCATTTAACTGTTGTTTTTCAGAACCGTCATCCCATTGATAAAGACCTATGTAAGGAAGTCTCTTTCCGTCGATAATGATCTCTTTCTGGCCGCTTTTATAAACAGGGCTGCTATTGGTGTAAGTCGTTTTAAACCAGGCACCATTTACGGTAAATCTTGTATTAATCGAAGTAAAACGTTTTGACGAAAATTGAAACTCAACCCCACTCTTCAGCAACTTACTACCATTATTAGTACTGTTGTAGGCTGTTAATAAAGTATCCATCACGAAACTCATTTGAGCAAGATCAGGCTGTGAGGTTAATGTATTTGGATCAATAGAACTACTATCGTATTTTTTATATGAAAGAGCCTGATATCGGGAGCTGTTTCGGAATCCGGAGTTTAAGTTTTCCTTAAAAAAAGTAGCTGAAAATCGATTATTGTCATACGAAAAATCAGCCCTAACCTCCCATTTTTTATTCACCGCCGGCGCCAAATCGTAATTAACAGCAGACGTTTTATAAGTCATTAAATTGATTCTCCTGTATTCGGGTGTATTATGATAATAGTTCAATTGTACTAAATCATTATAAACAAAATCAGGATAAAGCTGAGCCAAAGTTGGAAATTTAGTATACTGTCCGATTCCGGCAGTTAATTCAGCTCTCAGAGCCCGATTTCCAATTTTGAAAGACGGAAATACCCATTGTGCATTAATTCGCGGATCAAAATAATACTTACCTTGAATCGCATAAGCGGATGATATATTTAATAATGACGTAGCCCTAACCCCTGCCGCAACATTCAACTCATGAGCTGCAATCGGAATTTTAACGGCATCTTCCGCAAAAAAAGAAATATCTGTGCTTGCCGGAATATCTTTGTAAGATCTTGGACGTGTTGTCATTTCGGGCGATGGCGGATGATTGGTATCATAAACCTGGCCTTTCCCGTTATTTTTAGCATACGTCCATTCTGAACCCATTTTTAAAGTCTGTTGTATTCCAAATAAAGGAATTTCAAAATCACCCATTACTTTTAAAAAAGCGTCGAATGGTTTTCCGTCTACTTCAAGATTTGAAATGTACTGCGGCGTTAAAAAAATACCATCCGACTCTCCTTGTTCAGTGTTATTCGGAATTGCAGTTGCACTAGAAACCTGTACCCACTTGGTTTGTCTAATCTTATCAAATTGCTGCCCAACCGATGCGGAGGTATGAATCGATTTCAAGAAACGCGATGTTTTGAAATTTATATCCAAAGAATTCGCAAACGAAAACCGATTAAAATCTGAACTATAGCGGTCTACTTTTGCATAACCAATATCCGGATCGGTTTTTTCATTATCCATTGAACCGCTGTAATCTAAACTCGAATCCCATTGAAACAACTGAGAATCGTTCTCCCATGTTTTTTGTGTCCGAATTGATGTTGTGATTCTTTTGTAATTCTCAAAACTATTTCTCGGATCCGGTTTTGCATCTAAATAATCAAGACCAACATTTAAAACGAATCGTTTTTCTTGCGATTCAAAACCTTTTCCAACATAATATAATTTACTGAATTCGTCTGCTTTAAACCTTGATTCCCAATTACTACGGCCTCTTTTTCGTTGAATTTTAATAAGTCCGCTCGTTAAATCACCATATTCCACAGAAGGAATCCCTCTCACAATTTCTACTTTCTCAATTTGATCTGTCGAAATAGAACGCATATCTACTCCTTTTGATGTTATATTTCTGCGCGTATTGGCATAACCGGAACCTGGTGTAATCTGCACGGTAGGTCCGGTTGTAAATTGCAAGTTCGAATCTGTGTTAATGGGAATTCCGTCAACTACAAAAGAAGTTCCGAGAGAGGAAATATCATAATTAGAATCGGCTGTTCCAACTTCTCTCAATTTGATATGATTTGAAGCATTAAATACAGGATCCTTTGATCGTCCACCAGGTAACAATTCCAATAAATCTGTAAAACTTGACGGTTGCAAATGCTGCATTGCTTTTTTGTCAATGATGGAAGTACTGGTCATACCGCGTGATTCGACTGCTGTAATAACGACTTCGTTTAACTCAATACTTAAAGGGATTAATTCCAAGGTCAGATGCTGACCCGTTGTAAGTTCCAGTGTTTTTTCAAGAACTTCATAGCCTTTATGAGATAGTTTTATCTTGAATTTACCATTTGGAATGGATTTTAGAAAAACAATACCATAATAGTCTGACTGTATCTCATATTGCTGAAATACTCCTTCCACAGTTACCAGAACTCCTTTTATAGGTAATTTACTTTCCGCATCCTTAACAATAAGCTGAGGAGTTACTTTATCAATATTTTGAGTAAAAGCTATATTAGAAACTAAGAAGAGTGCTAAAAGAATGATGATTTTAATCCTTTTACTAAGTGGTATTGTGAGACTATTATAAGAAGTCATTGCATTGTATTTGTGGCGGCAGCTATAAAATATATAACAGAAAGGCGATTAAAAGTTGCAAATATAACCTAATTTAGACTAATTAAAAATAATAAAATGTAAAATTACCTGTTATTGCTTTATACATTGTCCCAAAAATACTATTATGAGATATAAAAGTTGTTCCGTTTAGCGCTAGATCACAGCAAACCAATATATAAGGAATCCAAGTAATAATAAAATGCAGTTATTCTAAATAATTGGTTCAAAAAAAGTTTTTATAATCGAAAAAGCGTCTTATATTTGCACTCGCAATCGGCAAATGATAGCAACATACTGGAGAAATGGCAGAGCGGTCGAATGCGGCAGTCTTGAAAACTGTTGACTGTAACAGGTCCGGGGGTTCGAATCCCTCTTTCTCCGCTGAATGAAGCTTCGAAAGAAACTTCCACAGAACAGAAACCTTTAGATCTCACGATTTAAAGGTTTTTTTATTTTTAGACATTAGTGGACCTATAAGTGTACCTGTTCTTAAACATAACGCGAAATGCCCGTATTTACTGGGAAAATTATAAAGGAAACGGAGCCTCTTCCTCCGCCACATGAAGTTTCAAAAGAAACTTTAAACATCAAAAGCCTTTAGATACCTAGTATTTAAAGGCTTTTTTCATTTGTGTTACTATGTCAAAGAACACATTAAATGTCATAGTACAGTGTACCTATAGGTGTACCTACTTTTTTCAAGCCTTTTTTTGACAAAATAGGTACACTAAATTCTAGGAATTCCCGCGGAATTCCCAGAAAACAAAGAAGACTCTCATAGTTTTTAATCAATTTTATTAATTAGAAAAAACAATGAGTTATGTTAAAAGTAATTTTCTACATCAAAGCACAAAAAGCCAACAAGAACGGAGAAGCTCCAATCTTCGCACGTATTAACTACATGGCTAAAGAAGTAGCAGTATCAAGTGGAAAGTCTATTAGTTTGGATAGATGGAGTCAGACCAATAAACTTAGAAATGTCCTTAAACTTGAAAAAGAAAAAGTAATTAAACATGGACTGGATAACTTTCAGCTTGCAATTGAAAAGAAATTTAATGAGCTTTTCAAAATTGATCCTGATGTATCGCTTTTCTTGCTTAAGAAAGAACTAAGCGGTAAGGCCAAAACTAAAAAAGAGGCTATAACCATACTTGAAGTTATGGAAAGGCATAATACCTATTTCAAAAAGAAGGTAGATGCCGGTGATCGCGCTGCCGCATCTTTACAGAAATATGAGAGAGCAAAAGATCTTCTCAATAACTTCATGAAAAAACAATACCGAATAAATGATATTGATTCGACTGAGATTAACAGTGCATTCGTACACAATCTTGAAGAATACCTCACCTACGAGAGCACATTTAAGGGACGTAAAGGGATTAAGAATAATTCAGTTGTAAAATATATTAAAAACTATAAAACGGCCTGTAATCACTGTATTAAACTCGACCTGCTTGAAAAAAATCCTTTTAATATATACCAAGGTCGTTTAAATGTAAAAGATGCTGTCTTTTTAAGTCAGGAGGAACTTAATCGTATTGAAAGCAAGAAAATCTCAATAGAAAGACTGGATAAAGTGAGAGATATTTTTTTGTTTAGTTGCTATACTGGTTATGCTCCAGTAGATGCCTCCAATTTAACACATGATAACATCTCTACAGCAAATAATGGGCAAACATGGCTTATGACCAATAGAGCAAAGACTTCCATCAGAGCAAATGTTCCGGTACTGCCTCCTACTCTGCATATCATAAAAAAATATGACGGAAAACAAGAGGGGCTTATTCCACGGATATCAAACCAAAAAATGAATGCCTATTTAAAAGAAATAGCAGATATCTGTGGTATTGATAAACATCTAACCTGGTATGTTGCCCGTCATACCTTCGCTACTACGGTTACATTAGGGAATGGTGTTAGAATTGAGAACGTCTCAGCTATGATGGGTCATACTAACATTAAACAGACCCAGCACTACGCAAAGGTCTTAGATCAAAATGTTATGGATGATATGCTAAAAGTTATGGAACGCTACAAGTAGCTCAAATTAAAATGGATTCCTATTTTAGGAATCCATTTTAATTTTCATTCTCTTCAAGAATTTTATCAATCTTCCTAGCATCATAAAGAAATATATCCCCAAGCTTCGTATATGGAAGTATTCCGGTTTGCCGGTACTTAATAATTGTATTACTCGATAATCCAAATATGGTTTTGAGATCATCATTTCTGTAATATTTTGGTTTTAGATTCTGCTTTAAAAGAATTACATCCATTCTTTCCAATTTTGAATATAGTGGGTCCAAAAGATTTTTAAATGCAGTCAGAAGCTTAGACTTATAGTGTGTTTTATCCTTTTCCATATATCTCGAATTAAAGATTTCTTTACCTCCTCTGTTTTCTTTGCTGTAATAGACTTATCATCTTATCCAGAAAGAGCATATGTTTTTCACGATAGGTAAACCCCTTTGCTTCAGAAAATTCTTTACTTATTTTGCTAATTGGTGTTTGAAGCCCCTTATCTCCACGATAGGTAAAATGTCTTTCTATAAAACATTGAAGCATACCTCTGTTTCTATTTTTATCATGCTCATCAAAAATCAGAATATCCTCATCCATAAGAATAAAAAATAGCTGCGCCAGTTCGGATTTATTAAGAGTAGTTCCGCAAGACGCTCTGGACTTTCCATTGGTTCGGCCTTTACTAATATTTCTTTCCAATCGCTTGACTTTCCTGCAAAGTGTTGCCACTATATGCGGAAGTTCTTCGGTTGAAATAAATGTATTACGCTCATTATTAACTGTCATAGAAATAGATTTTAGTCACGTGATTTTTCTTAAATGACGGCATATAACTAAAATAATCATATGCCGTTAGGTCATTCATTCACTTCTGTAGGCAAAACAAAATAGACTTTGCTTCCCCTTTTTCTATTGCGGCTTGGCTCGTATTTAATGTATCCATACTCATTCAATTGACGTATACACTTATGATAGGTCTTGGGAGAGTAGATCTTAGCAATGGCAATAATTTCAGACCTGTATACCTGAATAGGATTTATAAAGCCCTTATCTGCCCTGAACTGAAGCAGAGCGGCATACATCCCAATATGGGTAATGCTGATCCGCTGATCCTTCTTAATGGCTTCAAAGAAGTCTGATAAAGGTTTTAAGGTTTCCATTGTTGAATACTTTTTAGCTTACTTTCATTCCTGTACCCTTAGTTTGATTCTCTTGCTGGGTTTCATTTATTTTCTGCATCTGCCCTACTTTTTCTATTGTTTTATTACCTAAAGCCCCAGAAAAACTGATCTTTTTGGAGTTCTCATCATAAATAGTCAAAGACTTAAATTGTGGATTGGCTTCAATATAAAATCGATGGTCATTTCCATTTTTTGTTAAGATTACAGCTTGCCTGTTGCCTTGTTTTAAACTATCCAGTACTTTTTCCGTTTCTGTTTTATTTGAGAGTTCCTTTAATGGCAGTTGCCCGAGTGCTTTTTGAAGATCATACCCATACCCGGAATGAAATTCTTTAATCCGGTGATTACCATTGGAATCCCTGTCATTAAGATCCAGCTGAATCCAGGTTCCTTCTTTTTGGATTGCTCTGCCTGCAAGCAGATTATAAGCCTGTAGTGTCGTGACAGGGTTTCCTTCCTGCATTTTGAAGTACTGTTCTCTGCTTTCCCCCGGTTTTAGTTCATTGTGTAAAGTAGTTTTGTAGCCTTCAAATTGGTACTGCCCCATTTCATTTTTCCCAAAAGACAATTCGTGGTGAAGCCTTTCTTTTTCATTAATGTAATACGATACCGGTATACTAAACTGCTCGTATCCCTGTTTAATCTTTTGGTTTATAATCTCTGATAAATCAGGAAAACCAACACGCTGCACCTGTTCCTGCAGCGATTGGTTGTTTTTATCCTCTTCTTTTTCATCCTTACGTACTGCAATTTGATTTAAAAGCGGTGCAACCACCAGCTTACGGATAAGACGTACCAATAAATTAGGGTACAGTTGTTTCAGAACCTTGTCTTTTTCCTGCTTTAAAAGCTGTAAAGCAATACGTTCCTCAACATTCTTAGCTCCCTTATACTTTGATGCAATGCGCTCGTAGTGATACAACTTCTCTTTAAGAAGTGCCCTGTTCGTTGAAAGACTAAAAGAAAAAAGTTTACTAAAGCGTTCTTCCCTTGAGCGCCATTGGCTTAATTCCATCTCTACTCTGTTATCGGGAAGTTGCTGGTTCATCACTTAGGATTTATTTATCAGCTATTAAATAGAACTGGATTGACTTTTTCTCTTTCTCTTTGCCTCCTTTGGTACCTCAGGGCCGTCGTCGTCCGCGCTCTGATTCTGTTTTTTATTATTCTGTTTAATAGACGCTTCTTCACCCTGAGATTCTTTCTCCTGCTTTGCATGACGATTATCAATGCGATTCAGGTTAGAATCGTATACATTGATGGTCTTGAACTGCGGGCTGGCTTCGATATATTGTTTGATCTCGTTGCCTTCTTTTAAAAATGTAGCCGATTGCAGGTTTCCTTTTTTCATCGAATCCATCAAATCCTCTTTATGCTTAGGATTCTCCAGTTCTTTAATAGGGTGTTTTGAGAGGGTTGCTTCAAGATCATAACCATAATTCTGATGATACTGGTTCAGTTTAAAGTTACCATTGGTGTCTGCTTGTTTAAAGTCGAGCTGCAACCATGCGTTATACGCTTCCCCTTCTTTATTGGTAAGGTCTTTATTGACTGCTCTTCCTTCCATGAGGTTATAGGCTTCCTTCATCGTGATATTACTCCCTTTATTGATATAAAAAGTCTGTTCCAAAGCTTCTTTCGAATCTTCTTTGTGCAGTTCAACTTTATAAGAGTTAAAGAAATACATATCACTTTCACTTGACTTTTTGAAATTTAAAGTCGCTTGGGCTGTATCTTCACCATACTTGGCGGTATAATTCAAAACGAAAGTAGGCTCTTCTTTTTGCATTTTTTCCTTCAGCTCCCCTTCTAATCCTTCACCGAAACCGGTGTACTTTACCTGATCTCGCAGGTATTCGAAATTTTTCTCGTTCATGATTACTTTCTTTAAATAATTATTAGTTTATAATTTTGGTAACACCTTTACCCTGATCAGTTTTGTGTTTTTCACATGAAGCTCCAAATGCCTGCCTCCATTTTTTTCCATAAGCTGTATAGCAAGGTATTTTTTCTCCGGAATTGTAAATTTTGGTAAGGCAAACACAAAAGTATTTTCCGCTTCCCCTTCGATCTTAGGTTCGTTGTTAAGAACATAAAGTGGTGTAATTTCTATTTCCTGTGAAGCGGTTCTTTTGATTTTTTTAGTATCACGGATAAAAAAACGTAGCTGGTCAATATCGTAGCTGATCTTTGAAGTGTTTATTACCTTTATCCTGTAATACATGAGGTCATCACGAATGAAAATCCCATTAAGTTCAAAAGCAATATTGTACTTGCTATCCTTTTCAAATCGCACTTTCTTTTTATCATAAAAAGCCAATTTAGAATACTGCTGTACATCCTGATCGTTTAAACCTTCATCTGAAAAATAGATCTCCTGTTCTTTGGGTCTGCTTTTATTCAGGCTTAGATTTAATTGTGGTGACTCCTCATCATAATTCAACACAAAAGAATAGAGCTTTCCATCAGCAGTAACAACCGTAAGGTTCGTTTGGAAAAACCCCTTTTGGGCAGCCTTTACCTGAAGAACGTTCTCAAGACCCTTAGCTTTTTGTACCAGTATGTCCTGACTTCCCTTATCTACACTTTTAATGGCAAAAGGAAATACAATGTTGGTTGTCTTCCAATACGCTATCAGTAGCGAATCAGGCTCAATTTTAGAGAGGTTATTTTTACTTGTTTGTTGCGCAAAAGCACCGATAGTGATAAATAGTATACATCCTATCATCCATAGTTTGAAGTTTTTCATAATACTAATTTTTTGTTTTTAATTGGAGTCTTTTTGTTTCTGTTTTTCATCGCGAAGCAGCACCCGATAACCAGCTTTCACAACTACTTTCACCAGTTTTACCTTTTTACTGAGCAGGCTTTTCGCGGCTTCAATACCGGCTCCGGCTGCTTGTGATCCCCATGAATCATCCAATGCCGTAACACCCAGTGTTTGCATCGAGCGGTCGGCTGATGCTTTCGCTACATCGCGATTGATAGCCCCGGGTATATAAATTCCACTTAGCCCATCCATGTCATAAACCGACAGATCCACCGGAAATAAAGAGTTATTGTATCTCACACTGTTGATTTTTATAGCCAGTCGCTCTCCTTTGAGGGACGCCGTTCCAAAAAGAAAATTATCTTTTGGAATTTGTATGCCATTAATGTAGATGTCATTAACCAGACGTAATTTTACCACAGCGCCATTTACAATGGTCTGTGTCTCATGGATAACTGCTTCGACCGCATTTTGCACATCGTCAGGAGCTATTGTCTGATCAAAAGAGTAAAATCCGTTGTGTTTGGAGTTCCCACCGAAATTTGCTGTTTTTACAGGGTGGTTTTGCAATGAGGAAATATTATCCTCTTTGGCTTTAGTGGCTATGGCAAATACCTGACCCCGCTGCTCTTCTGAAGCCTTTCTCAATTTTTCTTGTACCCTGTCGGGATGCTGGATATCCAATATGCTTTCGAGCATTCCACTGATCTGTTGCATTTCAGGGTCCTGCTCACTGCTTTGGCTAGTCATGGACTGCATCATTTGCTCGAGTTTTTCTACATCATTAGAATGCATTGAAGCTTCATTTGGCTTTGTATGCCTGTTAAAATCCCTATTTTGTGTGGGAGTGGCAACAGGTGCATTTATGGCTTTTTGCAGTGCTTCTAATTTCTGCTGCACCTTTTTCTCGTTCGAATCGTGATAAACCGATCTGTTCAAGCCGGATCGGCCTTTTCCATCGTTAAATTCAGTAGATTCCATAGTCGTCGGATCAATTGGAAATGATTGGTCCAAGTAGTTGGGGTCTTTTTTGATGAGTTCCTCCAGTTTCGCAGAGTCAAGTGCCGCCTGGTCATAATACTTAAGCTTATCCAGGGCAATTCCTTCTTTGAGATTAGCACTTGGCAATTTTATATTAAAACCTTTCTGTTGTGGTGTCTCTACATTGGCGGCATCCATTTTCCCTCCTCCCAATGACCAAAATAACGCCGTTAAAAATGGTAACACCAATACCGGCAGTACCAGTAACAGTCTACGCTGCTTTAGCTCTTTTAATGATTTCGTTGTTTGTTCCATGATTATTTTTTTAATTGTAATTGATAATAATGCTCTATCAGCCTAAGGCTATCCAAAAGCCCCGGACGATACGCAACAATACTGTCATAGGTTGCTTTTGTAGCGGAATCGCGCTCCATACTTTCTATATAGCTGCGAAAGCGAATCATCTTTTCAAATTCAGTTTTACTAAGGATTGTATTTAATTCAGTGGGCTTCTTTAAAGGCGCCAAATTGGTAGGTTTGACAATTGGAGTTACCGAAATGTTTTTATCGGAATCACCAGTGATACTCTTTACCATTAGGTAAATACTGCAACTGCCTGCAACTAGAATGAAACAAAAGAGTATTGCCATCCAGTGCAGCGGTGTAAAATGCGAGGTCTTACGTTCCAGCCAATTGGCACATCGATGCTGAAGTTTAAGATTAGCTTTATCAAACGCTTGCCACAGTGTGTTTTTAGCACTTTTACCTAAATTATTACTTTCGCTTTTTTTCTTTAAAATGAATCTCATAGCCGGGAATTTATTATTTTCTGTTTTCGGTACTTAAATCGCGGTTCTCAATGGTATTCCATCGCTCGATTAAAAAGCCATGCGGATTGTTATCACTTCGTGATACATTGCGAAGATTGCCCTCTGTTATTAGATTTCGATGGGCAATACTGGTAGTACGTATTATATTTTGAGTAGCATAACATCGAAACTGATACGGATATTTATCAATGTCAATGGTTATGCTGTCAATGAGTATGGTCTGACTAATATTACCCGATATAATACCGGAGTAATATCCGTTTTCCATTAGATCATCATAAACACGTTTTGCGCTGTCATCAGCAAGGTAAAGTGCCTTGGTAACATTACTTTTGATTACTTTATCGTCAGGATCAAGGCTAAAGAAATACTTATGAAAAGTACTTACATGGTCTCTTGCTTCAACGGGTATATTGTCTTTTCTATCCGAAGCATACGCTTCCAGCGCTTTTCCATTGGCGAGTATATAGACCTTATCCTGCATCTTAGCGACCAGGCTAAAGCTTTTATAAAGGGCAAAGCAAGAGATTATGATGCTTCCTGCAATCACGAGCATGGTAAAACCCCGGACATGACGAAAAGCCGTGTCGATATTTTTCATTTTGCTAAACATGATAGTTCTATTTGAAGGGTTATGAATTGCCTTTTAACTTATCGCCCATATAACTCTCCTTATCCTTAAAATAAGGAGTCGTTTTCTCAGCACTTGACATGCTTTGGGACATACGTCCTGCTGCATTACCCATCGCATCTGCCGCCATACCTGCGCCTTGTGAGGCTGTATTGACTGCCGAAGTAGCTGAACTGCTAAAAATACTGGTCACCTTTTGCCCCAATGCTCCACCCCCACCGGCATGTACTATATAATTGGCAACCGAAGGGACTGTAAAATATCCAATGATTCCAATAATCATAAATACGAGGTAAGCAATATCTGTTCTTGAGAAGAGGGTGTCGCCATACTCATCCACCTGCGCAATATCAATTTTCAGCATATTCTCCTGAATCTTTCCAATGATACTTCCGAATATATTAGCAACCGGAAGCCATAAATAGATATTAATGTAGCGCGCCAGCCAGACCGTAAGGGTATGTTGGAAACCATCAAAAACAGCAATCCCAAAGACCAGTGGGCCTAAGACGGAAAGCACAACAAGCTGGAATGTTCTAAGGGTGTCAATACAAAGAGAAGCGGCCTCAAATAGTACCCGAAGTACTTCACTCATCCACTCTTTTACTGAATTTCGAAAATTATAAGAAGCCTTAGACATCGCAAACTTGATATCGTTTCCAATACCTTCCAGCATTCCCTGGCCGCTTGGGTCTGCGTCATCATTGGTGTATTTGTACCATTTATCCTGATCTCCGCTTCCTGTTGCACCTACATACATCTGCCATTTATCAGTGGTCCTGATAGCTTCTTCTTTTTCCCTGAGTAATACTTCAATCGCTTTATTTGATCCTTCAACCATCGCAGCTGTCGCGGTGACAGTAGGCTTCATAACACCATTAATCATATAAAGCACCGAAGGAAAGATCATAATACAGAAACCGATAACAAAAGGCCGAAAGAGCGGATAGAAGTCTATGGGCTCAGCATTGGCAATATGCCTCCAAACCCTGGAAGCGATATACCAAATAGCCCCAAAACCGGCAATTCCCTGACCGACTCCTATCAAATTGCTACACAAAGGCATCATCTCATCATAGAGTTGTTCCAGTACACTATGCAAACTGTTCATGTCATCCGCCATGCCTTGTGCATGGCTACCAAAAGGCACTACCAACCCGAGGATGGCAAAACATGCCCCCTTATTTATTTTCATCATAATAGTTGTTGTTTAGTTGTTCCCTTTGTAAATGCCCCGCATTGCATTTACATCATTGCGTTCCTTAGCCCTTTGTATATCAAGTACAGAAGTATTGTTATTGAAATTCCTTAAGAATAGTAGCTTATCCTGCATATCTGCATAGATTTTGTCAATAGCAGCCAAGCGCTCATCATCAGACATTCGCATTTTATTAGCGGTAATAACAGAGGTTAATTCATCCAAATTTCTAAGGCTCTGCTTGAACAAATTCTCATATACTCTTTCGAGATAGGCTATCTCATCAGCATTGAAATTTCCACTATCCCGGAACCGGTTAAATGCTGCCTTGTATTCCTTGACCAAAACAACCTGATAATTGACAATATCTCCTATACGCCTGTAGCTCCGTACTGTTGGGCTAACCTGCATCAGCGCATCAAGGAATGTCTCATGAAGGCTAAAGTTCCCCTGTGATAGATCTTTTACGGTCTTATAGCCACCGGTCAGCATTTCGTAACCCTTTTTCATGTCCTTAAGGATCTGTCTGAACTGCCCCAACTTTTCGATGTTCAAAATTAGCTGCTGTATTTCCTGCATTTGAGCGCTTACCTGATACGGCAATAAAAAAACAACAACTGCAATTGTGGTAATTAGTAACTTTTTCATGGTAAAACAGTTTTAAAGCCATTTAACGAACGGCTGGTTTTCACCTCTCTTACTTCTTTTGTCCTTGAGAGTGCCAGTAATCTTGTTTGTTTGCTAAATCCTTCACAAAAAGCAGCATTCTCCTGCATACCTTGATAGATTACATCAATACGTCTGATCCGCTCATCGTCTTTCATCTCCAGCTGGGCATCTGTAACGATCATCAGCATATCATCCATCTTTTGATCGCAGTTTTCTATAAGGCGTTCAAATACTCGCCTTATATAATCCACTTCATCTCCATGAAACAGATCACCCTGATGCAGCTGTTCATAAATACGGCTATAGCTCTTCATGATTTTTACCTGAAGCGCTATAATCTCACCAATCCTTACATAATGTCTGACCCTTGGGTTAACACTTTTAAGCGAAGTAAAATAATCGGTATGGAGATTAAACTCTCCCCGTTTGAAATCCCCTATAGCCTTGAGCCCTTTTCTAGCCACCGAATACCCTTTTTGAGCATATCCGATGTACATTTTAAGAGCTGCAATCTGTTGCAAGAGTACTTTTTGCTGGCTTGCCTGTGCCTGTAGGTTTTCTGTTGTAAATGCTGTTAAAAACAGCAGTAACACTATTTTTTTCATGACTTTGTGGTTTTATCATGGTAGGTTGTAAAACTTCTTAACCGCATTTACCTCTCCTTGTGTTTTGGCTCTTTGAATACTCAAAAGCACATTCTGCCTGTTGAATTGCAGTAGGTCATCGTAATTGGTATCGATTAAATCCGCAGCAGAATTGATGATTTCAAGCCGTCTTGCATCACTCATCTGGGTAGTAAATGAATCAAGCGCTAAAAAGATCTGATCTATATTTTTTAAACTCTCGTTCAATATTCCTGAATATACTTTATGCATATAATCCAACTCCTGTTCATTGAAGTGGGCATCCTGTTGAAATAAGTTCCAGGCTCTTTGATACTCATCTACCAAACGGGCCTGTTTCTCACTAATATCCCTGATACGCTGGTAATAGGTAATAATAGATTTGACTTTCATCAGCTCCTCATAATAATCCTTGTACAGGTCTTTTTGCTTTTGTGTCCAATCGGAAATCTCATCGAGTTTTAGCTTGGATAAGATATTTTCTATCTTCTTCTGTGCGTTCTGTAGCCAGATCGTTTTATTCTGTAAACGTTGTATTTTAAGGTCAATCGCTTTTATGACCTTCTTTATGACTGACTTTATCGCTCCGATAATGGGCACGGCAGCAACGTTCTCCGCAGGTCTTGCGGGAGTGCTTACCAGCAGCAGGCAAAGCAGACCTACCATTAGCTTTCTTTTTGTTTTCATAATTTCTTTATTTAGTTGCCATTTCTCATCTCTATTGCCAAAGCAGCAATGCCTTTTCTAATGTCTCCATCAAACTTTTTGGCATACGCCTGTACTTTGACTTTTTCGGTTTCCTCAGTGGTATACGCTAAATATTCTTCAAGGGATACCTCGGTGCGGTATACTTTGGAGAGCATTCCTCCTAAAGAGATAAATACTTCCTTATACTTTTTATCAGGATCATTTGCCTTATTGACAGAAAGAACCAAAGCCTTTTCTTTTTCTGTAAGCCCCAGCAGTTCCTGTATTTGCTCAAACTTATTCTGGTATTTGCTCTGATCCAGCAATATTTTGCAGTCGCTGTTATTGATAATGGCCTGTTTGACTACCGGCGATGAAATAATATCTTCCACTTCCTGGGTAACAACTATCGCCTCACCAAAGAACTTTCGCACTGTTTTGAACAAATATTTTATGTATTCTGCCATACCTTCTTTGGCAATAGCCTTCCACGCTTCTTCAATGAGTATCATTTTCCTGATGCCTTTGAGTTTGCGCATCTTGCTGATAAATACTTCCATGATAATAATCGTTACTACCGGAAAGAGTATCGGGTGATCCTTAATATTGTCCAGTTCAAAGACAATGAAACGCTCCTTTAATAAATCAAGGTTTTCGGTAGCATTAAGCAGGTAATCAAACTCACCTCCATTATAATAGGGTCTTAATACATATAGAAAATTGTTTACATCAAAATCCTTTTCTTTTACCTTATCCCCTTCTAAGATTTTTACAAAATCATGTTTCAAAAAATCGTAAAACGTATCAAAGCACGCAAACAGGCCGGGATCACTGTCTAGCTTTTCATAGTACAGTTGAAGAGCATTGGAGAGTGCCACATATTCGCTTCTGTTAAAGGTTTCATTGTCTTTCTTCCACAAGGCCAGTAGCAAGGTTTTGATGCTTTCCTTTTTCTCGGTATCTAAAGTGTCCCCTTCACTGATATAAAAGGGGTTAAAACGAATTGGACTCTTTTCATCATAGGTAAAATAGTAACCACCGACCATATCGCATAGTCCCTTGTAACTGTGTCCCACATCGACCAGGACAACATGAGTACCCTGCTCGTAATAGCTTCTGACCATATGATTGGTAAAAAAGGATTTTCCGCTTCCCGAAGGTCCCAATATGAACTTGTTGCGGTTGGTACAGATACCCATCTTTACAGGTTCATCACTGATATCCACATGCACAGGTTTTCCGGTTAAGCGGTCTCCTAACCGAATACCGATCGGGCTAAGGGAAGAACGGTAACCGGTCTCCATATTTAAAAAGCACGTAGCCTGTTCCATGAAGGTGTCAAAACTGTCATTCATAGGGAAATCAGCGGCATTTCCCGGAATACCCGCCCAAAAAATCTGGGCAGCTCCTACCGTTTCCTGTTTAGCGGCGGCGTCCATCTGCGCCAGTGCGGAAGAAACTTTATTCTTCAGGTCTTTCAGCTCTTCTTTATCCTGAGTCCAGATCAATACATTAAAATGTCCCTTGACCGGCAAACGCTGTTGGCTGAAAGCTTCATTTAAGAAATCGTTAGTTGCATCACGGGCAATAAGGTTCTCCCTGCTGTAGGCCGACAATGACTGCAATCGTAATCTTTTGCTCTCGAGTTTTTGTAATGTTTTCTGAAAATCGTCTATAAAGATATACTGATTGTAAATGTGGTTACAGGAAAGCAATTGGCCCAGTGTTGAAGCAAACCCAATACTAAATTTGGTCTTGTCTGTAGAATAACGATCGTAATTAATCCTTGAACCACATAACGCGGGTAAATCAGCAGCATCTCCTAAGGTATACATCTGGCAATGCTTGTCACCAACCTGTAAACCATCATTGAAAGCGATATCTTTAAAAACAAATGAGTTCTGTTTTTCAGACAAAAAACAATAACGCTCAATAATACCAATTTTTCTGTTGTGGCTTCGCAGTTCATCATCCCCTAAACGTTTTAGTTTTACAAAACCGCTGTCTTCCAATATCCGCCTGAACTGCCCCGTACTGTCTATAAACTCCTGTCGCAATTGCTCTTTCATTGTTTCTTCAGGTACTATTGTACTGCGAAGTAAAGTAGAGAATAAAGAACTTGATGTTTTTCTTCCCAGTGGTTTCTTGGTCAGGAAAATGTAACACGAATGCTCCAGAAAAGGGCGCTCATTAAAAAATCGTTCGCTGCTTCGGGTAAGGAAACTGGTATCCTCGTTGCTAAAATCCGGTTCGTATCTGCTATCAATAAACCAGTCCTGCTTATGGAAGACACTAAATTTAGGCAACAGCTTGATCGCCTTGATCCACGTCTGATGAAAAGCTTCATACTCCTGGTCTGACAAAGTAAATATTTCCGGTAATTCTGCTTTGAATACCACAGTTATATCGCCTTGTTTTGATACGATGCAGTCATGCTCTACATCCATAATCGGTAAAATATCCTCTATCCTCTTTTCCATCTTCATTTTGATTTACCTGATTGTCGTTTTTGAACGAATCTCACCTTCCCATCATAAATATCTTTCGGCTTTGGCATTTTACAGCTTTTGGAACCTGTCGTTTTGCAAGGGATTTCATCATGCCATACTCGCCATATTTATGGCTCATTTTATAAATCTTTATTACCAGTAGTGTACCCGAAATACCAATGATTCCAATACAGACCAATGAAGGTAAGCCTGCTATATACATTCCGGCAAAAAGAATCATAAGAACAATAACTCCACCTCCCAAATACCATATATACTGCGCTTTAAGCCCTTTAAACTCCACACTCTGGTTAATCCCTTTGTTAATCTGGTATACGCTATTAGACATATACCTTGTTTTAAATTCCGAAGAAGGATTGAATTACCGTAGCAACGACAACCAGAAAAACACAACTTCCAAACCAGGCTGCAGCTACTTTTCCCGTATCGGGATCTCCGGCATTCCACTTCTGGTATACCTTGACCGCTCCAATTAAACCCAGTAATGCTCCAACGGCATACATCAGGTCTGTTCCGGCATCAAAATAGCTTCTGACTTGTTGATTTGCTTCATTGATCCCTGCAAGACCATCCTGGCCATAGCTCTGATAGCTGAACACCAGAAGCGTCACAATACTGACCGTAATAACAAATCTTTGTGGTGTCTGTTTTTTAAAAATCCATTGACATTTTTTCATAACACATTCTTTTAAAGTTCAAATAATTGGGTAAAACGAAGGGCTGCCGCTGTCGCAATTCCACTTTCCTGTCACATAAGCCATACCGCACCGGGACGGACAGGGGCATTTCCTCCGTAATACATTTTCTGTTTATCTAATTCCACAAAGCTTCTGCTTCTGCCTGGGTCAGGGAAACAGCTTCTGATTTTTCACATTCTGAAACAATAAATTCACTCACTGATGAACTGAAAGAAGAATTTTTAATGGATGGATACTCCAAAAGAACTGACCTGAAATAATCAATAAGCTCCTGTTTCAAAAGTTTACTTTTCACTGCTTCTGCAATCACACTTTTTAAGCGTTCTATTAAATTATCTACATCTTTAAAAGTGGTATCAAATTCTCCAAAGGAAGATTGCGGATAACTAAGTGCAGTTACTTCCTGCGAATCTGACATTGTTGTTGATTCATAAGAATCCTGCGATTTTCGAAACTGGGGTCTCTGCTTGCCGCTAATTAGGTTTTTGATCTCATCCAAATAAAATCGTACTCCTACAAATACATACCAACTGGTTAATAACAAAGCAACTACAATTATATAATTACTCCATGAAATGTTTGTAAACATGCGCTGATCATTTTATCGTTCTACATTAGTTTTTTGAAATCTGGATAAGGGTTATTCCTAAATCCGGATGTTCATTATTACGAGGCAAAGAAACAACGTCGGATAAACTACTACAAGTCCAGCTTTTTGTTGTACCCCAGTTGGACCCCGTTGGACCCCCAGTAAAATCAGGGAGAAAAAAAATAAAAAAAGCAGAAAATAAAAAGAGGAGGTTCTAAAATTGACTTCTAAAGAAAAAATAATTGGCTATAAAGCAAAAAATCCACCTTCAAAGGTGGATTTATACTGGTAGGTACAAAAGGAATCTAAAAAACAAAAATAGCACAGATATAGCTAATCTTAAGTTATAAGAGGATAGTGTCTCAACTGCCAAACAATAGCGTACAAATACAGTGTCATCAATTTTACAATTAACACTATCTTACTCCTTTACTCACTTTCTTTGCCAATTCCATAGCGTTATATACATTTAAAACTTTTCCTGATTTTGATAATTCTGAAAACAGTACTTTTTTGTTATCACTACCTGGCACTATAACTTCAAAATCGTAATTGGATCCCGAATCCATGATAATTTCTTTAACTTCTTTTACAGTGAGTTTAGGATAATAAGACCAGATTAAGGCAGCAGCTCCGCACACCATAGGAGCAGAAAAAGAAGTCCCTGAATCTGTTTTATATATATTTCCGGCTCCGGTTGTATAAATATTTTCGCCGGGAGCAAATAAATCAACATTTTGTTTACCGTAATTTGAATAATCAGAAACGAATTTTTCTCCTGTTTTTTGAGAAATAGATCCAACATTGATAAAATTATGGCAAACCTCAGTTATGTTGTCATAATCAAGATCGTTAGGGTAATTTGTCGCTTTATCTATATCAGAACGTTCATTTCCTGCACTGTGTACCAAAAGAACATTATGCTCTTCGGCATATTTAAAAGCATCTGATACCCAATCTTTATGCATGGAAAACTCTTTACCAAAAGACATATTAATTATTTTGGCACCATTATCTACAGCATATCGAATTGCCATGGTTATATCTTTATCATGTTCATCACCTGAAGGGGAAATGTTTAGAGGCATAATTTTCACATCAACAATTCCTTTTATACCTATATTATTATTTCTGTTTGCTGCAATAATTCCGGAAACCATTGTATTGTGATCCTGAATAGTACGAATACCTTTTACAGTATTACTAACTTTATTGTTGCCATATCCTTTTTCCAGGATATTAGGATTATCACCTATTGAAAGTCGTTCGTTATAATCTAAATTCAAATTTTTATTGACAATAGAATCTAATTGCGTTCGTTCGTCTTGTAATTTTTCTAAAGTATTTTGCCCCATATTTATGTTCGCAATCATTGAACCAATTAATGCTCCTAAATCTCTGTCGTCGTCATCGCGTCTTTGCTTAAACTCTTTATCATTAATTTTATATTTTTTGTAAAGACTGTCGAGTTGTGCATAAGCGTAATCTCCTTTAGGGAAAAAGTATTTCAAAGTGTCCTTTGCTTTAGGATATAATGCAGTTTTATAATTTAAAGACTTGAGCCATCTCTTGTAATAGGTATTCTTTTCTTTGAAAAATTCTTGAGCCCTTTGATATTCTTTAAATTTCCATAAGTCTTTTGAATCTATTTGAGATTCTGTTTTATCTTTAAAATATTTTCCCCATTCCTCTACTATACGAACATATTCATATCGATTCCATACTACGTAAGTACCACTTCTCGTACCTGTAAAACTCCATCCGTTAATGTCATCAATGTATCCGTTTTTATCATCGTCAATATGATTATTGGCAATCTCTTTTTTATTGGTCCAGATATGCCCTTGCAGATCTTCATGTTTTAAGTCAATCTGAGTATCTATAACTGCTATAATGATGTTTTTATTTTTAGGCTTCTTTTTATTTGAACTATACCATTTTTCTAATGAAATCCCCGGGATATTATCTTGTTGATAATCTTTTTGATGCCAAATAAGTAAAGAATTTTGTAATTCCTTACTTGAATTAGTAGCTGTAGCAGTAGAATTATTCGATTCTTTGATTGATTTACAACCTAAGAGAAGGAATACGAATAGAATAATTACGTAATACGATTTCATTATTTTTGAGAATATTTGTTTTCTTGAGCGATTCTAATGTTTATGAAATTCTTGATGATTTCAAAATTTTGGTATTTATTAATGACAGTCTCCAGAAGACCCTCCTTTGTCAGTTTTATTCGTATCCTTAGGATCATCGTCATGACCTGTCCCGCCTCCAATAATTAAACGTAAGCTATTTAATTTAGCCACTTCAAATTTTTCTAAATCAAATTTGTTATTTTTTTTTGTTTCTTTTTTAGATTTCATTGTTTTCAAATTATTAACATTATATGAACAAATATATAATACCTCATTTTTAGAACGGTATAAAAAAAGTACAAACCTATCGAAATTCCTGAATTTCGGATTTTGCAACCCTTAAAGCCTTTAAAATTAATTACTTAAAATTTGCTAGCTTCCAGTTTTTTTATAAAATAGGTTGGCTTAATTCCTGTTTTCTTATTAAATGCAGTTGAAAATGATTCTGCATTGTTAAAACCGAATTCTAATGCGAGCGCCTGAATAGTATATTTTCTTAGTTTATAATCTTCTTTAAGTTTATGGATAGCATATTCAATTCTCAAGTCATTTATATATTGAATAAATGATTTTTCTTTGTAGACATTTATTATTTTCGAAACATATTTACTGTTAGTTTCAAATTTAACAGATAAGTTTTGTACTGTTATATTTGATTCTAAATAGCCTTTATCATCTTCAAAGCGATTTAATTTTTCTAAAATTTGATTTATTAAATCTTGAGCGATACCTATATCCGCAATTTTATTTGTTTCGATTTTGACTTCATTTTCTTTATTTATTTTGTGATTAGAATCTTTACTTGTTATATCATTTACTATTTTTTCAAATCTGGATCTGTATTGTTTCTTTGTGCGGAATTGATACAACGCAAAACCGCCAATACCAAGGGTAGATAAAAATAAAAATCCTAAACTCCATCGTGTTTTTATTTTATCATTATTAAGACTAGCGATAAGGTTTTCTTTTTCAGAAATTAAGCGAGGCGTATCATATTCTTTATATAATAGTTTATTTAACTCGCGATAGTTTCTCTGTAAAGTACTATCAATAAGTGTGTATTTTGTTATATATTTCAACTGATTCTCTTTATCTCCCTGATTTTTATAATAATTAATGAGATAGGGGTATCCTTCTATAAACTCAGTACTAATTTTTTTTGTGGCTTCGTATATCGAATCTACTTTTATAAAATATTTTGCAGCTTTTGTTTTCTCTCCTATTCCACTATAAGATTTCCCCAAGTAAAAATAGGCAGCTAATATATTACCGGTATCATCATATCGAACCATTTCTGGTAGCGCCTTGGTGATGCTGTCCTTGGCTACATTATAATTCTTTTTTAAGACCTGGTTGGCTCCTTCATTTAAAACAAAAAGATATTGATGGTATTCATTTTTAGTTATTTTAGATTCTTTATAGCCCAGTATATTGTAATAGGATGTAGAGTCAGTGTTTTGAAGTGATTTGAAGCAATCTGCAATTCCAAAAATTACACTTTGGTAATCACGTGCAAATTTTCCAGTTCTGTAATTTGTTGTTTTATAATGATTATAACATTCTTTATAAATTTCAAGTGCTTCCGTATATTCTCCTAAGTCTTCAGATTTAGTTATAGCGATATATTCTCTAACGACGTAATAATAATCCGGATTAGTCAGTAGTGCAGTTCTTTCGGCCAGATTATAATTAATCATAGCTTCTTTAAATTTAAATTGTTTTTTTAGGAAATCCCCCTTTTCACAATAAGCAGCGGCGGGAAAAAATTTACTATTTGTATTCTTGGAATACTTTATCACACTATCTAAATATTGTATTGCTTTGTCTTTATCAGATTTATAATACAAAAGAGCGATTTGATAATTAGCCTTAGCTCTTCTCATTCTATTGTTTTCTCGTATAGCCTTAACCATATAGGCATTTGTATATACTATCTGTTTTTTGGGGTTACCAACGTTACTAAAATACAAGTCATGCAACTCATCATAAGATAGACTTCCAAGATCTTTTTCTACAATTTGTGACACTAATACAAGAGGAAACAGTAATAATATTACTTTTATCTGACGTTTAAAATAAAGCATTTGTATATCTGTTTTATAAAATAAACTAATAAGAGATATTCTCACAAAAAATTTATTCATTTTAAAAATTTCCCAAGTTACTAGTTTAAAACTGTTAATTTTTAGTTTTTTTATAAATTATATAAGAATTTGGTCTCGATATTCCCGAATTTCGACAATCATCATTTGTGAGAACTTAAATGTTCATTTAGTTTTGGCACTTCAAGAATATATTTTTTTTGCCATAAACCAATAGTAATCTAATCGCATGTTAAATTGAAAAATCCATCAATTCCAAACAAAAGGTTTTTTTAAGTATTGTGATTTTACAGGTTTAAAAATTATTGTGAAACGCTATGCCAAAACAATCCATATTCACTGCCGCTAAGAGAATAATTCAGATCATTTTATACTGTTGTTTTTGATACTCGCTAACAATGAAATTCAAAATACAGTTATGGTCTGATTCTTTGGCCTTATTCGATGAATCAGGTTTAGAAATTAAAAAATCATGAAAAAACTTTACATTACACTACTTTTTCTACCCCTCTTTGTGTACTCTCAGGACGTATTTTGGGAGAAATCCTATGGCGGGAAACATGCCGATTATCTTTTTGATGCCCAGCCCACAGCCGACTATGGTTTTATTCTCGCAGGAAGCTCTCTTTCTGATAAAACCGGAAATAAAACTGACGATAACCACGGCGATCTGGATTATTGGATCTGGAAAATGGATGAAAAAGGAGATTTCGAGTGGCAGAAAACTTTTGGAGGAACCGGATTTGATTTGCTGCAAAGTATAAAGTCCACCAGAGACGGAGGATTTATTCTCGCCGGTACTTCAAGCTCGGGAAATGGGTTTCAGAAAGGCGAAGACTGCAAAGGTATTACTGATTTTTGGGTTATAAAATTAACTGCCGCAGGTGTCCAGCAGTGGCAAAGAACCTTAGGTGGTTCTGGTTCCGATGAATTATTGTGCGCTTTTCAGACCAAAGATGGAGGCTATATATTAGGAGGCTCTTCAAGTTCTGATCCTCCCTCCCTTTCTAATACTGGACCAATGGGAAAGGCGTTGACAACCACAAAAGCAGATCTGTATAACAAATCCGAAAAAAGCAGGGGCAATATGGATTATTGGGTTGTAAAGCTAAATAAAGACGGAGATATTCAGTGGCAGAAAACCTATGGTGGACAATATGTTGATTTGTTACGAGGCATGGAACAGACTTCTGATAACGGTTACATACTGGCAGGTTACTCCAACTCTCCAATCTCAGGTGATAAAATAGATAGCGAAAAAGGTCTTGGGGATTATTGGATTATTAAGATAGATGACACCGGAGAAATTCAGTGGCAGAAAACTTACGGCGCCGATGGAGATGATCAGCCCTATGTAATACATCAGACCAGTGACGAAGGTTATATTCTCGGTGGTAATTCCAACAGCCGTAATCCACTTACTCCCTTAGGAGGAATAGTAAGTAATGGGACTGATTACTGGGTTCTGAAACTAGATAAAGAAGGAGATGTACTTTGGAGCAGAACTTATGATTTTGGAAAAACAGATTTCTTAACCTCCCTGGTCATCAATGACGACAAAAGTTACCTGATAGGAGGTTATGCGGCAACAGAAAGCAAACAATCTTTGCTCACGGCTGTGGCAAGTAAAGTGGGAGTAAATAAAGAAAAAGACGGAATCAATGATTATATAGCCCTGAAAATTGACCCAAAAGGAGAAGAACTCTGGAGCAAGACCGTTGGTAGTGGCGGCGAAGATATCTTAAGGAAATTAGTCGAAACCCGTGATGGAGGATACATAATGGCCGGGACTTCAAACTCCAATTCCTCAAAAGATAAAAACTCAAATATTGGGGCAAATGATTTCTGGGTGGTTAAGCTAAAAGACAAAACCAAAGCAGAAAAAGTAAAAGCCAGTATCGAAGCCATGCCTAACCCCGCAACAACTTACACCAATGTCATTATTGGACATGATTTTAAAAAGGGAACGGCTACTCTGGTAGATATTTCGGGACGTACACTGCAAAATTTCAGCATTTCAAACCGTACCGTACCGGTCGACTTAAGTAAATATTCCGAAGGAATCTACATCGTTAACATCAAAACGGATGTAAAAACCGAATCCGTTAAAGTAATCAAATCCATAAATTAAAAACCGCATGACTCTATTACAAACTCTCAACCGGGTAAGCGGCCTGCTTTTCCTGTTACTCCTTTTTGTTTCTTTACCAATCATTGCTCAGTCTGGCAAGTTTGACGACGTTTCGTTTTTACCCAATATAATTCCTCCCTCTCCTACAGCTGGGGAATTAGGAAAATTTGGAAACGTTCCGGTCGGCCTTTTTACAGGCGCTGCCAATCTTTCTATTCCTTTACTTAGTTTTAAAACCAAAGATTTAGAATCTCCGTTATCCCTTTTTTACGGCTCGAACGGAATAAAGATTGATGAAGTGGCTTCCAATCTAGGACTGGGATGGAATCTTAACTTTGGAGGGGTTATCACCCGTACCGTAAGGGACAAAAATGATGAAACACAAACTAGTATATATGCTCCAGATAACTTAAAAACGGCAACCTATGATGAAAAATTACAGTTTTACAAAGCAGCCAGTCAGGATAATGCCGATACGGAAAGTGATGTATATTCTTTCAACTTCAATGGAAACTCAGGAAAATTTGTTTATGACAAAAACAAACAGCCCGTTTTAGTTAATAACCAAAAAATTAAAATTGAAAGAGATCCAAAAAATAAAGACAATTTTTTGTTAACCACTACCAACGGTATTCAATACTTTTTTTCAGATAAAGAGTCTACAATCTTTAGAACCTCAGGGGCAGGACATTCTATACCTACAGGAGCTGTCACGGCATGGTATTTAAGTAAAATAGTACATCCTAATGGATCAGAAATTAATTTCACCTATGACGAGTACATGATGGAATACGTTGCCTCTGAATCTCAGACGCTGGCAATGTCCTATTTTACACAATTGGATTGTTCGGGTGTAACCTATGTTAAATCTCCAACCCTTAGCGGAATCGTTTCTCTGGATATGTCAGTGATAGGTAAAAAAATAAATAAGATATATAGCAACAATACCCATGATGGATACGTGACATTCACTTATTCTAAAGCCGGAGTTAACGAAGAAGTAGATGGTAATAGTAAGATAGAAAACATTACACTTATTAATGTTGAAAATGACACTATTGAGAGCATAAAATTTGATTATTTAAAAACAACAAACCAAAGGGTTTTTCTGCAGGGCATTACCTTTATTGACCCCACAAAAAAATATACTTTTGAATATCTGGACCAGTCCCAATTTCCTCTAAGACTTTCAAATAGTCAGGATCATTGGGGATATTACAATGGAAAATCAAATGTAAATTTAGTTGACAAAAACATCTCTCAGTATGGAAGCGGGTTTTATGATTTTGATTTTAACGGCGCTGACAAAGAACCCAATGAAAGTTTTGCTAAAATAGGATTACTAAAGCGTATTACTTATCCAACAAAAGGACATACGGAATTTGATTATGAAGGTAATACGTATTGGGGGGAGAAAACAACTTATCCTGCAAAAAAAACAGATAAATATGAAAGGAAAGAGGACGATCGTGATGATATAGTACACATTTATACACTAACATCTCCTATTGATCAGAGGGTTGAACTTACAGGTTACGTTAATTACGTAAATGGCCCCGCGCCAAAAGAAGGAGTTGAAGACCCTTATGATACCGGTAAAGAGACGGCCTCTTTACAAGTATTTTGTCAGAATGAATCGGGTCCAAATTGTCCCGGACTCTACACTTACACTCATTTTGGCGCACCGGTTAGTCATGATAGTTTCAGATTTATATCTGGACAAACAAATACTGCTTATCTGGATGTTAAGGCCGGTAAAACTTACGAACTCCACCTCTCTAAAGGCGGAATGCATACCTCTGCAAGACTATTTGTTTCTTATTATCCCACAGCACCGATAACCATTACTACCAATATTGTAACAGGTGGCGTAAGGATCAGGTCTACCAAAGATTTTACGGCTCTAGGTGCTATTCCGCTTTACAAACGATATTATTATGGCAGTAAAGAAGACGTCAATCATTCTTCTGGTAATAACGGCAGAAAACCCCACTACATGGATCTTTCTATGCAGAGAAGACCCTGCCCTACATTTTGCAGTTATGCGGATTTATATGATCTAGTGGTAAGCTCCAGTAGTATGATGTCTTTGTTTGATACCGGTAGTAGTAATTGTTATTATAAGTATGTTACGACTAGTGAAGGCGGGGACAACTTCGAAAATGGTGGTGAGACGAAAGAGTACATTGTCCACAGAGATAATTGGGTAGATGATTTTGATGATGCCGGGAATCCGGTAAAAGTGAATCATGAAATTAATTATACTAGTAGAATTCTGGGATCCATAGATATTAAAAGTGCCCCTTTTACCAATTTCGGATGGGATAATGGTTTGGAGATAAAATCACAGGTACTCCAGAAAAAAGAACCCAACAAACCTTTTGTTGTTCTTTCAGAAACTGAAAATAAGTATAAACTGGATCCTTCCTACTCTAAGGAAGTAAAAGGGTATTCCGTTAGAAAAAACTACAATGAAATTTGTTTAAATCCTAGTATAGTAGAAAACGTTAGTATAGTCGAATACAAGACAAAATCATATTGGTTTTATTTAGAATCTTCGATATCTAAAAACTATGATTTAAAGGGGTTAAACCCAATACAGACCCGTATTGATTATGTTTATAATAATCTTAATCACCTCCAGTTGACTTCACAAAGCACTAAATCTTCTTTAGCAGAGACTCTGGAAACCAAGTTTTACTATCCTCAGGATCTACCGTCAGAACCTTTGGTAACAGATATGATTTTTAGGAATATGATAGATACCAAACTAAAAACTGAGGTTTATAAAGCTGGAACAAAGATGTCTGAACAAAAAACAGTGTATGCCAAAGATGTCACCACCGGTAATCTGCTGCTTCCAAAATTTATCTACGCCGCCAAATTCCCCAACACCCTTTCTAATTCTTTAGAGAAAAAAATCACCTTTGATAAGTACGATGACAAAGGAAATATTCTTCAGTATACTCCTGAAAGTGGCATGCCAGTAGCTATCATCTGGGGCTATGGTAAAACCAAACCAATTGCCAAAGTAGAGAATATAACCTCCTATGATCAGGTGTTTACAGCATACAATGCCAACAATGATACTTTTAGAATCAATTTGCCTAGTGCACTGATTACCACTTTTACTTACAAATCTCTGGTCGGGATAAGAACTGTTACCGATCCTAAGGGGTTTACCACGACCTACGAATACGATGCTTTTAACAGACTCAATGTTGTTAAAGACAATCTAGGCAATGTCGTGACAGAGAATCTATACAAGTACAAAAACTAAACGAAGAAAAAGATGAAAAAATATATATTTAGTTTTGTATTGATTCTACTCGTTGCTGTAGGACATGCTCAAATAGCAACTCCAATGGCAGCTCCACCGGGCGGTGGCGGAGATGACAGACTCTATACCTGGTATTACGATGAGGATGGAGATGGCTTTGGTGATCCCAATAATAGCATTTTGAGAGCTACTAAGCCTACTGGTTATGTTTCCAATGATAACGATTGCGATGACAATCAAATACTGATACACCCCAATACATTATGGTACAAGGATGTTGATGGAGACGGATTTGGTGCGGGTACGGTTACGATACAAAGCTGTGTCAAGCCTACTGGTTACATAAACAACAATACCGATTGTAACGATAATAGTTTTTCCATAAAACCTACTACCATCTGGTACAAAGATGGCGATGGAGACGGATTTGGCGCTACCACTCCAACATTGGTACAATGTACACAACCCGTTGGTTACGTTTCAAATTCTTCCGATTACAACGATAGCACTGGCAATATAACCAACATTGCCCCGCAAACTTTTTACAGAGATGCAGATAATGATACCTTTGGTAATCCCGCTATAAGTGTTTTATACAGTGTAAAACCCAATGGTTATGTTACCAATAAAACAGATTGTAACGATGCCGACATTACAACAAACCCTAACACCAAATGGTACGCAGATGCAGAACGTGATGGCTTAGGTGATCCTGCTGTTTTTGTAACCCAGTGTACCACTCCGGCAGGGAATTATGTACGAAACAATACCGACAATTGTCCTTTATTAGATGGTACAAGTCCGAATTGTTCTACTATACTTTCCCCTTCCAATGAAAATTACATTATTACCAAAACCTATAAAGAACGTACTTCTACCGTTATAAAATCTCCTACAGTCAGCGAGGCTCAAACCAGTGTTACCTATTTTGACGGACTTGGGCGTCCTGTGCAACAAATAGCAAATAAACAATCAGCAAATGGAAAAGATATTATCACTCCTATTGTTTATGATGCCTTTGGGAGACAGGTTAAGGAGTATTTACCCTATGAAGCCAATTCTGTTAATATGTCTTTTGCAGGTGATGCAGAAGCTGCCACGATCGCTTTTTACAATTCGTCCCAATATGAGAGTACAACAAATCCTTTTTCAGAAAAACTACTCGAATCTTCGCCTTTAGGCCGGGTTCTAAAGCAAGCTGCTCCGGGAACTTCTTGGGCGATGAACAGCAGTCATGAGATTAAAATAGAGTATCAGACCAACACCGCTACAGAGGTAAAACTCTATAAGGCAACAGCCACTTGGGATGCTGCTGCAGGCTTGTTTGCAACTACTTTTGTAAATGCTGGAAATTATACTGCGAACGAGTTGATAAAAAATGTAACCTACGATGAGAACACGACGGCCACTCCAATAGAAACTGCCGGTTCTACGATAGAATTTAAGGACAAGGAAGGCAAAGTAGTCTTAAAGAGAACCTACGAGTCGGGTGTTAAACATGATACGTATTATGTATACGATCTGTATGGAAATCTAACCTATGTTATTCCGCCAAAAGCAGATGCCGGCATCGATAATACTATTTTAAATGACTTGTGTTATCAATACAAATACGACTACAAAAACCGATTGGTTGAAAAGAAACTACCTGGCAAACAATGGGAGTTTATTGTTTATGACAAATTAGATCGTCCAGTTGCCACAGGTCCTGCCCTATCCCCTTTTAAAGACGATACAACTATTGGTTGGTTAATCACCAAATACGATGCCATGAGCCGTCCAATTTATACTGGATGGAATGCTGTAAGCAGTACCTCTGCTGCCCGAAAAGCACTACAGGATGCTCAAAATGCTGCTACGGTTTTGTTTGAGACCAAACAAACCTCAGGAACCATAGATGCAATAGCCGTAAATTACAGCAATACTATAGAACCAAAAATATTTAAATTATTAACCGTCAATTATTACGATAATTATGTTTATCCTAACGCTCCAGCTATACTTACCAGTATAGAAGGTCAGACAGTTTTGGCCAATGTAAAAACACTCCCAACGGGAAGCTGGACCAGAGTTCCTACGACTGCTTTGGCTACGCTAGCAGAAGTAAACACGACCTTTTATGATGAAAGAGCACGCCCTATACGTTCTTATCTTTTGAATCATCTAGGGGGATATACTTCCGTAAATTCTAAAATTGATTATACAGGAAAACCGGAATATACAATTACCAAACACAAACGTACTTCAGGTACTACAGAATTAACCATTAGAGAGAATTTCACTTATTCTGCAGAGAATCGTTTGCTTACCCATACTCATCAGATTAACGGAGGAGCAACTCAGCTTCTGGCCGATAACAACTATGATGCCTTAGGACAGCTAACGAGTAAAAAGATAGGAAACACTACTGGATCTCCTTTGCAGAAAGTGGATTTTACATATAACATTCGAGGCTGGCTTACCCAAATTAATAAAACAGCTAATCTGCAGCAAAATACAGATCCTAAAGATTTATTTGCTTTTAAGATCAATTACAATACCACAGAAGCAGCTGTTGCGGGAGTAAATGCGTTGTTTAACGGTAATATAGCCGAAACTTTATGGAAAACAGGTTCTGATAATACCGAACGTGGTTATGGATATCAGTACGATAAACTGAACCGTTTAAAAAATGCTATCTACGAAAAAAATGGGTTAACCACCAATGCCTACAATGAGAGTTTGTCGTACGACAAAAACGGAAACATTATGACATTGACCCGAAACGGAGATACAGATCCTCAGTTACAGCCCATACAAACAGATAACTTAGTATACACCTACCCCGTCAATTCGAATCAGCTTTCTAAAGTAGTAGACAACAGTAACAATACCAGTGGCTTTAATGATTTTAATAAAACTGGGGACGATTATATCTACGATGCAAATGGTAATCTGATTACTGATAAGAGCAAAAGTATCACAGCCATCAGCTACAACCAACTCAATTTGCCAAAGAAAATTACATTTGGTACAAGTGGTACTATTGAGTATATTTACAATTCGGCAGGGCAAAAACTCGAGAAAATTGTAAATGAGACAGGGAAACCTACTGTAATGACCAATTATCTGGGAGGTTTTCAATATAAAGATAATGTACTGGAGTTTTTCCCAACAGCGGAAGGTTATGTAAAAAGCACCAGCGGGGCACTTACCTACATATTTCAGTACAAGGATCATCTAGGGAATATTAGAGTAAGCTATGCTAAAAACCCAGTTACAAACGCGCTTGAAATTATTGAGGAAGATAATTACTATCCGTTTGGGTTGAAGCACAAAGGGTATAATAATCTGGTTGCAGTATCAACTAATAAGTATAAATATAACGGGAAAGAGCTTCAATATGAGCTAGGGCTAAACATGTACGATATGGACATGCGTCAGTATGACCCAGCAATTGTAAGGTGGGTAGCTCATGACCCAATTGTTCATTATAGTCAATCTCCTTATAGTGCGTTTAATGGAAACCCTGTTTATTGGTCTGACCCTAGTGGAATGGCGGGAGAGCATTACAATTATCAAAAAGGTGGATATTACAATGGTTCTGGGCAAAGTATTTCTTTTTCAAATGCTATGGCAAGTTACGGATTAAATACAAATGGTAGTAAAAAAACTGACACGAATGAAAATTCAAATAATACAGCAGAAACATCTACTACAGAAAAAATTAACCCTAAAGAAGCTTTTGAATATCAACGGAAATATCCACGTACAATGCAAATATTAAGAAATTTAAATGGGTATGTAAGATCAAATCCAGAAATTCTAAAGAAATTATCTGAATGGTCAGGCTATTCAACTATGGAGGTTTTGGATAAAATAAAATACTCTAACAGCAGTATACTTATGGGTATAAAAGACTTACAAAGAATACATAAATATAATCCTGAAGGCTTAACTGAAAGTAGCTCACTTATTTTTCTTGATATTAGCAATGCAGAAATGTTAGAAACTATTCAAAAGAATGACGAATTACAAGTGTTTTCATTTTTTGTTGCAGTTACTATACTGCATGAATTTGTTCATGCCGGAAGAAAAGCTCATAGATTAGATCCCCTCGGAGAAACAGATGAAATGGGTTGGGGTTGGGAAAGGGCCACATTTGGAGGACATGTAATCAATGGTGGATTAATCGATCTTGACCTTGGGAATTTTTTCACTGAAAACAAAGGTCTAGTTAAAAAATACAAATGGAGTTTCAAAGATGCAGAATACAAATTACCACCACTTTTCTAAAAAAAAACAAATTATGATAACAAAATACATTTACTTAACGACTTTTTGTTGCTCGTTATTAGTTATTTCATGCAAAAAAGAAATTATTGTTGAAAAACAAAACGTTCAAGTTAATCCTGGACAAAAGTTTATTGAAGATAATTTTTTAACGATAGTTGATACAGTTGCCTATAGTAGAGGAGCATTCATAACTACTCCAAGCGACTCTATTTCGTATCCTAAATTATCAGTAAAACTATTTCAAAGAACAAATTATATAGAAGAACTAGAGGAATTTACAAATTCTTATTTTGCAAAGAATAAAGACTTAAGTGTAATCTTTAAGGATGTTATAGATAAAAAAGAATATTCAATAGTTACTTTAGATTCTAGTTTTCCGAAAAGTATAGGTAAATATTACTTTTTCTTTAATGAGAATGAGCAAGATAAAACCATGAAGTATGCTGGAAGAATAGATATAGAGAACTTTAAAATATATAGGAATAAAGCTGTGTTATTATTATCAAAATCAGTGGGAAAATATGGAACTACATTTATTGTCTTCTTAATAAAGGAGAATGGAACTTGGAAAGTTTATAAAAAAGACGTTTTACTCCTCTCGTAGTAGGTAATGTATCAAATGCGTTGGTGGTTAATTATTCCATCTCACATTTACAGATTATCAAGGATTAATATCGTAGTAAAAACTAAGCAACTAGAAGGTTGTTTAGTTTTTTATATTTAGGATTAAATCGAATAAAATTGTTTTAAATAATATTCCGCCTTACAGCTATATTGGCATAATTGTATTTATAATACAGTTTACAATTAATGAGATTAAGATTATTGATGATTAAACAATCCAAAAGAGTGCAAAAAAACACTTAGAATGTTACATGACCAAGGAAAATGGAATTAACAATGGGATGATTTTATTAAAACTAACTCAAATGCATCACCATCTCAAATATTTTATCAAGCAGAATCGAAGCTAAAAAAAAAAATGGATTAAAATGATGATCAAAAACATGCATAAATTCATGACCAACCAAAGTAGTTAAATAGGTATTATCTTTAAAAAATGTTCTTGATAGCCCCCAGAAGAAGTTGGAGCAACAGTAATTATTCGCACTAACGTGACGCTCGCACGAGCAAGAGATTAGATATTATTAAAATTAATATAATCGTCTAATTAACTCCGAAAATTCTTGGTACAAGTAATCATTGGGCTTAGTAAAAGAAAGTAATTTCTTAAAAAAAATTGAACTTTTTTCACGTGTTATAATTATGTAGCTAAGTTGCTTGTTACCTTTTTCATATCTAATTTCATATGAACCATATGAATAATTAGTTTTTTCATCAAAGCTAACTTGCGTATTATTTAAATCTACTATTTTAAGTATAGATATAAAATTATCATAGGATACAGACATTACATATACACGCACTTTACCTCTCTTTTCTGTTTTATTTACCACATTTCTATTATTGGGGGTAATAACTAACTCTATCGTAGGAAGCGGTTTATCCATCTCACCCTTCGGACTAAATAATATTGATTGTGCAACACACATATTAGTCAAAAAGAAAACAAATAGCAAAAAAAAATAGTTTTTCATATCTTAGTCTTTAAAATTCCCATTGTTATAATCTGAAATAGTTTTATTCTGAAAATCTAAGAGTTCAGTAACTGTGATAGGAGAAAGTAGGGCTTTCTCTCCTTTAATTTCAAGCCCCAAAGTTAATTACTTAACAAGTTTTAAAGGAACTTCATTTGATTCAATGATCCCTTCAAAAATTTCAACCTCATTATCATTAAGTTCATTCCTTACATATTTAGGAAGACATGACATGAGTGATTTAGCATTGCAACTATAATAAATTTGAAAATTTTCAGCATCCTTTAATCCTCTATAATACAAAGGATTAATTCCTTGTTTAGAATTAATTTCACTAATGATTGGAAAATTAACTATTGCCTTAAAAGTCTTCCTCTCTCCTGGACCGATTATGATTGAATTCTCAAATAAATTTGCTACATAATCAATATTTTTATTTTCAACACCTATTTTGTTATAATAATTGTTCTTAATACTGTCTGAGTAAATTTTGTTAGAATTGACTTCTCTATCAAAACTTACTAAAGGCATATTATATTTTTTAATTTCACCAACTTTGTCCTTGATTACGAAATAAGTGCTACCAGAAATTGTTAATTCCTTTTCAACAGAGGGATATATCTTTTTGTCAATAATAAAAAGTAATTTCTTGTCTGTTTCATTGGATATAACATAAGTAATAATGTTTTCCGATTTT
Organism: Flavobacterium sp. FlaQc-52; assembly: GCF_044007495.1. Classification (NCBI taxonomy): domain Bacteria; kingdom Pseudomonadati; phylum Bacteroidota; class Flavobacteriia; order Flavobacteriales; family Flavobacteriaceae; genus Flavobacterium; species Flavobacterium sp. FlaQc-52. Next base: position 136,057 of record NZ_JBIPCV010000005.1, on the reverse strand, counting down.
GACCTCGACTCGCTGCTATTATAATTATAATTCATTACTGTATTGGTACTATCTACGAAATAGATTTGTTCATTTTCTATTCGGAGTGTTACGACCTTTTTATCCGTCGAACAAGACATTATTGTTAAAAACAATATTAAAGATATATTTCTCATTTATTTTTTATTTCTTATATTTTCAAAAAAGACTGGAAAACTTTTAATCTGATAATTACTAAAATGCTTATCTGCTACACTCATATATTGTTTAAATAAATAGTCATTACGGATGGGGCCTCCAAACCACCTCTCAATTTGATAAGCTCTCACTTCTGTCGTAGATCTTACTACACCATAATCTCCTAAATTGGCTTTACTCCACCATCCTCCCCATACATCGTATAAACCGTGATGGTTATCCCACGCATGCATTCCTTCATGGATTAAGTCAATAAACAATGTGAAATTAGTTTGAAAAGAATCTTGAGATACTCTGACCTTATGTTTACCATCATGGCCATAATCGGCATGTGCTCCAGGAATTGTATATTCATACTCAATATCAGGATTTCCAGCATCATTATATAACAAGTAAAGAGGTAATACACTTTGCCTCATATTCCATGCATATGAATTTTTTTTCTCGACCTCCGTAATTTTCTGATCAGGTGTATAATCTTGTTGGTTCAAATAAAATTTAGCATCATTATGTACTTTTTCTTCTCCACTATTAGTTAATCCAAGTGTACCATTAGAAAATGAAGCCGATGCTCCTACACTATTGATCTCTCTCATTATGCCATTACCAACATTAACATTGAAACTAATATCTTTTGAAGTGAAATTTTCTGGTGATGTGCCCCCAGAAGAAGATGGAGCTGCAGCCATACCATCTGGATCAATAAAATATACAGGGTTATTTAATGCATAAACATACGGAGAAAACTTACGTGACATTTCTGCCAAAGGGTCAATATTCATCCATCTTCCTAATGCAACATCATAATTACGTGCTCCAAAATCATACAAATTCAGCTGTACCCCACCAATACTTTCGTCTTGTAGTTCTTTATTATTGTATTTGTATTTATAAGTTGCATCGACAGAGTTTATAACAGGCGTAAGGACTACAAAAGGTGCCACTTGAAATTCCCTCATTATATTCTGTCCTGCACTATAACCATTATGCTTTAATCCTAAAGGATAATAATGGTTTTCTTCCATTATTTTCAGAACGCCATCTGAGGGATCTTTAACATAACTTAACCTATTATTACCTAAATGGTCCTTGTAGTTAAACACATAGGTATGAATACCTCCTGAGGGAGCCATATCTCCCCAAGTCACTTTAACATAACCTTCTGCAGTTTGATAAAAATCTAATACTCCATCGGTATACTGAAAACCAGTCAAATAATCGGTAGTGGTTATTGTAGCCCCGTTTGTTACTTCTTTCTTTACTTTAGTCCCACTAGTATTATAAGTATATTTAATTTTTAATGTTGCGCTATTATTGAATATTATTTCTATGGGTAGGTTTAAATGGTTATAAATTATAGAAGTAATCCCCTTATTTCTATCAGTTTTTAGATTCCCATAGGTGTCATAGCTATAGTCACTTACTGCGTTATCAGGGCTATCTTTGAAACCTTTAGAGTGATTAGAAGTGTCAGTAACTTTCATTAACCTGTCTGTTATTACTGTATCATAACTATAAACAAGATCGTCAATCTCTATTACCGAAGTCGATGTATCACTCTCACCATTGCGTTCAAGATTTTTAATATTACCATTAAGATCATAATAAATTTTCTCATTATATGAGTTCCGTACAGGTACACTAGCTTGAGGAATCTGATACCAGGAAGCTGTAAGCTGACTGAGCTTATCATAAGTAAAACCATAAGATCTCCGAATGTTATCGCTAGGTGTACGCCATGAAATTTCTGCGATATTACCATTATATAGGGCCTGTACTTCCCCGTTAATAGACTGGCTCGGCGAATCAGTATAATTTATACTAAGAGCAAAAAGATCTTGTGGGTCATTTGGCAGTGCAAGATCTCGAACATTATTAATACCTGTTAACCATCCCCTTATATTGTAACTATAATCAATTTTTTGTAATGCAGCTATTCCTGTAGCATCAGTCCCTCCAACATTTTTTCTTGTAAGTTGTCCTAACTCGTTATAGCTATTATGGGTCATAAGCTGTGCTGTACCGCTTCCTATTTTGTGTGTATGGCTCAGTAATCTGTCTTGTTGAGTATAAGTAAACTCTTCTCTTGTGGAAACGATACTCTCCAAAGCCGTTTTTCTATGACTGGTAATTGTATAAATTGGTGTCCCATCAAAATCAAGCTTATTAGTGGTTTGTGTATATCCTCCTAAATAGTTGGTAAGACGGTTTTTTATTACCCTTCCTTTAGCATCATATATGAAATAAGTAATTTCATTAAAGGTCTCGGTCGCAGTTGTAGGAACTCGGTTCCAGGAGCCAGTCGGTAATCCAGTCACAGTATTAGCAACTCCTTGCCCTTCAATATCAGTAAAAGGCGGCTCACCTGGGGAGCCGGTAAATTTGTAATTATCATAGTAATTCAACTTAAGTAGCTTAAATCCTGTCGGTAACACAAAACCAGTTGGTAAAATATAATCTGTGGAAATCGTATCAATAGTCGAAGAACCTGTTTTGTTATATCGTGTAACTGACATAGTACTTATATTGTTATCCTGTAATACTTTACGACTTGTAGATGTTATATTTGCCATTGGGTACCAGCCTGATATACATAACCTACCATAAACATCATATATATTATATATCCAACCTTCTTCACCAGTACCAAAAGGAGAATAAACGGGGCCACTAGCTATTACCCTGTCAGAACCATCATAAATAATATATTCCCATTTTTTTCCCGGGAGTTTTTTCTCAGTAAGCCTATTCTTACCATCATATTTGTAACTATAACAATTATTGGCATCATAAATGCCAAATGAAGATGGTGGCAGTACATAACTAAGGTTTCCAAATTGATCATATACATAATTGGTCGTAATAGCTGCATAACTTGATGTTCCAAACTGCTTGTTAACATAAGTGTTGTATGTCTTTTTTAATACAACTTGTCCTTCCTTGTTGGTGTATTCTTCAATAGTATTAAAATTACTTGTTGTGTTCTCCAGATTTATAGTACCTGTTTTATTTTCATCCTGTGTTATTGTTTTATATAATTCTCCTTCAGTATAACTTCCATTATTTACAAATGTTGGTTCATATTGTTTTGTAGTTGGACTCCATTGAGCATTCGCAGTAAGTTTTGCAGCCACTCCTGTTAAATAAGCATATTTTATGGTGTGGTCATTGTCATCATCAGTATTTCCTATCCAAATGTTTCCCGGTGCAGCTTGTTTTTTCGCTCTATTCAAGGGCGATACTTCAAAAAAAGTCTGGTTATATGGGTTGGGGGTGTTTTCAAAAGCAGCCGTATTATAAAAACTTAACGTGTTTGCTTCTGCTGATGTATCAAATAATAGATTGTTGTTTCCTGAAGCATAGGGAAGATATTCCATGGATTGCCTGCCATAGCCATCATATTCAATATGTCTTACAATGTCTTTTCCTGTCCCTGATGCTTTTCCATTTACTTGCTGTATAGCTCTGCCAAGTCCATCAAAATAAGTAACAATTATATTAGCTTTAGTTTCATCGGTTGTAGTAACCGGATCTTTATATGTAGCATTTTTTACAAAATTTTGCGTTGTTGTCTGACTTATTACGTGTAAAGGCAATAACAATAAAATATATAATATTTTTCTCATTTGTATCATCTATATCAATTATTGTTAAGATTAAGGTCTGTAATTGTATTTTGTCTCGGACAATAAGTAGTTGTTTTGATCCCTAACCTCTTTTAGCCTACCCTGAGAATCATAAATATAAGTTATCTTAAGTCCTTTAGGGTCAATAATAGATGTTACGCCAATTAAAGGTTTATATATAAAAGTAGTTACCATTGATTGCGCCATAGAAACATCATAACGCAAATTATTAAGGGCAATTATAAGGTTAGCTTCAGTACCAGTATCCGATTGTGTTTGTATAGCCGTTATCAGGTTAGAAGGAATATTTATATAAGACATGTTTTCAATTTTGGCTACGGGCAGCGTCTTATTATATCCCCATATATAACATGTCTTTATTCCGTCTTTAATCTGAAATTCAAGAACATTACCGTTGCTATTGTCAATTTCATTAAAACGCAAATCATTTTCCGAAGCTAATGCGCCTTTAGATCTCAATAATAACTCGGGCATTAAAATATTGTTACCCCAGTTTTTATACTTAGTCAGCTTTTCATCTAATTTAACGGCATTCTTTAGAAACTGAATTTTAAGAGGGACAAGCATATTTTTGTTTATAAGATCAGTAACCAATGGTTCTGATGCTACCTCTGAATCGCCTGGATAGAAGATTTTTGTCTCTAATGTTTCGCCTAAAGAGTTACTTGTAACCTCACTACTTAATTGCAAATGAGTTGGGTTATTGTAATTAAACACTTTATTTGTTACAATTGTTCCTGTGAGCGCATTTGATTGATTGTAAAAGCTCTCAGTGGTTTCTGTGCTTTTTAGATAATTCCAAGGTACAACAAATTCGTAATTATAAAATTGAACTGATTCAAGAACATTTTTAGGAGTTCCAAATTCTCCATTGACTGACGAAAATGGAAAACTATATCCGGTTCCGGCATAGCTAACATTTATAGATGATCTTCTAATCATTTTAAATCCTTCAACTATAGAAGTCCTTAAATTATCATCTACATAAACGTTTTTTACTTTTTTTATGGGATATGGTACATCGTTCACTAATTTATAATCACACTGCTCAATAAGTTTTCCCCTCATCCATGGTGTAGCAATTTGGACATAGTCTTCGGAAACCCAATCTCCACTATTTGTAAACTCATAGGTTGTAAATCCGTTCTTTTTTGAAGTCATCGGATCAATTGAAGTTTCTTTTACAAACCTATATGCAATACCCGTACCTTCAATTCCAGAGCTAGAAATTTCAGAAACTATAAATTTTTTAGAAAAATTTACCATAAATGGATTACCAGCGCTGCAATTTGATACGGAAAACGTTGCAGGAATGCGACTTGTAAACGATAATGCTTTATCATTATTTAAACTACCACTTGAATTTGTGGTACCAGGTGTATCATAATAATATTCTTTTTTTGTTGCTAAAGTAATTGCATCAGTATAATTTTCAATCGTTTTAATACGAAGACCAGGTCCAGCCAAGTTTTTAAACTCAGAAGATGCTGATTCAACATAAGTTAGAGATGCAGAACCAGACATGTGCTCGCCCCAGGCTTCAACAACCATGAACCCTGATCCTTGGAGGCTAACATAAGCTTCAAACGACTGAATCTTATTTTTTTTACCAGAATCATAAATTAGTCCGGTATCATTATCATAAATTCTTACTCTAATGTATTGATACTTTATTTCAGTAACATCATCATTAACATTGTTATGTACATCTATCCGAAGAGGTGAATTTGAAGATGCTCCTGTAAAATAACATCTATTATATTGGATACAATTTACTGGACATTGTGTTGTCCATTCGTCAATTGGACTTTCTCCTTCGGTTGGGTTATTATTTCCAGCCCCAGTACCAGTCGCACCACAGTTTAACCATTTTGGTTTATATTGCTGAAATTTGTCCAAACCCCAATACTCATTTCCTTCATAACTAAATTTACTAAAACCTTTTGTAGGATAATGCAATTCTGTTAATATAGCAGCCTTACTGTAATAGCTACTTACTGTTCGATCTGCACTTCCAACTGTTGCATTATAAGGTGATCCAAAGTAATGTTCAGGAATCATATTCAAGTTATTTCTCCCATTATAGTAACCGAAATAATCCTGTGAAGTAGAGTGTTTTTTGGGAAGAGTTATATCAGAATAAACAAATCTATGGAAATCCGATTCATCCAATAAATTTACTACTTTCAGTAGTTTTAATCTTTTATCATCAACACTTCCAGTTGCATTAAAATAGTCATATTCAAATCGGTAACCTTTTACAGTTGCAAATTGTAAAGTATTACCATTGTATTGTTGTACCTCCAATTTATTTAATAAACTGTTTCCATTAATAAGATCTTGCCTTCCAGGAAGTCTTGTAAAAAGAATCTTTGATTTATTATTATTAAATAATATCTCTTTTATTTTAATTGTCGAAGTTGTAACATCACCACCCTCTGTCCTTACAGGGCCTATGTTAGAAAGAACGCCTGCAGCACTACAACCACAGGCTATACACTCATCTTTAATTTCATGCTTCTGATTTGCGCTATGTTCAGTTACACCTCCGTCAGTGGAATAATAAAAATATATATTGCCATTGATAGGTGTTTTTATTTCGTCGACATACCATGCGCTTAAATAGTCATCATTATGAGTAAATTGTCTAACAGATTTTTCACTTGTATTGAAGATGTATTTATTGCCCATCTTATCCGTAATAGTAAACTTCAAATTTTTTCTTGTGCCAGTGCGATCAACCTTAAAAGCTTCAGGAGGAAATACCACAATGTCATTTTGAGCAAAATTTCTTATATAAAATTGCCCACTACAAGTCGGTGATGAAAAAGTATAAGTATCCTTTATTCTAGATTCGTCCAGATGCATGTTATTTATCGGTCCACTATTAAACGAGTATGGATTAGCATCATAAAAACTAAGATCTGCAGCAGTAGGTATTGCATCTAAATAAGTATTGTTTTCATCTACATCATCTTTTACATTTAATACAATTTGAGCTCCAAAAGTAAGATTCCAACCCAAGCCAACCCATGTAGCCTCCTGGTCAACCTTAATACCTGAAGAATGATAGTCCAATGATAACGGTATCCGAAAATCTTTTGATTCTATTGTATATAAAGGAATTGAAATATTAGGCACTCCCGTAGAAAGATTTACAGGAATATTTCCATACTGCAAAAAAGCTTCAGCCTCAGGTGACTTAGGTGCGTAATTAGGTATTTCAAACTCAGGTGTATTCTGTGAATAAATACTAAAACTTATTAAAATAAAAAATAAAAAAACGTTGGTTTTCATAAACTTGATCATGTTAATTTCTTGTTTTTATTACCTTTACCGACTCATCTCCCTTATCCGTCTGTACCTCAATAACATATAACCCTTCAGGATATGTGCTTAAATCAATTGGAATAGTCCTATCAGACACTTGAAAGCTTTGTAACTGCCTTCCTGCTAAATCAAATATTGATAATGTCCCGTTTGCGAATTCGAAACCGATAATGATATTTGTAAATTGTCTGGCAGGGTTCGGAATAGCCTCAATATTCAATTTTTTCTTTTCTTTTTTCTTATCTTTATCTTTAATTTTGACAACCCAAAAGTCAGCTTTTCCTTGTCCTTCGTTCTTATCGCGCGAAATTTCACCTTTAGAAGTCCCTGCAAGCAAATAGCCACCATCTCGAGTCTCAACTACTTTTCTAAGTACATCTTCACCATTGCTGCCAACTGTTTCTTTCCATATTTCTTCACCATCAGCAGAAATTTTTAACGCGATATAATCGTTGATTTCCTTCTTGTCTTTTTTATTAGTACCTATTGTCTCACTTTGGGCATATCCTCCTAAAAGAATAGTACCATCTACATTTTCAACTGCTGAAGTTAGAATATCTGTCTTACCTGTATTGTACGTTTCCTGCCACAGAAGTTCTCCTTGTTCATCGAGTTTTACTACCCAAAAATCAGTTCCACTTTTATTTGCCTTTTTCTTATTACCTGAAGTATTTGAAACCGAATCGCCAGCAATTATATATCCTCCATCAGTAGTCTGAACCGTTGAATATAAATGATCGTCACTTTCTCCTCCCAGATTCTGTTGCCATTCCGGATTACCATCTTTATCCAGTTTTATAATCCAATAATCACCTTCTCCATATCCATCGTGAGATTTATCCTGAGAGGCAGGAGAATTAGAAAATCCACTAGCAAGATATCCACCATCCTTTGTAGTTATAAGACTTTCGAGAATATCAACATATTTACCTCCAAGGGTTCTCTGCCATTTTATTTCTCCTTGATTATCCAATTTTACAATCCAATAATCCATGTTTCCACGGCTTTTCTCAGATTTGCTATATTTGTCAGTTCCAATATTTTGTGTATTATGGCCCTGTTCCGAATCTGAAGAACCTCCAATAATATAACCTCCATCCTGTGTCTGAGAAATGGTTCTGACCAAATCCCTCCCACCTCCACCAATGGTTCTCTGCCATTCTTCATTTCCCTTGGCATTAAGTTTTATAATCCAAAAGTCTTCATTACCCCGACAGGAATCTTTTTTAAATAGCCCTACTCCTGAATCAGATGTTCCTGCGAGAATAAAACCACCATCTGAGGTATTACGGATACTCTGAAGAAGATCAGCTCCTGAGCCTCCATAGTTTTTTTGCCAATCCAAATCTCCATCTTCATTCATCTTCCAAACCCAATAATCAAGATCACCTTCATTATCAGATGTCTTATTACCTGTTTTTTGTGAAAGAGAACTTCCTGCCAGAATAAAACCATAATCAGCAGTAGGTTGCACATCAAAAAGGTAATCAGCATGTTTACCACCGTATGACTTTTCCCACAAGACATCTTGAGCATGGAGACTGGCACAACAAAAAAGTAGAAAATAAAATGGAAAAATAAATAATAGCCGCATAACTTAAATAAATGTTAAAGTGAACGCCAAAATACAAAACTTTTCTGATGTTTAATTGCGGGAAAACCGCAATTAACACGTTTAAAATTACAATTTATACATAATAACGAGATATTCTTATTGAGTATCTTAGGTAGTAAGCTTTATAAAATTTTAGCTTCATGGACCTTAAATTTGCTTACTTAACATATATAGTCTGCTATATTGAACATAACTATTGTAAAGAATTGGAACTTTTCTTATTTTGATAAATTAATTATTCCATTAATATTCTTTTATTCGATCAATCATTTTTTCCAATGTTTTAATTGCTATTTCCTTATCCCGTTCTTCTGCTACATAGGCCTTACTTCGCATAGCGTCGTAAGAAAGGTCAGTCTTGTTTGGTGTCGATAAATAGGGAACTATTGTTTTAAAAACCTGGTTCATCGATTTTGACATTAAAATTTTTAGCTCATCAGAGGCTCGTAATATTAATGCAGTCTGATCTGTTGAAAGTTTACATAAAACCTTACTCGTTTGATAATTTACCAGAGGGTTGCTATTAGTTCTACGCTCGATTATTTGTATAGTTGAGCTTAAGTAGTTTGCAAATCTTACTTCTACAAAAGTTATCAATTCGTCCAAACAAGAAATTAAGGTAGTGGCTACCTCCTTTAGACTATCACTGTTGAACGTATTTTCAGTATTAATTTCTATAATTTTGTCTAACAGAAAAACCAAACTCGAATAGTAATTCCCAACTAAAATTTTGATTTCTTTTTCTTTAGTAAGAGAAAATACCCGTATGGTAAACTGTGACTGAATAATTAATGTTTGTTGTGTTGCTTTTTCTATAATCTCTTTCGACTGAATTGGAGTAATCATGGTAAGATCTGTTTTATTAGGATTAAGGATTGAAGTCACCATTAAATCCATCCACTCTAAAAGATAGGGTTGAGTCATTCTTTCTACTTTTAATTAATAAATCTTTCTTCCGATTTTTACATCGACAGTATTTTAAATCAATAGTTGCAGAACAGTACTCACCCCGCCAGAACAATTATCTCATGGTATTCCGGAGATTTAAACTTAAACGATATTCACTTGGAGACAGGGAAGTATGCTTCTTAAAAAAATTACTAAACAAAGAAGAATTACCAAATTGCAATTCTTCAGATATAGTGTTGATCGTTAAGGCTTGATTTTGAAGCAAGCGTTTTGACTCCAAAATTATTGCATCAACAATAAATTCTTTAGCCGTTTTTTGAGTAGATTCCTTAACGATTTTGGTAAGATGATCCGCCGTCATACATAATACATCAGCATAGAATTTTACTCCATGTTGCTTTTTATAGTTTAATTCGAGTGCTCTAAAAAATTGCATTAGTATTTTTTCTTTTAGTGTATATTCGACCTTTAGTTCTTTATAAAACCTATAGTAATTCTCTGCAAGAATATAGAGTAATAGATTAAAACCAAGTACTACTATTTCTTCTTTAAAAGCCTGCATATTGTATTGTTTTGCTTTACTCAACAATAGTTTGAATAGGTCTGTTAGATGTGATAGTTCTTTATTTTTAAGTAAAATCTTTGATGGGTACTTGATAACATACATTTCAAAATACCCCACATGTGACTGTTTTAGGCTGTTTTTATAGGCAAACTCTGAAGTGAAAGACAACACACAAATTTCTGACGATTTCTTTATGTGAAGTATCCTGCAATAAATTTTCTGCGGTATGGTGATCACTTCATGAACAAATAAATGAATTTTTTTGTCATTTATGCTAAGCTTAACAGACCCCGATCTAACGAATATAATTGAAAAATAATTATCGCCAAATATCTTACTCATTGAAAACTTAGACAAAGAGTTTTCGATGAAATGAAGTTTTAAACCCAGCAATTGTATTGATTTCGTGTCTACCAAAACATTATTCTTTATTACAGATTTTTAGCATAAGAAGAACCGAAACAAATAGCATATTTGAAACAGTTGTTCCAAAAAGTATTAGGGCCAAATCCCGTGGATCGCTGCTCTCCAGCTCGCCATTGGCGAGATAAGCTATTATTTCATCATAGCTTAATAAGTCTATGATGAAATAAAGGCAGATTAAATTGAAGAAAATCAGCAGTACGCTCAAGACGCACACAAGTTCTTTTTCAATTAGGTATATTCGATCTATCATTTGGGTGAAACATTTTTACTTTGCGCAATACCAACTACAAGTGAACCAGTAACAGCAGTGAATGGCCCCTTAAGTGCACCCTTTAATGCTCCCACAGCATTACCTTTAGATTTACCCCAATCCGGATCTCTTCTTTCTCTAATATGAAAGTACCAATGCCTTAGTAAAGATGTTGTAAGTAGTAGTGCTCTTTTATCGAAATTGTTAAACTGACCATTATCAATTACAGTTGTTTCGTAGGAGATGATAAATTGATAAATGACTTCGTATTTTTCTTTTTCTAATAAAAGTAAAGAGTCGATAAAATGCGACAAACTGGTTTTTGCTCCAGCAGTCAAAGTAGACGCTGTTATAACTGTGTTGAGATTAGCAGCCGGGTCTATTACAATTTCTCCAATTTCTTCAGGACTAAGCACTGTTGTACTATACCCTGTATTGAGGAGCATTACGTCTGTGTTTGCTAAAGCAATTTCTTTTACTCTATTACTAATCATAGTAATAGTAGTATCATTGACAGTATTCATTGCTTCGTAGAGATCAAGAATATTATTATGTGCTCTTCCGGCAGCGTCGTATGGGTTAGCAGCATTACCAGGCATGGGGCTTTCAGCCGTTGAATTGGGTTCAGTGAGTGTCTGAGAGGCTTCCATAATTTCTTCGGAACTACAGGAAATTAGTAGTGATGGTAAAAGAACTAATAACAGCAAAATCTTTTTCATAATCTGAATTTATTAAGGGTTACAACTTTTTCAATCCGTTCCATTTACCTGGATAAACAGAACTTTAATTTAGCAGCCTGCTAAATCTTTTTGCTTTTGAAATAATTGTAAAACTAGAATTCGGATTTCTATCCCACAACACTTATAGTGTGGATTTGCAGAAAAAAGGGTATGGATTTGCAGAAAATCCACACTATAAATACCGCACAAACATCATTGAATACCAATAGATTAACTTATATTTGATGCGCATTTCTCACAAAAAAAATATCACATCTTTTTTTGTAACGTATTCGACATTTAAATACTCATTTTATATAAAATAGTACTTATCCCAGTTGTCCTATGAATAAAATATATACATTAATTTGCTCTCTTGGTATGGGAGGTCAAATTTACGCGCAGGAAATTCCGCGTAAAATTCCAGATACGTTGGCACATAAAAATTACGACTATCTCTATGAAAAAATAGAAAATTTAAAAAAAGACAGCAATAAGCAGTCAATCTACCTGAAGACGTTTTTGTCCAAGGCAAAATCAGAAAACAATAACGAAGAAATAGTAAACGGATATAAAAATTATCTGCATGCCGCTCCTGAAAGTTTAAAACTTGTTTATGCAGACAGTATGATTTATACCGCAAAAAAATCAAAGGATAATGCTTTGATAGGCTCTGCTTATCTGTCAAAAGGTATTGTTTACTACAGTGAAAAAAAACTTAGACGGGCACTGGATCATTACCTTATTGCCAACAATTACATTTCCACTACCGAGAATCAGTACTTAATTTACAAAGTCAAGTACAATATTGCCAATATAAAATACTATTTGGGTTTTTATCACGAAGCCATTTCCTTATTCAATGAATGCATCGGTTACTTTAAAGATAATAGCCCTGACGGATACCTCAATTCCATACATTCTCTAGGGCTTTGTTATATTAAAATAGGTGCTCATGGTCTATGTTCCCAAACAAATAAAAAAGGACTTGAAGAAGGTAAAAGACTTGGAACTAATGAAATGGACTCTTACTTTATGCACTCAGAAGGAGTCAATCAATATTTTAAAAATAATTATGCATTAGCAATTAAAAACATTTCTGATGCTCTACCTGCAATAGAAGAGAATGACGATTTTGGAAATGTGGCTGTCGGTTATTTTTACATAGGAAAAAGCTACTGGACCCTTAAAAATAAACAAATTGCTGTTACGTATTTTAAAAAAGTGGATGAAATATTTGCTTCAAAAAAATATATCCGCCCGGATTTACGGCAAAATTTCGAAATGCTGATTGACTACTATAAAGCAGAACACAATTCAAAAATGCAGCTTTTTTATATTCGCAAATTACTAAAAGCGGATAGTCTTCTAAGTAAGAGGTATGTATACCTTTCCGGAAAAATTCATAAAGAATACGACACAAAGCAATTATTATTGGAAAAGGAAGGCATAGAGAATTCACTCCAAAAAAGGAAATACAATGACTATATTTTTGTAAGTGTAATTGCTATTTTATTTCTATCACTCCTATTCTTAGCTTATAGATTTACCCGAAATAAAAAACTCTACAGGCAAAAATTTGAAGCGTTCATGAAAAAAGAGAGCAAATCAAATGAAAAAAACTTAAGCCTTACTATTGAAGACATAAGTCAGGAAACTGTCATATCTGTCCTAAAACAATTGGAAAAGTTTGAAAAAGAAAAGAAATTTTTGGAAAAGGACTTAACATTAGTGAAATTAACAGCAGCATTTGAGAGTAATACAAAATATCTTTCTAAAATAATTTACCATTCCAGGAGAAAGAAGTTTGTTGATTACATTAATGATCTAAAAGTAGATTATCTCATTACCCTACTCAAAGAAGATCCCAAAATAAGAAAATATTCTAATAAAGCATTGGCTGAAGAAATCGGTTTTAGCAGCACCCAACGCTTTGCCAACGCCTTCTATGCCCGTACAGGAATGCCAACCTCCTACTTTATTGAGGAGCTTCAAAAGGAACAATTATAAATATCATTTAAGTATTTATTTTTGACATAAAAGCTATTTAAATATAAGCTAAACTTTTACTTTTGCAGCCCTAATTTAATAAACTAATATCATGAAAGATTTAATCGAAAAAATCAATGCAGAACTGGAAACGTTTAAAAGCGAATCTGACTCACTAATCGAAAAAGGTGTCAAAGCTGCCGGAGCAAGAGCTCGTAAATCAACTTTAGAGTTGGAGAAACTCTTAAAAGAATTTAGAAAAGTTTCTATAGAAGAATCTAAGAAGTAATATTTTTAGTAAAAACAATAAGAATTCAATAAATTATATACAGCTAACACATAATAACATAGGACGAATCTCTACATTTTTTATAATATCTTTGAAAAAGTTTAATTAGTGTTGAAATTACTTAGCATTTAACTGACTTCTGATAATTTCATAAGTAGTTTTCATGCCTAGTTTATGATAGAAATTATCTACAAATTTTATAGAGTTTATTATACCCCATTCAGCACAACCATGTCCTATACACCTCTCCGGAAAAAAGGCGCTTCCACGCCCTGCAAAAGGACTTAAGGAAAACTTATTTTTGAGCTTTAATGTTAGCCCTTTTTCATTTGTAAATTCATCAGAATATATAAGATTCCATTGAGGTTCATAATGGATGAGAGAATTTCTAAGTTGTATTAGCGATTTTATATCATTGAAAAGCACATCACTCTTGTCAATTGTATCTTTTTCACATGCAATTAATGCTATCTCATATTTACGTACTATTGAAAATGATGCTGTACGAGGCACATCTTGACTCCATAACCTTTTTATCATTTGTACATTTTTAGCATCTAAATTGTCATCAAATGACATAATGCTTTCATCAGAAACATTAGAAAAGAATTCATTTATTATTGATTCTAAAAACGCTACTGATAAGAATATCGCACTAGTACTGTATGACTTATATTCCATTTCTCTATCATCATGTAAGTTTTCTTTACATTCAATTCGCAATTTTTCTAGTTCGTAGGCTTTACGTGCAAAAAAACAAGCAGCTTTGATATGCTGACTAGAATAATTAGTTCTTGATGATATTGTTAATTTATCTTCCATTTCTATAAAAATTAGCAGTTATTTTCTAAAATCTTTACTGTGAGAAATAGTTGAGTTACTAAAGTAGCCTAGCTCCTTTTTTATCTTCTGTGCCTTTTCAATAAAGTCATTATTTAAGTCCGGAACAACAATGATAACAATATCAAAACAATTTTCGCCCTTTGAATTTTCGCCAATGGAAATACCAATTATTTTTTTCGCTGTTGGATTCTCATATCTAGCAACTATACATCTCAGTTCTAATTCTTTTTCCTTTTCTGCCCAATTCTTGTCATTTAAAGGCATAAATACATAAGTATGCTCACTATTATTTAGAGGTCTTAGCATACGTGCTTTTAACTTGTTTTTTATTGTGTTTTCAAGTATACTTCCTAATTCAATCCTATTTATCCTTGGTTCAAGATTAATAGTTCGAATGGCTTCTTCAAGTTCTTGTCTTTTTTCTTGAGATGTAGAATCAGTGATGTGATTTTTATGCAATTGTTGAATCATAAAATCCCAAATATAGCTTAACGTAATGTCACTTTGCCATCTAGAGTAGTCAGAACTGTTGACATATTCTTTCCAAAGATTTTCTCCCGCAATTACAGTTCCAGGAGCAACATAATCCTCTAATCCTGTTTGTATATAATAAGCTAAGAAATCAACTTCATTTGGGATTAGAATTGTTTTGTCTGAAATGAAATTTCTTTTTGCAGTCAAATAATTAGTGAAATCCGTTATAGTATCTAACTCACTAAGTATAGTTGCTGTTGACTTCTCATCAAATACATGAACATACCCTTTATCGAATTCCCCTGTTGGTAACGGAAATGTTTCCGGACTCCCAAAAGCAATAGCTATTCTATGTACAATCCTAGATTCTTTTGGAGGAAGTTTTATCTTTACACCTCTGTCTTTAAGTAGTATTTCATCAATGCTACTTAAATATCTTTCGGCACCATGTATTTGATCAATAGAATCGTGGATGGCTTTCTTAACCCACCTCTCATACTGTAATGAAACGTCGTTATTTTCCGAAACTCTAATATCTTTAATCGAAATTATTATAATTATATTATCACAAACAACTAGTACATCGCATAGTTCTTTGCCTTTTTTACCTATTGGGTTAGGAAAACTCCAAAATGGTAAAAAGGAGTTCTCACATAACTCAGCAACATATTTTTCTGATGGTGTCATAAATTATTCTATTGATTTTAATAAAACTAATTGAGGTTTTTATAAAAATTAAGTGGGAATTTTTTCATTCCAGACATCAGAGGCCTCCTTACAATCTTTGATTTTATGCGCACTAAGTTTTGTGAAGTAATTTATAATATCAGTTTTGTTTTTAGACAAAATTATGTTTAAATCATCTGATTTCTCATTTTTAAGAATTTCACTTTCAATTTTTTCAACAAGATCAATTGTTCTAGGGAACATTTTTATTGGATTAATAGTTATTCCATTTTTACTTAGTTTCAAACTTTGTCCCAAATAATCTGAGATTATAAGTAAGACATTAATGATTCTCACAAACGCATGAGGATGAGAGCTTTCTTCATAGTATATCTCTCTTGTTGCACTCGAAAATGTAAGAAAATATAACAAGACAGTTGCACTAAATAATTCAACAAGTAATTCCATCTTTTCAGAATCAATTTTTTCTCCAAATATTTTAAATCCATATTGCTGTATATGTGCTGCCAAAGAGAGTGCGCTAAAGCTATCAGCGTCTAATTCAAGTTTATGCCTTGTTAAAGAGAAATTATTACTTGTACTCGTTTCCTGCATCCAAT
Source organism: Flavobacterium sp. FlaQc-52 (assembly GCF_044007495.1). NCBI lineage: Bacteria > Pseudomonadati > Bacteroidota > Flavobacteriia > Flavobacteriales > Flavobacteriaceae > Flavobacterium > Flavobacterium sp. FlaQc-52. Next base: position 119,538 of record NZ_JBIPCV010000005.1, on the reverse strand, counting down.
TTTGAAGTTCTTCGGATTGTTGAATAAGGTGACCTAATTCATGATAAAAAGTAGAATGCTGTACTTGTTGGTACATCAGTACATTAATTGGATTATCTAAAAAAGGATATATTTTTTCAAATCTTTCCTTTAGTTTTTTATCGAGTTCTTCATTTTTTAAATAATCATTGATCTGACGGAGCATTAGTCCACTAGTAATTGCGATGATACCATGACCCTTAAATGTTTTTGCACGTGCATTTGGAGAAATATCGTTTTGAAAAAAAATATAACTTGAATTTACATCATATTTTGCTGCCCATGTCAAAATACCTCTATAAAAATCAAAGGTTTCATCAAACTCGCGTTCGTTAGGAGTTTCTCTAAAATTGAATATTTCACCTTTAGTTATGTCAGTATTTTTTGAAATTTCAATTACTTCATTTTCGTATGTCATTTTTCTAGTAAATTTTTTGAAAGCGTAGATAGCAATTAGTATTAAAATAATTATAGTTAAGAAAATATATACCATATTCAAATAATTTATTATATTTCTTCCCCATACGATCCGAAATCTATAACTTTGTAGTCAGGCTTTTTATTTATCGGATAACAATAATACGTATCCTTTCTCAATCTTCTTTACGGTTTTCCTCATTCATTATTTTATAAAACTAAAAAAGATGCTAATTAGCATCTTTTTTATAATCCAACAAGTTTAAAAAACTCTGAAAGTTTTAATTCTCTTGCTTCACAAATCTTTAATATAGTTATAAGGCTGATTTGATAATCATTGTCATATTTTATTCTTCGAACAGTTTTTTCATCAATACCGTGTTCTGTCGCAAATGAGTTTTGCGACGATGCTTTATTTACCCATTCTTTGGCAATAAAATCAACGATTTGACGATTTTTTATTTTCATATTAACAAAGAAACTTTTTAAAGCTCAAAATAATTCGGATTCAAATCCGAAATTCAAAATATATTATTATATTTGTTATTGATAATATATATTTGCGATACTTCTAATAAAATATTTGAAGCATTCGCTTTGAATCTCGCCTTTGAAAACTGGTACTTTTGCAACGAGATGATAAGTATGATGCTCACGTCCTTTGGCGTGGGCTCACTTATTGTTGCACCGGTATACCAGTACCTCAAAGGCAATAAGTTGAGAGCTACCCACGCCTCCTTTTTGGAGATACATCTACACTTAACTTAATTCTTAGCGTCTTTTAATATCATATAGTTTCGCAATTCACTATTGTTTAACCAATACTAAACTTGTGTGCCTATGATTTAAAAAATTCCTGGTTTGTTTTTACTGCCTGCGCTGTCTTATTGTAATTTTTGAGTTAGTGATTGTACAGTGGCAGGCAATTAAAAAAGAAATATGAACAGCGATTTAATATCCTAATTAAATCAAAACTGTATAAAAAGAAGACTCCCTACCCCGAAGTTTGCGACCAAGAGTAGAGAGTCCTAATTAAAAAAACTAACGTTTAATTAACCTTATCCAATATTATGAAAAATATTTCATTCTGCAAGGGTCGGGAGGTTCTTCGGTATGCATTTATTTTAACAATGTATCTAAGCTGCCCCGACATTCTTGCTACTACCCTAAAAAAATATTCCCTTACACAGCAACAGCAAATTAGTGGAACAATTACTGATGCTTTGGGCGCCATGCCCGGTGTAACTGTAAGTGTAAAAGGATCGACAATTTCTACCATTACTGACCAAAATGGTAAATACGCGATCAATGCCCTTAGCACTGATATACTTATATTCTCTTATATAGGCTTTAAAACTCAAGAAATCATCGTTGGCTCAAAATCGAGTATCAATCTGCAGATGCAGGAAGATGCGACAACACTTGGGGAAGTAACGATCAATGCCGGTTACTACTCCGTAAAAGATAGTGACCGTACCGGAAGTATTGTAAAGATAACTTCTAAAGACATCGAAAAACAACCTGTTACCAATGTACTTGCTACCATGCAGGGAAGAATGGCAGGAGTTAACATCACTCAAAATTCAGGCATGCCCGGTGGTGGTTTTGATATCGAAATCCGTGGACAAAATAGTTTACGACTCGAAGGAAACAGTCCTTTGTATATTATTGACGGGGTTCCCTATTCCTCACAGGATATAGGAAGTTCATACACATCAGGTAACATGACAGCACTAAATAGCCCGCTCAATAGCATTAATCCCGGAGACATTTCAAATATAGAGGTTTTAAAAGATGCTGATGCTACCGCTATTTATGGTTCACGAGGAGCTAATGGTGTGGTTCTGATAACCACTAAAAAAGGAAAAGAAGGAAAAATGACTTTTAGTACTACTTATTCTAACGGCTATGGACAGGTTGCTCATTTCATAGACCTAATGGATACCTCCCAGTATTTAGCCATGCGAAGAGAAGCTTTTGCCAATGATGGCATTACAAAATACCCTGCAAATGCCTATGATGTTAATGGAACTTGGGATCAAAACCGCAATACCAACTGGCAGAAAGAGCTTATCGGGGGTACTGCAAACCAAACTAATGTTCAATCTTCGCTTTCGGGTGGTTCTGCGCAGACACAGTTTCTTTTAAGCGGAAGCTACAATAAAGAAACCACCGTATACCCCGGAGATTTTGATTACATCAAAGCAAACGGGTATTTTAACCTAAATCATGAATCTTTAGACAAAAAGTTTAAAGCTGTTTTTACCACAGGCTATACGGCGCAGTTTAGCGATCTTCCTTCTATAGATCTTACCCGTGACGCTATTACTTTAGTTCCCAATGCTCCATCACTCTATGATGCTAGTGGAGAACTGAACTGGGAAAACAACACCTTTGAGAACCCACTGGCAAAGTTGAAAAGGGAAATAAAAGGAGAAACCTATGACTTTCTGGCTAATATGCTACTTTCTTATGAATTGGGCTTAGGCTTTACCGCTAAAACCAGTTTGGGCTACACAGACCTTCGCCAAAATCAAATGACCCTGCTTCCTTCAACTATCTACAATCCTTCTTATGAGTTGGGAAGTGAAGTTTCTGCCTCATTTGCCAACACCGTCAATCGTAATTCATGGATCGTTGAGCCACAATTGGGATGGGGATATGCAATTGATAAAGGAAAAATAGAAGTGTTGGCCGGAGCCACCTTCCAACAGCAAAAAAGCAATCAGCTTGTTAGTGCCGGTGAAGGTTTTGCGAGCAATAGCCTGATTGAAAATCCCGCTTCAGCGTCCAATTATCTTATTTTAAATAGTGATGAAACACTGTACCGATATCAGGCATTTTTTGGTCGTGTGAATCTAAACTGGCAGGGAAAGTATATTGTAAATCTTACCGGTCGAAGGGATGGGTCGAGCCGTTTTGGACCCGGTCGCCAATTTGCCACTTTTGGCGCTATAGGCAGTGCGTGGCTATTTGGAGAGGAAAACATTGTAAAGCAAAATCTAGACTTCTTAAGTTTTGGAAAACTGAGAGCAAGTTATGGAACCAGTGGTAATGACCAAATTGGAGATTATCAGTATCTCGATACCTACAGTACTTCAGGCTATACCTATGGAGGGATTAGCGGTTTGCAACCTACACGGCTTTTTAACCCCAATTTTGGGTGGGAAACCAATAAAAAATTGGAAGCGGCTCTGGAACTTGGTTTTTTAAAGGATAGGATATCCACCACAATAGCATGGTATCGTAATCGTTCCTCCAATCAATTGGTCGGAATACCACTGCCGGGAACAACAGGTTTTCCTGAGCTGAGAGCCAATCTAGATGCTGAAGTTCAAAACAGCGGGCTCGAATTCAGCCTTCGTACAGTCAACGTGCAAAGCAAAGATTTTAGCTGGATCAGTAACTTCAATATTAGCAGTGTCAAAAACGAGCTCCTTTCCTTTCCCGGTTTGGAAGCTTCACCCTATAAAAATCAATATGTAATTGGTCAGCCTATTAATATTGTAAAAGTATACCATTACACAGGACTTCATCCAACGACAGGTACTTATCAGTTTGAGGATTTTAATGGTGATGGAAGCCTATCGGCAGTAGATGATAAAAAGATTGTTAAAAATCTAAGTCCTCAATATTATGGTGGCTTTCAAAATCAATTACGCTACGGAAATGTGCAATTGGATTTTCTTTTCCAATTTGTAAAACAGCAGAATTTCAATGAAAGCTACAGGACATCGATGCCCGGCACGATGGTCAACCAACCTGAAGGAGTCACCGAGCACTGGCAGAATCCCGGAGATACCGGTCCCTATCAATCCTACAGCAACAGTAATGCGCAAAAAAGAGCCGCAAGTATCCGTTATTCCCAAAGTGATGCTGCCATTAGTGACGCCTCCTTTATTCGTTTAAAGAATGTTGCCATTTCTTTTGATCTGCCTCAAAGCTGGACCAAGAAATTCTTCTGTAAAATTAGCCTTCAGGGACAGAACCTACTGACGATAACACCGTACAAAGGGATTGATCCAGAGTTTCGCTCATCAGGATACCTCCCCCCGCTTCGAATTATCACAACAAGTCTTCACATTAGTTTCTAACCTTAAAAATATAACCTTATGAAAAATCGTAAATTATTCCAAGGTCTTAGGCATTTTTCAAATGACACGATAAAAATACTGTCTTTAGTACTACTGTGGATCGTTCTTTTCTGCTTTACAATAGCCTGCGACAGTTTTACAGAAGTAGACTTACCCTCTTCCCAGTTAACAGCAAAAGACGTCTTTAAAGACAAAGTCACAGCCAATGCCGCAATGGTAGACATCTACACTAAAATTCGCGAACAGGGCATACTTAACGGAGGTCCGTCGGGTATTTCAAGTCAGTTCGGGCTTTATACCGACGAACTTACCTATTATGGTGTATCTAATAGCATTCAGGCTAATTTTTACACGAATTCACTTTTGGCTTCCGATAACGAAATTTTGCAGTTATGGACCAACAGCTACAACCAAATCTACGCTGCCAATGCCGTCATTGAAGGAGTCACCGCTTCGGATGCCTTAAAACCGGAAGATAAAGAGCAATTGATCGGAGAAGCCTTATTTGTACGGGCATTAATCCATTTTTATCTCACTACTATTTTTGGGGATGTTCCCTACATCGTAACCACCGACTACAAGCAGAATACTACAGTCCCGAGAATGTCCGAAAGTGAAGTATATCAACTAATCAAAAAAGACCTTCTACAAGCAAGTAAGCTATTACCTGAAGAATATGTTACAGCAGAAAGGATACGTCCTAACAAGTGGGCATCACAGGCTGTATTGGCAAGGGTATGTCTTTATTTACAACAATGGGATGAAGCTTCAGACGCAGCCTCTTCTGTATTAAACCAATCGGGTTTGTATGAGTGGCCTTCTGATCCTGCTACAGTATTTCTTAAAGGAAGTCCTTCGACCGTCTGGCAATTAATGCCTGCCTCTGATGGAATGAATACACATGAGGCTGAAACCTTTGTTTTCTATCAGGGTCCACCCCCATCATTAGCCATCGCTGATGAACTTGTGAATACTTTTAGTGCTGCCGATCTTCGAAAAGAGAACTGGATAAAAGCCGTTACAGATGGTACAAGCACATGGTACCATGCTAACAAGTACAAGGAAGCGACTAATACAGGCTCTTCCGTAGAATACTCTATTGTCCTTAGGTTAGCCGAACAATACCTCATAAGAGCAGAAGCTCGTGCACATGCGGGTGATATCATTGGGGCAAAAGAAGATTTAAATAAAACCCGAAATCTCGCAGGACTTGACAATACCACAGCGGTTACAGCGGATGAAATTATAACTGCGGTACTCTTAGAACGTCGTTTGGAATTCTTTACAGAATTTGGTCATCGCTTTTTCGATTTAAAAAGAACAGGTCGCTTAGATACCACACTATCACCCGTTAAACCCCAATGGGAAACAACCGACCGTTTACTGCCAATACCGGAATCAGAACTTTTGCTTAATCCCAATTTAGCCCCTCAAAATGAAGGTTATTAATCCAATACAAGCCTCTCATAAATTTAAAAGGTACAAAAACCTTTTAATGGGTTTATTGTATTCTATAGCATGGTTTTTAACCACACCTTGTTGCGCACAGGAAATACCTAAACGTACCTTAACCAAATCGGACTATTCACTTTGGAGCAAACTCCTTGCAGGAAAACTATCCAATAAGGGTCACTGGGCAAGTTATGTATTGATGTACGAGTCTAAAAAAGATACCTTGTTTGTGAAAAGTACCAAAAGGAATATCACCTACTCTTTTCCAAAGGCAAAAGAAGGTGCTTTTAATGGGGAGTCCGAATTTGCCTGTATGGCACGTGATACGCTGCTGCTTATGAATTTAAAAAGTGGGTTACTCACCAAAACTGGTGATGTTGATGATTTTTCATTTTCCGGTAATACTATGTTTTTATCGCTGCTGCTACAACAGTCCAATGATAAATTTAAGCTTGTTGTTCAGGATGTAAAAGGAAATAAAAAGCTGGAAATACCCAATATAAGTCAGTGGCATCATGAGCCCAATCGAAACGGCTTATTGTACTGCGCAACGTCAGAGACCGGCAATGAGATTGGCTATATAATGCTGGGATCAGAAATAAAAAGACATGTTATACTATCTGGTAGTAAAGAAAAGTTTCAGAACCTAAACTGGCGTGGTACTGCCATTGCTTTTGTACAGTATGATAAAAAAGCGCCACAACTTTATAGCTATACTACAAAAAGTGGCAAACTTCACTGTTTTGATTCGCGTAAGGTATCGGGTTTTCCAAAGGATATGAAAGTTTCAGACGCGACGTATCAAACCCTTACCCTCTCGGATGATGGAGAACGTATCTTTTTCTGGATGAAAGAAGCCAATAAAGACCATTTAAATATTGATCCCAAAACCGTACAGGTTTGGAATACAGCGGACAAATTAGTCTTCGATCATAAGAAATTTATAGGCGAGTATACTCTTATGGATAAGATGGCGGTATGGTTTGTCAAAAGCAATCAGTTTCTTCAAATTACAAACCGGCAGCATCCAAGGGGATTTCTAAGTGGTGATTGTAAAAATGCATTTATTTATGATCCTGTGGCTTACGAACCTCAAAGCAGTTTTGACGGTCCTATAGATTTGTATATTATTAATCTGCACACAGGCAATAAAAAACGAATTCTTGAAAAATATTCCGGTGATCATCTGACAATTCCTTCTCCCGGCGGGAAATATTTAGCCTATCCAAAAGAAGGACACTGGTGGATCTATGATATAAATACTGACATTCATGCCAATATCTCTGCTTCGGTTCCACTGTCTTTTTTCAGGCAGAATCAGGATAAACCCACCGAAAAAGCTCCTTACGGACTCGGTGGGTGGACGGTACAGGACAATAGCATTGTCCTGTACGATCAGTATGATCTATGGCAGGTATCAGTTGATGGCAAGATCAAAAAACGACTTACCAAAGGCAGGGAAATTGAAAGAACCTACCGTATTAAAGACCTGACTCCAGCACCTATCTATCCTGAAGATCAAATTGTGGCTAAGGGTAAAGCTTTGTCCTTAGAAAAAGGGCTTTTACTTGAAGCAATACATAAAAATTCAGGGGTATCAGGATTCTTTACATGGACTTCTACAATCGGAGAAAAAAAGAAAGTGTGGGAAGCCAAAAAGATTAATCAGATCATCAAAGCTTCTGACAGTCATAGTTATACGTATGTACAGCAAAGTTATGAAACAGCTCCAGCACTTATGCATTACCAAAAGACATCCAAGAAGATCTTTCAAAGCAATCCGCAACAGCAGCATTTTTATTGGGGTAAAACTGAGGCGGTACGGTATACAATTGGAGACGAAAATTTATCGGGTATTTTGTATTATCCTACAGACTATAAGAAGGAATTTAAGTATCCCATGATCGTCCATATATACGAAAGACAATTTCAATATTTCAATAACTATATGCCTCCTTCTTCTTTTGCTTCAGATGGATTTAATATTACCAATCTTACCTCGCAAGGCTATTTTGTTTTTCTACCCGATATGATTTTTGAAAAAGGCAATGTAGGCGAGTCGGCAACTCAGTGTGTCTTAACAGCAATTGATGCTGTTATTGCCAAAGGTGTTATTGCTCCCAATAAAATAGGACTTATTGGACATTCCTTTGGCGGGTATCTAACGGATCTGATCATAACACAAACGGACCGCTTTGCTACAGCTGTTTCCGGAGCAGCATGGACCGATCTTGTCAGCAGTTATCTCTATATCGGAACTACTTTTAGCAGACCCGATTTCTACCGCGCAGAACACGATCAGCTCCGTATCGGTAAATCATTATTTGAAGACATGGAAAGTTATCTGGATAATTCACCTGTTTTAAAAGCATCCAATGTTACCACTCCTTTACTGGGGTGGACAGGCGAAGACGACAGGCATATCCATTACCTTCAAAGTATGGAATTTTATCTGGCGCTCAGAAGACTTAATAAACGGCACATACTGCTTGTTTATCCTGAAGAGGGTCACAATTTAGTAAAACGGGAAAATCAAAAAGATTTGGGAGAGCGTATCGAAGAGTGGTTTGGATATCATCTGAAGAACAACAAACCCAAAGACTGGATGGCAAACGATTTTCAATAAAAAAACACTTCCTACTATTACTAAAAAAAGATGCCGTCTACTCTTAGACGGCATCACTATTTACTCCAAAAGCTTCAACTATTCTACATTCCTTTTTAAAGGTGTCAGGCAGGTTGAGATTGGTCTGGCATAAAGCTGGCTATCATCGGGCGCAGTGCAGTCAAAATTTCCAGAATTGGAACATTCTTCTACTTTTTCACAAGGAACAGGACCGGAAATATGTTTCCAACCCATAATTGGTGCTGCCTCTGCACTTTTATCAATACCGCTTGTACTCATGGCACTTGTCAATCCAAGTGCAACTACTGCCAATGGCAGAACGAATTTAAAAAGATTACTTTTCATAATAATAAAATTTCATGGTTGATGATCTACTCTTTTACAGGTTTTCGATCTAATCCCTGCTATCGGCCAATAGATTTTTAATACCATCCTAAACAGGACAGTTTGTTTATTTCTTATACTTATATATCAATTTTCTATCAAGATCATAACGAACAATATGACTGCCGATCAAGGCAAATAATTTGTTGTCATACACCACAAAGTTTCTGACTTTTTTGCCCTTTATATCATAGATGCAGAAACTAAACAGATACCGGTTTTTAATAATGTCATAAACATCGATTATACTGGCATTCTTCCATATATCTTTCTCTTCATACCGACCAGGTATAGCGGAATTAACAAACAACAGATCATTGTAAACCGCGCTGCTTTTATTAACGAACAAAGGTGGTTTGCTAAATTTTCTCTGATGGTGTTTTTCGACTTTTACAATACTCAGCTTTGCCCGTGTAATGGTATCAATAGTATTGCCCCTAAAATCAATTTTTAGATCATGGTTAGCAACCGTAAATTGATTTCTATAAGCGTACAGAAATACTATTCTTTTGAGGCCGGAACTATAGAGCAGCTGGCCGTCCGTATCAAATACACCATCAAACTGTTTTTCTAAAATTTTAGGATTTAAAATGGTTTTCGTTGTGTCCCCGAGGTTGATTACTCCCAAAATACTTTCACCATTTATCGCAGAATGTGTCCGCACCGCAATTGCCGTGGAGTCTATAGCTTCTGCTGTTGTAAAGTACTCCCCTCCTTTTTTCCTGATTTTAGCTTTCCAGTCTTTTATAGTTCCTTTGTAAACACAAGGTATTCTTCCATCAACTACAAAGAAATATGGAGCGTGTACTATAATTTTCACGGCTTGAAATGGAAGGTCTTTCCTATCAAGATCAATAACTTTTTTTTCGATCTGATCCAGCTTCATATCCAGGACGGTCATCAATAAAGGAGCGGTAGTATTTCCTAAATAGACCCTATTACTATCAACTCCTGTTATGTAATACGAGTTAAGCAGGATGTCTTGGTTATAAGCTATCGTAACGGGGGTATGAGGAAAACGCCTGATTAATCTGTTATGGTACTGTACAATATTCTCAGATAGCAAGAATAAGACAATCACGATCACTATACTACAGAGTGTAGTGCTGAAAAATACCCCATAAAGTGTCTTCGATTTTACTTTGTCCTTTGCTGCAGCATCAACGGATTTATATAGAAATATAGCCAGGGCAGCCATCACAATAAAAACACAGTTAAAGATTAAATGTTCTGTCCAATTCAATTTCTCCAGGACACCGCCACAAGAACATGGAACAAAGGTGGTATAATGAAGTACTATAAAAATATAAGCGGTGAACATAACCATTAAACCATAGGAGGTAAATAGCCCAATAAAACGAAATCTTGGGACAATAAGTAATATACAGATTACGAGTTCTGTAGCGGGGACCAATACAGAAATCCAATCGGCAAAGGCGCTTAGTAAAGGGGACTGCCCTAACTGTACTTTGAAGTTTTGAAAATCAAACAGTTTACTTGTGGAGGCATACACAAATAAAAAGACATATAGCAGGCAGATTACATCTATAATTATTCTCTTCGTCTTGATATTGAATCTCATAACATGAATGTTTAATTGTCAATAGATACATTACACTGCGCTCAAAATACCTAAGCTCCGGTGCCGGACTAATGCTTTATAAATAATTTTGATGCGCTTTTAGAATTCGTTTTCAATCTCTGTAAGGGGTAAAGTTTCTGGTGTTTATGATTGGGGTAGCTATCTTGAGATTGAAGCATAGTCAAAATTACAGTGGTTTGTTTAACAATAGGTTGCGAAAATCCTGCGAAAACAGCCTGAAATTTTAGAAAATCCTGCCATTTATAATCAAATACAATACGATCGCTTCTTTTCTTACAAAACGAAGCGATAAATGCAAAAATGCCATTCAATAGCTACTATTGAATGGCATTGCCTTTTTTTGAAATAGATCTTTTGATTTACTTACTGCTCTCACCCAGCAGGGTCAGCTTTTCACTGAGTTCGATCAGGCCGGCTTTCTGGAGACATTCATCTGCCAGTACTTTTAATTCCTGTAGCGTTTCATCCGGAATACTTTTCAAAAGGATCGATGGTTTTTCAGTGTCTTTGTTTGATAAACCACGTTCAATAACATGGTTTAATAACAGTACATTCTTTCGTGAAATTTTCAAATCAATCTTCACTACCTCATTCATCCCGGGGATACTAAGTATAGTATCGAACACCTGGGCTACTTCATTTGTTGTTAGCATAATTTTCACTTTTTAAGTTACTACTCTAATTCCCAAAGATAGTAAGCCGGCATCAAAATATCATGGGCATAATATACCCATGTTAGGCGGGATTCATACAGCTTATCTAACTTCGTATTTGAAATGAAGTAGTACAGTTTAAAAAACAAAAAGGTATCGATAGTAGACCTATTAAAATAGGCAAGACATAAAGCAGGATCGTCATGTCTTTAGAATGTTATTTAGTAAAAAATACTATTTCAAAAGACAGTTCACTTTGACTGTATTCCGCTTGTTTTTTATTCCATGAGTCCCCTTAAAAACCTTCCTGAAAACAGTCAGGATTTTAGGGTTTCACAAGGGATTTATTTCTTGGAAAGAGCACGCTTTTTTGATGAGATTGTGCGGAGATGAATTGGCTTGGTTGCTTAGTAATTACAACAAGGGGGAATTATGCGCAGCGTGCACTTTCCTTGAATACGTCAACGTCGAACTGAACTATTTTTTAGTAAAGCTGTAACTATTTTTATTCCATTAGCGAAAATCTTGTGGAAGGGCTGAAATGATGGTGTAAATATAAAATTCTATAAAAAGAGTTTAAAAACCAAAACGTTACGTTTTGAACCTCCTAAAAATGCTAAAATGCCTAAAAACCATTTAAAGCAGCAGGAAGATTGCAACGTTCCTGCAATCGGCAAGATGTCCGGTTGTTAAACAACCGAATCTTGCTGCCCCATACTCCGGAGTCGTGGGCAGTGACACTGAAAAGGAAAAAGAGTTTGAAAATAATGAAAAGGAAAGATGATGAAAAAAGAAGATTCAAACAGGACACGCATAGTCGGGTTGCGGTTCACACCTGAAGAATATGCGAAAATTGAACGCAAATGGAAAGCGAGTACCTGCCAAAAGCTAAGCGAATATGTTCGCAGAATTCTATTTAATAAGGCCATAACAACTAATTATCGGAACCAGTCGGTCGATGAATTTATGGCAGAGATGATACGATTACGAGCCGAGCTGAATGCCATAGGAAGCAACTTCAATCAGGCTGTAAAAAAGCTTCACACCCTTTACCAAATTCCTGAGTTTAAAGAATGGATTATCAGTAGTGAACTGGAGCGAAAAATCCTCTTGAATAAGATTGAAGAGATCAAAAAAAACATCCAGAAAATTGCAGAGAAATGGTTGCTATCATAAAGACAGGACATTTCCTGCACAACATTTTCAACTACAATGAAAATAAGGTAAAACAAGAAGTTGCGCTATGCATTGGTGAAGGTAATTATCCCATTGATGCAGATAAAATGAGCCTTACGATGAAGCTAAACAGGTTACTGAAACAGACGGCGCTCAATGATAAAGTAAAACGAAATAGCGTTCATATTTCATTGAATTTTGATCCGTCAGAAAACCATTCAAAAGAAAAACTGATGGATATTGCCAACACCTATATGAATAAAATTGGCTTTGGAAACCAGCCTTATTTAGTCTATGAACATTACGATTCCGGACACCCTCACCTGCATATTGTTTCAATAAAAATAAGAGCCGATGGAAGCAGGATTGATATGCAAAATATCGGTAGAAACCAATCTGAAACCGCAAGAAAGCAAATTGAGGATTCTTTCGGACTTGTTAAAGCACAGGGACATAAAAATAATGAGGTTACCAAGCTTCGGCCTATTGTTTCAGCTAAGATCAAATACGGGCAAAGTGAATCTAAAAGGGCTATAAACAATGTACTGGAAGAGGTACTCTCTACTTACAAATATTCAAGTCTTGCACAACTCAATGCGATCTTACAACAGTATCGTGTTTTTGCAGATCGTGGCAGTGAAAATTCAAGGCTGTTTAAAACAAAAGGATTAGTATATCGGATACTCGATGAGAAAGGTAATCCCATTGGTGTACCCATAAAAGCCAGCTTGTTTTACAATAAGCCTACTCTGAAGTTTTTAGAAGAAAAATTTGTGGCAAATACTACTGTTAAAATCTCCGATAGGAATAAGATAAAAAATGCAATAGACAAAGCTTTATTAAGAACAAAAATATCAATGACAGAATTAATAACAGTATTGGAAAAAGAAGGAATCAATACTGTTTTTAGGGAAAACGCAGAAGGATTACTATATGGAATTACCTATGTGGACCACGCAACAAAATGCGTTTTTAATGGCAGTACACTTGGAAAAGAATATAGTGCTAAGGCGATACAGCAGCGTTGCTTATCTTCTGAAAAAGCCGAGCCTATGCAAATTTCCAATGTTGAAAAAACAGATCAAACAATATCTCAAACAACCAATCCTATTAGTGCTAAAATTCCTTTTAACGGCGCAACAGAAAATAGTAAAACGGTTGCATCTAATACAAATACGGGACAGCTTCTCGAACAGCTAACCCAGTTCGAGCAAAACCCCAATTATATTCCAAACCAGCTAAAGGGAAAACGAAAAAAGAAAAAGAGAAAAGGACAATCTGATAATCAATAAAATTTGAAACCATGGCAATGCAGACAGGAGAAAACGAACAGGCACTGAGAAAGATCTTAGATATGACAAGACTTATCAGCATCATTATCTTAAGTATTCACTTTTATTACTATTGTTATGCTGCTTTTAAAGAGTGGCATCTTGTAAGTGCTTTTAGTGATAAAATTTTAGGCAACATTTACAACACCGGATTATTCAGCAATTTTCATAAGTCCAAAGGATTTGCCCTGGGATTTTTGATTATTTCACTCCTTGGTGCTAAAGGCCGCAAGGATGAAAAGCTCCAGCACAAAACGGCTTTTGCCTATATAATCACAGGTCTTTTGATCTACTTTATAAGTTACCTTACGATGGTATTGAAAATAGAAATTGTGTTCGCTGCAGCTCTTTATATTGGCATGACTATACTTGGATTTCTATTAATGCTTTCAGGAGGTACGCTCCTATCGCGTATCATAAAGAACAGATTAAATCAAAAGGATATTTTCAATAAAGAAAACGAAACATTCCCCCAGGAGGAACGGCTCTTGGAAAACGAGTATTCTATTAATCTACCGGCCCGTTATCATCTAAAAGATAAGGTGCGTAGCAGTTGGATAAATATTATCAATCCCTTCAGGGCATTAATGGTTTTAGGAACTCCCGGTTCGGGTAAATCGTATTTTGTAATCAGGCATGTGATCACCCAGCACATCAAAAAAGGGTTTAGCCTATTTGTCTATGATTTTAAATACGACGACCTCTCCAAAATAGTCTATAATACCTTTGAAAAATACAAATCCGTTTATAAAGTAATGCCAAAATGTTACTTTATCAATTTTGATAACATCATGCATCGTTGTAACCCATTAGACCCTCAGAGTATGGAAGATATTACGGATGCTTCAGAGTCTGCCCGGACTATTTTAATGGGACTTAACAGAGAATGGATCAAACGGCAAGGCGACTTTTTTGTAGAGTCTCCCATTAATTTTTTATCTGGTATTATCTGGTATTTAAGACGATACAAAGACGGGGAATTCTGTACCCTGCCTCATGTTATTGAACTCATGCAGGTCGATTATGATAGCCTCTTTACCTTACTCAGAACAGAAAAAGAAATCGAGGTGCTCATTAACCCCTTTGTGAATGCCTATCTTAATGATGTTATGGAGCAGTTAGAGGGACAAATTGCTTCTGCAAAAGTAGCAATGGCAAGGCTCTCCTCTCCCCAGCTCTACTATGTGCTTTCAGGAAATGATTTTACACTGGATATTAATAATCCTGAGGAACCAAAGATTGTATGCGTGGGCAACAACCCTCAAAAAATACAAATTTATGGAGCCGTATTATCTCTTTATGTAAACCGTCTGGTAAAGTTGGTCAATAAAAAAGGGAAAATGAAATCGAGCCTCATTTTTGATGAATTCCCTACTATTTACCTCAACAATATGGATAGTCTGATTGCCACGGCACGAAGCAATAAAGTAGCAACTTGTTTAGGCATCCAGGACTTTAGCCAGTTGCGTAAAGACTATGGACGCGAACAGGCTGATGTTATTATGAACATCACTGGAAATATAATTAGCGGACAAGTTACAGGAGACACTTCTAAGCAACTATCGGAGCGGTTCGGCAAGATTATGCAGGACAGGGAAAGTCTGTCTATTAATAGCGGTGATACGTCAATCAGCAGGTCCAAACAATTGGAGTCGGCTGTCCCTCCTTCGAAAATTTCAGGGCTAAGTTCCGGTGAATTTGTGGGAATGGTCGCCGATGATCCCGATTGTAAAATTGAACTCAAAACATTCCATTGCGAAATTGTAAATGACCATGAGGCTATTAAAAAGGAAGAGGAAAATTATATAGAGATACCTGCGGTACGCAAACTTGATAATGCAATGATTCAACGCAATTACTTACAGATAAAACAGGATGTTCAGGATATAATCCATTCTGAAATGGAGCACCTTCTGGGTAATCCTGCCCTCTCCCATTTGGTGATACGCAAATAAAAAACCTGTATATTTTTTATCATAGCAGATAAAAGAGCAAAAAACAGGTATTTCCACCTAGAATTACTTGAGAAAAAGCAGCTAATTTTATAGTGTTTTGGTTTATACCGAAATTAATATCACCCAGACTATTACCTCTAAGCAAAAAATATTCTTGTAAGTACCCGCCTACCTACAATTCCGTAGCAAAAGTCAGCAGTCATGGGTTTATGAAACTTCTGTCAGGATCACTGTTTTTTTTCTATTTCTTATTAATATTTCGATACTCTGTTTATTGAATTGATACGTCAATCAAATAAATGAAAAACATATAAATTAATAAAATGAAATTATGAGTCAAACCTTTCAACTTTATCTAACTGCTGATCCCATATTACAGCAGGAATGTATTACCACCCTCAATGCAAAATTTCAAACAGATGTTGAACCTTGGTACTCTGATCCCAAGGGCAATTTTAAATATTTTTTCAGGCTGAAAACAAGTGATAATAAAAACAAATGGCGAATAGCCAAAGAAATAAAAGATGCACATAAAGGGGTAATAGAAGTAGATCCCGTAATATTCCTTACCGGCCAAACCGGAGCTTATGAAAGTGATGAAGATTATCCTGAACCAGGAAATGTCAAATGGAATCATAGTATAACTAAATTTCCAGAAGCCATTCAAAAAAGCGTTAGTGATGGGAAACTGGATATAAATACGGGGACAGTCACCCGTATCGCACATTTTGATACCGGTATAACAAAGCACCCTGAACTGCCAGATTTCAAAGAAAGAGGATATAATTTTGTTGAAGAAAATGACGATATAACTGATATGATGAACGATGGTCTTTTCAAGCATCCTGGGCATGGAACTGGCACAGCCAGTGTCATTGTCGGGTTGCAGCAAACAGAAAACAATGATTTTAACAATGGTGTATTCCCTTATACTAGTCTTATACCGTATAGAATTGCAAAATCAGTAGTTCATTTTGTCAATTCAAATATTGACGAGGCCATTCTGCATGCAGTAAAAAAAGGGGTTGATGTCATTACTATGAGCATGGGAGGTGCGCCTCCAAGGAGAAGCTGGAAGGAAGCCGTAAAATTTGCTTATGATAACGGAGTGATTTTTTGCTGTGCAGCAGGGAACAATGTTCAATTTGTAGTTTGGCCTGCCGCCTATGATGAAGTTTTGGCTATTGCAGCCATTAATGTAAATAAAGAGCCATGGGAAGGCAGCTGCAGGGGAAATACAGTCGATGCTTCAGCTCCAGGAGAAAATGTCTATGTGGCAAGATCTAAAAAAGATAATACCGAAATGATTTTTGACCAAGGTTTTGGCAGCGGAACCTCTTTTGCCGTTCCTCATGTTGCGGCAGCAGCAGTCTTATGGCTGAACCACTTTAAGGACGAAATTGCGGAGGCCATAGAAAAGCCGAGTGATAAGGTGGATTTATTCAGGACAGCATTGAAATTGAGCGTACAACCACATAAAAATAATAATTATACTACCGAGTATGGACCTGGAATATTAGATGCGTACAAACTATTGGACTTTTCGCCAAAGATAATAAAACAGCAGTATCCGGATGAATATCAAAAAAGCAAAAGTATTTCCCGACAAGGAAGAGGTTTTGGGAATGCTGGTCAGGAATATAATCTAATCCAGAAAGAAATGCTGGATTTAATGGTAAACAAGGATCATGTCGATTACTCGTCTATGATAGAATTTATAAGAGAAGAAGCTACTCCTGATGCCAAAAATGCATTTGATAATCTTATGCCGCTCGCTCCCGCTCCCGCTCAGAATCAATCCTCGGAAGGTACAAGAGCTATGAAGGCTGAAGAATTAAATCATGCACGAGCACTTTTTGCTACGGAGATTATTGCAGGAAATTTCTAAAATATATTTTATGCTGACAGATCAAAATTTTATAGTATTCGTTGGAAATGCCGGAAGTTTCGGAAATGGTCAGGGATATACTTCTAAGCAACAAATAGATGATTTGGTGGATAATATTATAAATTCTGCCAAATCTTCAGTGAGCCTTCATTTCCATGGAGGACTGGTAGGCAGGGAAAGCGGTCTCGAAGGTGCAAGAAGTTTTGTCAACTACATGCAAAATACCGATTCATACCCAGTTTGTTTTATCTGGGAGACGGATTTTGTTACCACATTGAAACAAAGGCTGCTAACCATCAATAAATCTCCTTTTTTTAAAAAGATACTACTAAAAGCCCTTAAAAAATTTGCTGAACGCTACGTTCCTGCTATTAATTCAAGGGGTGGAAAGAATAATATTTCGGAACAGTGGTTACAGGAAGAAATGTCAAAGGAAATTCCTTTTTCCAGCTGGAACCCTGGAGGCGTCAGTTCGAGTCGAGGGCTCTTAAACGATAAGGAATTTGAAAGAGGAGAATGGAGCGTTATACAAGAAATTAAGGACGAATTAGAAAATGATCCGGACATTGAACTGGAACAACTGGTTAAAGAATATAACAAGACTGATGCTGGTTCACCCGGATCAAGAAGTATACTTTCACTGACATCAACAATTATAAGCATTGGAAGAATTATCTGGCGAAGCATAAAGCGTTTTCATTATGACCGCGACCACGGATTTTATCCAACAGTTGTTGAAGAGGTGCTGCGTGAATTTTACATCGGTGAAATAGGTGCTGAGTTTTGGGGTCTGATGAAGGATAAAGCTGTCGATATGTGGAATAAAACAGATGATGAAAAAAACGTAGCTTCTTATTTTATGAACAGTCTAATAAATAAAATGAACGGAGCTACAAATTTAAAAGTCAATCTGATTGGTCATAGTGCCGGATCAATAGCAGTTCTAGAGGGCTACAGATCTTTCTTCAATTGCAATCATTCAAACCTTATCAAAGAAATTATATTTATAGCGCCTGCCTGCCGTTTTGATCTGATGAAA
This sequence comes from Flavobacterium sp. FlaQc-52, assembly GCF_044007495.1. Classification (NCBI taxonomy): domain Bacteria; kingdom Pseudomonadati; phylum Bacteroidota; class Flavobacteriia; order Flavobacteriales; family Flavobacteriaceae; genus Flavobacterium; species Flavobacterium sp. FlaQc-52. The sequence continues at coordinate 100,902 of NZ_JBIPCV010000005.1, read as the reverse complement.
GATGTGATGAAAGTGACTTCCCCATTACATGGAAGATGGAGCATTTTTGGGCTTTCAGACGAAAGGGAAAAATTAGACATTATGATTCCGATCCTTTACCCTCAATCTCTATTGTATTTTGTTTCAGGCTTATTTGAAACGGAAGAAGATGGAGATTCCGACGACGTGTATATTCTTGGAATGGAACGTTTTTGGAAAAAACATTCAGTTTTTGAAAATGATGCTTTAATTAAAGAAGTTAAGAATTTATTCTCATTCCAGCCCCATGGAACTGCATTTGCGGCAGCCTTAGGTGAAACTTTAGGGAGGAGAACTGATGGTCTCCGACATGGACAAATTGATGATGATGAGATAACAAAAGAAAGTATTCAATATTTAATATCAAATTAAGATGGGGTCATATGCATTTGTTGTAGGTGTTAATAATTATGTTCAGGACCCTGACGGCCTGCAGACACTCAATGGCGCCGTGAAAGATTCCAATGATTTTGTAAATTGGCTAAAAAGCCTAAACGATCCCTTGCCTGATGAGAATATATTCCACATCAAAAGTCTCAACAATAATGTTTTCCCAAAAAAAAATGATGCAGAAACTAAACTTATGGAGTTTATAAATGCTGTAGGGAATAATGTTATTAATGAGAAGCTTTATTTTTACTTTGCCGGACATGGTGTTGGGCATCCCGATGAAGTTGATCATAATCTTTTATGCTTTTCAGATTGGACTAAAAAGTGGAGTAACAATGCTTTTGCCTCAGTACCTGCAATTTCTTTTTTTCGCTATATGGGTGTGTTCAAAGAAATAATTTTTATTTTTGACTGCTGCAGGACTCGCTATTTCAGGGCTAGGCTTAGTGAATTTATCACACAAAACATTAGATGCGGAAATTTTAACGACGCATCTGTTTATATAGCATATTCAACTTCATATGATGACGAGGCCCACGAATATGACGCAATAGGCCAGAATGGCATATTGGAGAAAAGAGGTGTTTTTACAGAGGTCCTCCTAGAAGGACTTAAAGGTGCAGCAGCCAATGAAAATGGTGAGGTGGACAACAATACACTTTCTGCATATTTAATGAAAGAAGTAAATACTCTTGCTCAAAAGAAAGGCTTTTCCCAAAAACCGCAATGCTCCGTGATTTTAGGAAATGGTAACGACAGGATAGTATTCACTTCAATTCCTGTTGTTAAGACCCAAATAACATTCCATTTTGAGATACCCGATGAATATATTCTAAACGATTCAAAGGACAAAACCCTTGAGAGCATTGTTACGGTTGATCCAAATGCAGACTTTATCAGGCAACTTTCAAAAGGTTATTACACCTTAATTCGGAATTCAAATAAAGAGGAAAAGATTTTCAGAGTAACTGATTCCGATAACGCTATTACCTTTTAATCATGGAAAACATTAATATCACTTTCGGATGCCTTTCAGATTACAGATTTGCGCTTAAAGTAAAAATTTTTGACGGAACTGATAAAGAAATCAAAGATTTCAAAGCGGAAAAAGAGCAGACTATCCTCGTCAAACCTGGAATCTACACAATCAGGCTTGAACTCAATGGCATCATAAAAGATCACGTTGTCAGAGTACATAAAGAACAAAGATTTGCATTCAGAATTCCTCCAGTTGGCAAACAATGGGAAGATGCTGTTATCTTAAGCCTTCCTATGATATATTCATCAATCCCTTTTGATGATGAAAATTATGATACATATAAAAGCAGCCATGAATATTATAGTTCTTCTTGTATTGCGTGGAGCCAGAAATCAACATCCAAAAAAATGAGGGGTGAGCCAGTTAAAGAATCCTCCTCCTCCATTTTTATTTTTTTTAGATTTCCAAACCACGAACAATTTGAAATATTAAAGAATAAATGGTCACCTGCATTCCATAAATCTTTCCAGCTCTATGATGAACAATATGAATTAATTGAATCATTGGACAAACACACCAGTATAATAAATAAAGAAGTCGGATCTATTGCATTCAATTTGATAGTACAGCCGGGAACATATTATATCAAAATAGCACAAAACGGACCATCACAAATGATACCGGTTCAGGTTTTCGCTAATTGGCATTCTCAGATTTTTATGACTCTCGGCGAACAGCCGCTCTATGGTACACTGAGGATTATCCTATCCCCCGAAAGAAAATTTGATTCAAGAAATGTCGTCAACAAATACATTGATATCCTGGCAGATAAAATACAGAACAATGAAGTTGAATTATCTACCGAATTGATTCAGTATGTAGCAAACCATAAAACGGAATCACCGATGCTGGCATTATTATGTATTTACGCCTACATGAACGGAGAATCTGATGTGAATGATTCTGTTATCGAGAGAATGATTACCGTACTGAATGAACTTATTCTTCCTAACAATTCCAAATCCCCTGACATTATAGCAATTGAATTACTTGCGGAAAGGTATCTAGGTAAAAACGAGGTAAATAATAAGGAGCTTAGCGGCGTGCCAATGCTTCGATTAGGTGTACAGGCAATATCTGACGCAGCAATGCAATGGCCCCTTTTGATAGGCCACAAAGGAATGCTTGATTATGCAATTGAAGGTTTACAGCGTTCTTCTGTCTTTACGGTGTTTGAATGGGATGAAAATAATGTCCTGAATTTTTTTGATAACAATTTCGAGATTTTAACAGACACGCTCACAGGTATGGTCATAAAAGCAAAAGGATTCCTTCAGAAAAAAAACATCACTGCAGATCAAATACTTGAAGCCTCTGCTATTTTCCTAAAAAATATAGAAGATAATGATACCCTCAATAATTCAGAAAACAAATTATATCATAAATTTTACTCTGCAATTAAAAAGATAATTTCGTTCAGAAGATCAGTACAGCCAATCAAAGATCTACCAGAGTCAAAACCAAATATTAATTTAGATCTGAATATTCAAAAAAATGCTGAGAACATCAAGAATAATAATCAAAGTACAACAACAGCTATGTATGTCGCGGATATGGTCATTGAAAATCCCGATATGAGTATTGAGCAGATTTCAAAGGATCTTAATATCCCAGAGCCTACAATAGCACGCGTATTGTCAAAAAACGAAATCAACAGGGATGCAACTTTATGACTTGGCAGATAGGAATTCTATCGTCTATTATCCCATATCTAATCTCTCACGTTAATAAACTTTCGGTATAGGCAACGCTTTTGTCCAAACTTAGGAAATGTATCAAATTCTACAGAAGATTTAAAAACAACATCACATACTTTGTTAATAAACAGCAACTTTGTTTTCTAGGTTTTACAGCTAATATTAAGAACATCATATATCAAAATCCGCAAAAGATATACTTCCAAATATCAATCTCACTTTCAGTGAAGTTGAGGTAGGTTTTACAAGCAGGTGATTCTTTTACTTCTTAAATGAGATGGTAACCCACTCTGGACCATTTTCCACCTCCACCGCCATCCAACCTTTAAGACCAACACTCTTTTGCACAAGTTTTGAAAAGTCAAGAGGGGAGCCTAAAGCATTTTCAAGGCGCATTTTCTTTTTGGTAAAACTGATCGTAATATTGCTTAGTATATCCTCCACATTATAACCGTCCCGCATGTAAAGTTTGATAGGATCAATAGTGTCCGTAATCCCAAAAAGGTATAAAAGGGGGAAATTTTTTACTGAAATTTCATTAAATGAAGGCTGTACCAGATATCCCAGGCCGCTGGCTGTATAGGATGGAACATTCTCATGTCCTGAAGGAAGTGTCCACATATTGTGACACGCCACGGCTGCAGCAGCTTGCGCATACCTTTTTTCCAAAGAGTGATGCCAACTTAATTCCTGATTGGGCCGTCTGGATTTCTCACGACGGATTTTTACTAACCTGTCATAAAGATAAATACCTGCCAAAATCCCATGATCAACTTTTCCGTTCAGGCTACGATGACTGAAGTAATGCGATATCAGGTTATAAAGTTCTACGTCTGTTCCGGCGGGAGCCTGCCTTAATATGTCATGATCGATCGAATAGTATGCTTTTAAACCGTCCAGATCACGTAGCATAGGAAAATCACCTGAATTATCCTCAATCTTCATAGCAAAGTCATGGAATAATATTGATATGAACCAAAGGAATGGAAACAGCGGGTAGTTAAGTTTCGATTTCTTGGCATTCAGAAGATGGGTTTTGAGTATGGTATTCTCCCTGATGAGCAGTCCGAGAAAAAAAACCGAATTGGTATGGAAAGACCTTTCATCATACAGCATGTTGTCCCCAAACTGCTGTAGCATCTCTTCTTTTCCCGAAAGGCGGTAATACCTCCTTATGAAATCCTGATGGGTGTGGATTGAATTCAGGTCTGCTGCAAATGGGCCTCTCAGATGGCCAGGCTGTCTAAAAGCATCATAATAATCCCATACGGAATTATCAAGATTTCTGTAAGCGTCTAGTAGGGTTGCCATATCTTATTAAAAAGTCTGTCAATAATTTCTTTTATTCAGCTATCGTACTGACTATGAAAAGCTAAATTAAGTCTTTTTGTGCAATAATACTGGATCTATTTTATATGTAGAATTTATGTAAAGTTTTCATTCGAAACGGACTAAAAGGGCAGCCAAGATAGTGCCCGCCGTATGCTGCATGCGCATAATGGCTGCGCCACCCTTCGGGACTTATAGCACTCCGCATCCTCATTACCGGTCACTTGATTCTTGCTTTCTTTTTTTCCGTTTTTTCTTTTGAAAACATTGTATGCGGAGACTGGGGAAGAAATCAAAACAGTAGTAATCATTAAAATTTTACATCATGGAAATTACAGGACGATTAACGGCAGATGCACAAGTACACAAAGTAAGCAACGACAAACAGGTGGTTAATTTTAGCATTGCCATCAATGACAATTACAAGGCAAAAGGCAGTACACAAATAACCGAAGTAGTAACTTATATCAATTGCTCCTATTGGTTAAATGTAACAACAGCACAGTGGCTTAAAAAAGGGGCTTTAGTACAACTCTTTGGACGTGTTGGGCTGAATGTCTACAGCAACAGCGAAGGCAAACCCTTGGGTAGCTTAACCTTTCATACCAACAATATCAAAATTTTGGCTTTTGCCAAAACAGAGACAACTACAAAACCCATTAAGGAAGTAAAACAGGAGGTAACAGACGATTTGCCTTTTTAATCAATTCAAACAATAACATTTAAAAATTCAATATCATGGCACATACTATTTATTACAACGAGCAAGAAAAAAAACACAGTTTTTTCAGCGTTAAAGAGAAAGCATGGCACAATTTAGGACAGATAATTTCTGACTATCCAACAAGCAAAGAAGCAATTATCCACGCAGGTTTGGACTACGAAATCGAAAAAAGAAAACTTTTTACCTCTGGTAAAAATGCAATCAGTCCTGAAAGTGAAACCTTTGACAATACAATCGAAGTTCCGAATTACTTTAGTACCGTACGTACCGACAACGATACTGTTTTGGGTGTAGTGGGTAAAGATTATCAAATTGTACAAAACAGGGATGCCTTTTCTTTTTTTGACAGTATTGTTGGTGGTGACGGTATTCTTTACGAAACCGCAGGGGCACTCGGTAAGGGCGAACGTATATTTATAACCGCCAAACTACCCGATTATATCAGGGTTGGCAATAACGACCTTATCGAAAAGTACTTGTTCCTTACCACCTCACACGATGGAAGCGGAAGCATAACCGCCGCTTTTACGCCCATACGAATTGTATGTGCCAATACCCTAAATGCGGCAATGCAAAACAAAACCAATACCGTACGCATTCGTCATACTTCTAATGCCAAACAGCGTTTGGAACAGGCACACAAAGTAATAGGCATATCCGATATGCTGTCGGTACAAATGGAAGCCATTTTCAACAATTGGGCAAAAGTCCGTATCACGGATAACGAAGTTAAAAAACTCATACAGTCTGCCCTTGTTCCCAACAAGGAGGTTTTAAAATCCATACAAGACGGTAAAGAAGAGGAACTTTCTACCTGTTTTACCAATATGGTAGAAAGTGCATTTGAATATGCTATGAGCGACCCGGCACAACTCATGGAAACCACCAAAGGAACAGTATTCGGGGCGTACAATGCCGTAACGGGTTACTTTCAGAATGTCCGAAATTATAAAGACGATGAAGCTAAGTTAACATCACTTTTAATGGGTGGTACAGGACAGTTACGCACACAAACTGCATTCAATTTGTGTATGGATTTCACAAGTAAAGGCGCAGGAGCATTAATCCTTAATTAATCAAAAAAAGGACAGGCAAAACCTGCCTGTCCTCTCTTTTAATTCACTTAAAACACAACAGTATGAATTTCTTTCAATCTCTAATCGCCTTGCAGGTTGCTGGCGATTGGAAAATAAACATAGTCAAAGAAACCCCCGACAGACTTATTGTATCGGTATTGTTTTTTAATGATGCTATAGGCGATGATGCCCGTAAAAAAGTACCTCCCATCCTACTCAAAGGCACAGCCGAGGAATTGGATGCAGGTTTTTTTGAAACCATAGCACAGCCTATAAAAGAAACGGCTCAACTTTTCGCTAGTATGGAGCAGTTTCTTAAAGAAAAAGAACAGGCAAAAATTGCCTCCCAAATGGAAAAGGACAATATCCTTAAGATGGGCAAAGAAAAAACAGAGTTGCAGAAAAACTATGAAGAAGCCATGAAAAAAGCCGATGAACTCGAAGCACTTGGCAAATTTAAAGAAGCGTGGATCAAAGTACCCCGTGCCGACCTTTATCCCGAACATAGGGAAACGATACACAAACGCAAAGCGGAACTCTCCGACAAATTCCCTGTTGACCTTTTTAACACCCCTAAAACCGAAGAACCATGTTAACAGCCAAATTATTAGAAAGGGTCTTTTCCTTTAAAGATAAGGAGCAGGAGATTAAACTCGCTGACCCCTCACCCACATTCAGCCCCGAAGCGGTATTGAACTTTTATGCACAGACCTATCCTATTTTAACCACCGCAACCATTGAGGGTCCTGTAATAAACGATGATGCGGTGCAATACAAATTTGTATTACAAATTGGAACAAAAGGATAAAATGATGAAAACGAAATCCATAACAGGCAGTATCAGACTGCCTAAAAATAAAAAGCAATGCAGACTATACAAACAGTTAGGCGATTGGGCAGAAAATTCCAACCGTCTGCCCGATGCGCAACAGCTAAAAAACAACAAGCCTGTTTCAGTTCCTTTGGAACTCCTGCCAATGATTTTTTAAAACGGCAGTTTCTCCCCTTATGCGAGATTGCCAAAAATGTACCAAACGCTAAACAGACCCAAAAGGATTTTTTTGGTTCGTTGTCTATCCTGTCAGGAGTATACGCATTGGAGCAGACAAAAACAGAACCCCAACCCTATCCGAATGACATCTTGTTGGCACAGCAGTACGCTCAAAAACAACTTAATAAATCAGGACAGGACATAGAAATCATCATACTACAGGACGAGGATGGGATAGTAAAACTGGCAACCAATCATAGTTACAATACTGGCACGACCTTGTATTACATTCCTGTGTTGCCTTTATACCGATTATTGCAGGACAAAAAACAAAAAAAGGCGGGCGAACTATTATTATCCGTATTTGCCTATCTCTACCATATCGTAGCAATACCTTATTACAGGGAGAACCATACCTATCTGTTCTATCACTACGAATGCATGGAAGAATGGATGATAGATGATTTGGAAAGTGAAGAAAATGATACTGCAAATTGCAATCTCACAGAATTTAATAAGGCAAACCACTATGGAGAAGTGATACTACGAAAAATATACAATCCCTATCATCTGAATGTATTTAAACAGCGTATTGAGAATTATAAGCAGAAATCTTCTTTTGATAAGGACTGTCTAAGCGTTGCGCAAAAAGCGTTTGACCTGTTTACTGATTACCCCGATACCAACATTTTTAGAAATACCATGAATCAGGATTTTGATAATGACCAGTACATAATAAGGGCAGAACAGTATATCTCTTTCATTGCGGATAACGATGGGGAATTATATGACAATATCGCCCGTGTTATCAATGATGAATTTAATGAATCCGGAGAAATGGAAGAGCCTTTCTTACAGCAGATTTATGATAGCCAAAGTAGTCCGTCAAAAGAAGGACTTAGTTTTGAATACCGAATTTTTCCTTTGATAAATGAATTGTGTACTCTTTTAAACACTATACCATGAAAGATATAACAGCAGCGTTCGGAACAGTATACAACCCTGTAAAAGCCTTAGTCATATATCAGAAAAATTCGTCTGATAAAAGTATTTATGTAGAAAGCTACGACATGGACAAAAATGGTTATCCTATCAATGCCCATCCACTAAGTTTAAAAGAAAGTACACAGCTTGCTAATGCCTTAGATACCTGTGAAGAACTCAAACGAAATTTTCTAAAGCCTTTGGGACTGCTTCCTAAAAAGGTGTTATACATAAATCCTGACCACGATGGGTATGCGCTTTGGTATACCCCTGCACAAAGGGTGGATTTGTTTTTTGTCGATAGCCTGGGGATTCCAAACGGCAAAGCATCCCTACCGCCTTTACTTTGGAAAGCATCTAAAAGTACGCTTTGGATTTACGCCTTAGAGGAAACTACCGATATCACAGAAGCTACTCCCCTATATCATGCCCCTTTTTTTAATCTGTACCCCGATGGCAGGGTTTGTATGGGGACGGTATCGGTCAATATAAAACCAGACTGTCTCTTGGAAGAATTTATTGACCTATGGGAACAGTATTTTTTTAACAGTTATTTCAGCCACTTGATTACCGAAAAAAGCCCCGTAAAAACAAACATCATACAACTATGGCAAAGTCTTGTGAATACACGAAAAAAGTTCCTCATCAAAGTCCTTGTCAAAAATGGTCTAACCCTTAAAAAACTACTATTATGAACACTTTAAAACCCATGCATTATACAGACAACTATCTCATAAATCCCACCAACCCCATAACGATAAACCTTATTGGCGCAGGGGGAACAGGAAGCAGGATGCTTACAGAACTCGCAAGAATGAACCACAGCCTTATCGCTTTAGGGCATACTGGTCTACAGGTTAATTTATATGACGATGATAGCATAACTACAGCCAATCAGGGGCGACAACTCTTTGCTGATGCTGAGGTAGGACTATACAAAGCGGTAGCACTCATTAATCGAACCAATCGCTTTTTTGGCACGAATTGGAAAGCCGTAACAGAAAAGTTCTCGATCGCTAATCTTAAATCCTTGCCCAATCGTGGAAAGGCAAACATTCATATCAGTTGTGTCGATACCGTATCGGCACGTTTTGACATTGCGCAGGTGTTAAAAGACTATGCAGAAAATAATAGCAGGGAACGCAATAAATCATTGTATTGGCTTGACATGGGCAACGCCCGAAATACAGGACAAGCACTATTGTCTACTATTGGAGAAATCAGACAACCCACTTCCAAACTATACAGGACAGTTGCAACTTTGCCAATGATAACACATGAATTTAAAGAACTCTTAGAAGCGCAGTCCGATAATAATGAACCGAGTTGTTCCCTTGCTGAAAGTTTGGAAAAACAGGATTTGTTTATCAATGCTACATTAGCCAGTATGGGTGCATCTTTACTATGGAAGCTGTTTCGTGAGGGTATGACAGAGTATAGGGGGTTCTTTTTAAATCTGAGTAATTTTAAATCAGAGCCTATATTGGCGGGCTGATGCCCGCCGCCCCGCAATTGCTCTTCCTGCGTCGGGACAATTGCGAGACGTTCTAAGCGGATGCGCCCACTTGTGCAGAACTTTGCCTTTTCGGCAGTTCACACAAGCGGGCGCTCTTTTTTATTACTGCTTTTAGTACTACAAAAAATTTAATAGTGAACAACCTAAGGCTATCCTTAACCACCGTTTATTAGTATCAGTTCAAATAGCACAATAAACTTAAGTGTTAATGAATTGAATAAATTTAAATCTTATTCTTAGATGCAACAAAACAATATATTTTATATCTTGCGAAATTGGTTTCTGAAACTCGTTTTTAACGATTATATTTTGTTAATTTGTGTATTAAAACAAAGCAATTATTTATGGTTGAAGCGATAACCAATAACACATATAATAAATTAACTTTTTCAGGCCACGATACGTTTCATTGTAGACAATTGTGGCTAAAAAAAGGCTATGATTTTGTGAAAAATGGAAATAAATTCACAGATAGTGAATCAGTGGTAATATTAGGTGTAGGTAAAAATATGGTATCTGCAATCTACTTTTGGATGAAAGCTTTTGGATTGATAGATAAAGAAGGTAATACAACTGATATAGCTGATTACATTTTTTCTGTTGACGGACAAGATCCTTATTTGGAAGATGAGGCAACTTTATGGTTATTACATTATCAATTAGTTGCTATAGGACACGCTTCAATTTACAATTTAATTTTTAATGATTTAAGAAAAGAAAAGATTGAGTTTACAAAAGATAACTTCTTGTCTTTTGCAGAAAGAAAAAACACCGAATTTGGATTTTCGCAGTTTAATAAAAAAACCGTTAGCACTGATTTCGACGTACTGACAAAGATGTATATCAGAACTACGGAACAAGTTAAGGATAAAGAAGATACCTTTTCTGGACTATTGACTGATTTAAATTTTATACAAGAAGAGAAGAGGAAAATAGAAGATGTTGGTGTTGTTGCTTTTTTTTCAATACCAAATGGGCATCGAAATTCTCTTCCTGAAGAGATTCTCTTATATACAATTTTAGATAGTGATAATTTCCAAAATTCAATCAGTTTAAACACTTTATTTCAAGAGAGAAATCAGGCAGGATCTGTTTTTGCTATCACTAAAAATGCTTTAATGGAAAAATTGGAATCTGTTTCCAAAAATCCGGCATTTAGAGATTATGGTATTACATTAAGTGATCATGCCGCTATCAAAGAATTACAATTTACATCAAAACCTAATAAGTTTGATGTTCTAAATCATTATTATGGCAGGTAAGTTCACTACATCGACCAATATTATCCGTGATACGGATAGGGAGTTAAAATATATCCCTACTCCAAATGCCATTCGCATTAGCAATCAAATAAGTAATGATTTTAAGCAAGGTATCAGATCTTTCAATATAATTGGATCATATGGAACTGGTAAGAGTTCTTTTCTTTGGGCGATAGAGCAAACACTAAAAGCAAAAAAATCTTATTTTGGATTAAATATGCTCTCCAATCCTAAACTAGAGTTTATTAAAGTTATAGGCGAATATAAGTCTCTTAGGGATTCATTAATTGATAGTCTCGGAATTAGCAATGAAAAGACTGTAACTGAAAACATTTTCTCAGAAATATATAATCGTTATTACGATTTAGGGAACAAAAATCCACTTCTATTCATTGTGATAGATGAGTTTGGGAAATTTTTAGAATATGCTTCTCAAAATGAACCAGAAAAAGAGCTTTATTTTATTCAACAATTAGCGGAGTTTGTTAATAATTCGGATAATAACATTGTGTTATTGACAACAGTGCATCAAAATTTTGATGCATATGCTATTCATTTAGAAACTTCTCAAAGACAAGAATGGACAAAAGTAAAAGGAAGATTCAAAGAAATTACTTTTAATGAACCAGTTGAACAATTATTGTTACTTGCTTCAGAATATATTGAAGAAAAACAATCAACTTTTAAAAAGGAAAAACAAATAAATGATTTGGTAGAAATATTGTCTTTATCAAAAGCATTTAATATAAATGAAGATTATATAAAAAGTATAGCTAAGAAATTATATCCACTGGATTCAATTTCAGCTTATGTACTAACATTGTCGTTGCAAAAATATGGTCAGAATGAACGCTCATTATTTTCTTTTTTAGAATCAACAGATCATACTGGATTATACCAGCACAGTATATTAAATGATAGTTTTTATTCGATTGCTGAAGTCTATGATTTTTTGATACATAACTATTTTTCTTTTCTAAATTCTAGGTACAATCCCGATTTTAGTGCGTGGAAATCCATTAGAACTTCTTTAGAAAAAGTTGAATCATTATTTGATAAAAACCTTTCGGATTATGAAAAGTTAATTAAAACAATAGGCTTACTGTCTATTTATGCACAAGCAGGTTCGTATATCAATCGCGACTTTTTAATAGAGTATTCTCAAAAGAGTCTAGGCTTAGAAAATACCGAAAAATTAATCGAGGATTTAGAGATTAAGAAAGTAATTCTTTATAGAAATTATAACAACAGATACATTCTTTTTGAAGGAACGGATTTAGATATCCCTACAGCTCTATACGAGGCTGGTAATAAGATTGATGATATTACAGACGTAGTAACTTTACTAAATAAAAATTATTCGTTAGCACCTGTACTTGCTAAAAGAGCAATGTTTGAAACTGGTACACCTCGTTTATTTGAATATAAAATATCTTCTCAGCCAATTTCAACAAAACCTGTTGGAGATGTTGACGGATTTATCAATTTAGTATTTAATGAGAAAAACATTTTAAGAGATATTCAAGAAGCTTCTTCTGCTAATCAAGAAGCAATACTGTATTGTTACTATTTGAAATCCAAAGAGATTAGGGATTTATTGTTTGAAATTGAAAAGACAAGAAAAGTAATAGAAGAAAACCCAGATGATAAAGTAGCCGTTACTGAACTTAAAAATATTATTCTACATCAACGTAACCTATTAAATCATAAAATACTAAATAGTCTTTTTGGGGATAATGCTTCCGTATTATGGGTCTTCAATGGAGACCTAAAAGAATTAAAATCCCAAAAAGAGTTTAATGTATTTCTTTCAGAAATTTGTCAGACAGTTTATAATAGAACACCATACTTTAATAATGAGTTGGTGAACAAGCATAAAATTTCTACATCAATTCATACTGCAAAAAGGAATTATTTTAAAGCTCTGGCAAATGAATGGGATGTTCCTCAATTAGGGTTTTCAACTGATAAATTTCCACCAGAGAAGACTATTTATCTATCTCTTTTAGAAAATAACGGCATCAAATTATGTGATGATGAATCATCCAATATAATTGAACCTCATAATGAGAATGGCTTTTATGATTTATGGTTGGCGTCAGTAGAATTTTTAAATAGCGCTAAACTTTCAAAAAGAAATGTTACTGAATTTATAGAAATTCTAAGTAATAAACCTTTTAAATTAAAACAAGGCTTCATAGATTTTTGGGTTCCTACTTTTCTTTTTATTAAGAGAGACGAGTACGCATTATTTAATGAAAATATTTATACTCCAGTAATTAATGAAGATATTTTAGAAAGGTTGGCTAAAATACCAGAAGACTTCGACGTGAAATCATTTGCTTTAGAAGGTGTAAAACTGGATATTTTTAATAGTTACCGCAAATTCCTAAATATTGATTTGAATCAAAACGGGAATGCACAAACATTCATCGAAACGATAAAACCATTTTTAGTTTTTTACAAAGGACTGCCTGATTACTCAAAACAAACAAAGCGTTTATCAAAGGAAAGTATCGCTATTCGGGAAGCCATTGCCAATTCAAAAGATCCGGAACAATCATTCTTTGAAGATTTTCCGACTGCTTTAGGGTGTTCTGTTTCTAAAATACAAAAAGATAGAGCCGAGTTACAGCATTTTATTGTCCAATTACAGGACTCTATTAGAGAAGTCCGTAATAGCTTTGATGAACTCATTAATCGCTTTGAAATTTTTCTGCAAGATAAATATTTTGATAAGCCATTAGTTTTTGAAGAATACAAAATTAAATTCCAAAGCAGGTATAAGAGCCTGCACCGTCATTTATTACTGAATAGTCAAAAATCTTTTGTGCAGAGAATAGATTCTCAAATTGAAGATAAAAAAGCATGGTTAAGTTCGCTAGCCCAATCTTTAATCGGTAGATCACTTGAAAAATTTAAAGATGAAGATGAATTGATGTTATACGACAAATTTGCAGAAATGATTCTCAGTTTAGATAGCTTAAACAGAATCTCAAAAAGTAAGTTTGATGAAGACAAAGAGATAGCACTAGATGTGCAGATAAATTCTTTTGGAGAAGAAATGGCAAATAAAGTTATACGCTTGCCGAAGAGTAAAAGTAAGCAAGTAGAGAAACTTGAAGGAGATATAAAGGCCCTTTTATCAAAAGATAAAAGTATAGACATAGCGGCAATCACTGCTGTTTTAAAAAATTTACTATAATGGGTAAAGTAAGACACGTGTTAGGGATATCTGGGGGCAAGGATAGTGCTGCTTTAGCTATTTATATGAAGCAGAATTATCCTGAATTAGATATTGAATATTATACATCAGATACAGGAAAAGAACTCCAAGATACTTATGATTTAATTGAGAATCTTGAAAATTTTCTAGGAAAAGAAATTATAAAACTACCTTCTCTTTCAGATGATACATTAAATCCTTTTGATCATTATATAAAGATGTATAACGGCTTCTTGCCAGGATCTATGTCAAGGTGGTGTACAAAAAAATTAAAATTAGAACCTTTCGAGAAATTTGTCGGTGATGATCTAGTGATTTCTTATGTTGGAATCAGAGGTGACGAAGACAGAGAAGGATACATATCTAAGAAGTCAAATATTCAGTCTATTTTTCCGTTCAGAAAAAATATCTTTAGTGAAGATGTTACAACTAAATTTCTATCAAACACTAATATTAATAATGTCTTAAAATATTATGAAGCATTAAATTTAGGAGAAAAAAGAGAGCGTATTTTTGAAGTTATTAATGAAGAGATTTCTATCAATTTCAGCCAAACCCAAAAATTGAATCGTCTTTTAGATTTAGGAATTGCAATATACAATCAAGCTGTATTTCAATTTTTACAGATAACGGACTACCCACTTTCAAAAGAAAGTGAATTTCCTCTGATTAATAATGAAGAGATATTAGTTAGGGATGATATTTTTAAAATTTTAGAAGAATCCGGTGTAGGTGTTCCAGCATATTATAAAGCCATTGAGTTTGAAGTAAATGGTAAAAAATCTACTTATGCCCGAAGTCGTTCAGGATGTTTCTTTTGTTTTTATCAGCAGAAAATAGAATGGATCTGGTTGTATGAGCAACATCCTGATTTGTTTTTAAAAGCAATGGAATACGAAAAAGAAGGTTACACTTGGATACAAGACGAATCTTTAGCAGAATTGGTTCAACCAGAGCGAATTGAAAAGATAAAAGAAGAATACATTAAACGTAAAGAACGAAAAAAATCAAAACAACAATCACCTTATCTTTTGGATATTTTGGATGATGCTGAAGGAGAAGGTTGTGCTAGTTGTTTTATATAAAGAATGAAATATGCATTATAAATACTCTACAATCACAATACGTGAATTATTAGAATTATCCATATCAGAGAAAATAAATTTATCACCTTCTTACCAAAGAGGTTTTATTTGGTCTTTACCTGATCAAAAAGCTTTGATAAACACTATTTCTAAAGGATACCCCTTACCTAATCTATTCATAAGAGTCCTTAGTAATGGCCAAATGGAAATGGTAGACGGGCAACAAAGATCAAGAACTATAATAAAGCATAATAAAGGTGATATAAAAATAACCTCTAAAGACAATATTGATTTATGTGATAATGAAATTTTTCTAAATTATATCATACAAGTTGCTTACATATATGAAATAAGTGACGAACAGATAAGGGAAGTCTATTATTTTATTAACAAAAAAGGTATCAACCTTAATGATCCAGAAAGACAAAAAGCATACTATAGTGATACATTATTCTTAAAGTTAGCTGAAGAATTATCAAATAATCAATCATTGATTAATCTTGATCTATTCAGTGACAAAACGGTGAGTAGATTTAATGATAGGGATTTTATCCAGGAACTTCTTGGCTATCTTTTCAAATATGATGAAGATAAAAAAAATCAAATAAATACAGGACTTGAAGGAATAAGAGATAAGAAAATATATATTGAAAAAGAGCTGTTTTCGAAAGATATTAATGAAGATGAATACAATTCTCTACTTAATTCATTTGAAAAGATTATAAATACTTTGTCAAGATGGAATGATATTTATCCAATAAACAAAACTAGATATAAGCAAAAAAATGATTTCTATACAATCTTTGGCTATTTAAATAAATATAATCAACTTCCGAATGATCTTTTAGATTATCAATATAAAATTTTACTTTTTTTAAATCATAAGGACAGCGATGGTAATCAGTTTATTAGGCCTACAAATGAGGAAAGTGAAGCCTTGAAAAATTACGCTATTAATTGTGTTTCACAAAGTAATTCAAAAAAGGCAAGAGAAGAAAGATTGTTGTTTTGGGAATCTATACTTCTAAACAAGGTGGATTTTGAAAATATTGAAAAGAATCCCAATTTGCTAAGTGTGTTAACATATTTAAGTAATCTCTTTACGGAAGACAAAATTGAATTGAAATCAATGTACGAATATCTTCTAATTGATGTAGAGCTATTAAATAATTAATCTTTATGAATTTAGTAAAATTTCCAGATTATATTAAAATTGTGAAAACCAAATTCAATGCGGATATTTTAAATATTGATTTCGAGAATATTAAGAATAATATAATTAATATTAATAATAAGGAATATTTATTTAATAATTTATCGAACAATGGAAACAAAGGTGGGAACTCAATTATTTTAAAACTTTATTCTATTGATGAAGCTGCCGATGCAGAAACTTATGATGATATTCAACCGATAGCAATTTTAAAAATATTAAAATTTTCATTTAGGAAAAAGCAACTTAAAGGTAACGTAACAAATGAATATACTCCTACGCATAAACGTTTTTTTAATGAAATAGATGCTTTAAATAAATGCAAGGAATTAAAAAATGAAAATGTTATTGAGGTTTATGATTTCGGTGAATGTGAAATAAATAATAATCATTATTTATTTTATTCAATGGAAGTTGCTGATTATGATTTAAAATCATATGTCGAAGAAAAACATGATGACCTTCTATTTGAAAATAAAGTTTTATTCTGTTTAGAGTTACTTGATGGTATAAACCAACTAGACAATGCTATCTTTTATCATCGAGACATTAAACCTGACAATATTTTCTTCGCAAATGGAAAATGGAAGCTTGGTGATTTAGGCTTAGTTGATGGGAAAGAACTTCATTATAAATTTAATGAAGAGGGGAAATTCATTGGTCCTCGTGGGTGGGCTTCCCCCGAAGTTATGAATAAGTATTTAAGTGAAAAGAAAGGCTTTAAATATAGTTATGATTGTAAAATTGATCATCAATCAGATATTTTTCAACTAGGTAAAGTTTTTTGGTATATTTTCCAATATAATGCTCCTATTGGAAATATTAATTTCCATGACTTTAATAGAGAAAATGAAAGAGTTTTTTGGATCGTAAGAAAAATGCTGCACCATAGTAAACTTAGAAGATTCAATAATGTTTCAACAATAATTCCATTATTTCAAAAAATAAATCAAGAGTGCATAATTGGATAGTCAATGTTAGACTATTTTAATCTTAAACTTTCCTTTAGATATTCCAAACCAAAATCTAATAAAAAAAGAGGTCTCAATAATTAAAAAATATTAAATTGCAATAGCTTTTTATCTTTTTTGAGGTTCTAAGACAAGAGCTTTCAAAAGCTATTTAACCAATAAATAACCATTATGAATATACAAGAAATTGAAGAGGACAACGATTGGAATGACGACGAAATTAATTCATGGGAAGAAGAAGATTCCGAATTAACTAATCCACAAGTAACGAATAACAGAGAAAAGCAATTAAGGGTTATAAGAACTAATCAAGATTATAACCTTGACTATCTTAATCAAAGTATTGATAAAACTATTGTTTTAGGTCCCCACTATCAGAGAAGGTCAAGATGGAGTACTCTTCAAAAATCCTTATTAATAGAATCTTTTCTTTTAAATATTCCTATTCCTCCTATATTCTTATATGAAAAAGACTTTCATTCATATGAAGTTGTTGATGGAAGACAACGGTTAGAAGCTATTCAAGACTTTTTCTCAGACAAATTTCGTTTAAGAAAATTAAGCTATTATAATCATTTGAATGGTTCTAAGTTTTCAGATTTAACAGCAGAAGATCAAAGATTATTACTGCGGAGATCAATTTCTGCTACTATTCTGATGGCTGAATCACAAGGATTTGATGAAATAGATGTCAGAATGCTTTTATTTGATAGATTAAATACAGGAGGAGTAAAATTAAATGCTCAAGAACTAAGGAACGCAATATTTGCTGGTTCTTTTAATGATTTACTCGATAAACTATCAGGAAATCCTCTTTTTAGATTAATTTGGGGAATTCCAAATCCCAGTCCTAGTGATATTGAGCCACAAAAATCAAGAGCTGAGAAAGCATTGATAAATAATCCAATTTATAAAAGCATGATGGATTGTGAATTGGTTTTACGCACTTTTGGTATTCAAGAAGTCTATAATGATGGTATTTCAGATGGTTCAATGAAATTCATTTTGGATGGTACTATGAAAAAGTATAAAAATTTAGATACTACAACGAGTGCAGAAATGGAAGATAAGTTTAATGATGCTATAAAATTTATTTATGAAACTTTCGGAAATGAATCTATTAAAAACCCTGTTTTATCCCCTCCTCAAAAGGCAAGAAATATTTATGATGCATTAGTAGTAGCTTATTGGCAAGTAGATAAAAGTACTATTCAAGATACAGAAACTATAAAAACTAATTTTCTGAAAATTTTAAATGATGAAGATAATTATGAAAAAATAATTACTAAAGGTAATTCTATTGAGAACATCAAGTTTAGAGTTGATCAGTTTAAAAATATTTTAACTGGATCAATATGAGACATTATTTAGACGATTTTCATAGAGATTTAGATGATATAAGTAATACATTTTCAGTACTTCGAACTTTGGAAGAGCTAAGAACTATTGAACAACCTACTGAACCAATTTCATCAACTTTTTTAGATAAAGCTTTAGAACTTCATCCCTTAGTAGATACTGCTAGAAATGGAATGGCTAAAATTCCAGGGATTTTCATTTTGTATATCGGAGGAAGATTTGAAGACTATGTTAAAACAATTTTTGAAGAGTTCGCTATCCAATTTGCTCAAAAACATCCTGATTATAGTAGCCTTCCGTCAAAGTTTCAAAGCTCAATAGTTCAAGATACATCTCTTGTTATAGCTTCTCCAAGAAAATTTGGATATGGAGATATTATGCAAAAAACATTTATTGAAAATTTATTTAAAAATGTAATAGGTAATGATTTTGGAACGATAAATCACCAATGTTTATCAATAACTGAAGGTAATATGCGTTCAGACATTTTAAATGATTTATTTTCAAAAATATCCATTAGTAATATTTGGAGCGATATCGGGCAACAACTAGCCATACGTACATTTTTTGAAACAGCTGATTCTACAAATGCTACTTCTCAAGCAAGAAAATATTTAGATGAATTTATGAATTTAAGGAATCAAGTCGCTCATCCAAGTGGAGGTTCATTTACTTGGCCTTCATATGATGATGTAATAAAACATATCAATTATTTTAAAGTGCTAAGTCCTGTACTATTAGATTTAGGTGCGATGAAAATTAATTCATTATCATTTTCTGTATCATAATATGATAATAATTTTTAAAGAGTAGTGTTGTAGAATTCTACTCTTTGACTTTTATTATATCATTATATTTTAAAATTAAATCTTTGTGATTAATAAGTCGTTTTTCAATTTCACCTCTACTCCACCATTCAATCCAAAATTTATTTTCTGTTCGTAATTTATCTAAATAATCAGATAATGATTTTGTAAGATAACTCGATACAACTAAAAAATAGCCATCATAGTTTCTGAATTCAATAGTGTCTCTAATATCTGTAACCTTTGATTTGCTAACTCCATCTTTATATGCTTTACATTGAACGATAATTTTTAGCGTCTGATAAGGATTTACATCACCAGTATACATTTTTATTTTAGGAACTTTCCAATCAACAATTAAATCAACACCTCCATCCCGTTCTCTTGTATGAGCTGTTTTTCTCACTCTAGTTACTTCAGGCTCTCTTTCTAACAAATCTTTTATTAAGTCTTCAAATCTTGAATCATCTATTTTTTCCGCCCATTCTAATTCAGAAGGTTTAAATAGAATTTTATATTCTTTTTCATGCCTAATTTTCAATTTAGTCTTTTCATCTTGAAATTTATGATAGCCACAATTGTAATTAAAAGAAAGAATGTATTCATCTCCAATAGCAATAATTCGATTTTCAAAAAAAATAGTGCTTTTATGTTTATCTCCAAGTTTTTTGAAAGTGTCTTTAATTTCTCGATTCTTGAAGTTGCCTAAGTAATGATGACATTGTTCTTCAATATATAGCTTTCCGCTTATTGAATTAAGACTCGTCGCTTTGCTGTTTTTACTTATACTTTCAATAAAAGGATGTAAATCTTTACTCTGAATTAAAGAAATTTTTCTCTTAAAGTCTCTAAAATAAAACCAATTTGGTAGTGTTCTTTCACAATAACTAACTTGCTCTCCAGAACTATTAATTGAGGTCATGACATTTTGCAACCTATTTTCTTCAATTTCCCAATTGTATTCGAAGTCATAACCAAGTTTCTTTCTACAATTTTCGCATGGACATCCAGGAAAACACGACCAGAAAAAATTCTCAAACGCCATTAAACTACTAATCAATTCATCAATAAATTTTAAATATTGTTCACTTTTTTTATTGGCAAAATTATTATTGATTTGAAATGGGGTTAAATATTTAGAATATATTTCATCATCTGCTCCAGTAGCTGGGTTATGCACATCCGTAAAATATAAACTACAGATATTTAGTCGCTTAATGAACAAAGCGAATATAATTGGAATTATATCATGCAGATCAGTTCTTTCACCATTATATACCCACGAAGTAGTTCTTTGAGAATAGTAAAAAATTATATTTTCTTCTTCATCACATTCAACAATCAATGAAATACCAAGATAAGGACTAGTCCATAGCGAAATTCTTTCATCACTTTTATGTTGAGTTTCTAAACCTATTTCTCCTGCAATTTTATCTATGTAATCTATTATTTTCATTAATCTTCTAAACTTCCCATTAGCTGTTCCATGCCAAAATTCAGTAAAAAATCAGAGTAATAACTATCGAATACATCTCTAATGTAATCATCAATAGTTACTTCTGCTTTATCATCACTGTCCAGAGTAAGCCTATAATTTTTCTTTTTAGTAATCATATAAAGGAATAGGGAGTGGAAATAAACCGAAGCAACGTATCTTTTTTGGGATACAATTATCTGGTTTTCATTTTTAAGTTTCTTTCGATAATTTAAATAGACATTACTGTCTAGATTAATATATATTTTTTCCAATATATCTCCAGAGGCTATAGGGCTAATTACCGTATCGTAACCCATAGGGAGTCCTATTTGGCTTTCAAATTCTTCCCACTGGTCTTTAGTGATTTTTACTAATTCTGGAAGACCTATATTGCTAAAATCTTCCTCTTCTTTTGGTACCGTTTCCTTTTTTTGTTCTTGATCCACAATTTTCAGGAATACAACTTCAGTAAAGTAGTCATCTCCTGCACCTTTTAGAGTTGCCTCGATTTCTATCTCGTCACCTTGCCTTAATTCAATATCAGGATTAAGTGTAATTTTTATAGTACCCTTGTCTGGACTTGATTTTATAATATTAATTAATTCGCCAGGTTCTTTTTCATTGCCCTCAAGGTCTCCACCTTTGCTTTCATTCCGCTTAACTTTCAACACCGCTATTTGAAGATCTCCTGGGTCTTCCGTTCGATCAAAATAATGATCTTCAACGTCAGTTTCAAACCTTAATGTTTTTTCACCTCCTACAGGCACAGGAATAAGGCTGTTAGCTTTGTGCTGTAATTTAAAAAAGCTGGGGAAACGCTCTGGCTTAAACGGTTTTTCTTGCCTTTCGGAATTTCCTTTGGACTCTTTCTTTTCTGGTTTCTCTTTTGCCTTCTCCTCTAGTTTTAAGGTGTTTTGTATCAATTTAAAAAGATCACTGTCCTTGGAAAGGTTCTTAGCAAAGCTTTTAATTAGTTCAGAAGTATCTTCACTCTCTAATCCAATAGAATCCTTCCTTCTTTTATTAATATCATCAAGCTTAGATTTGGTTAGCTTATTTCTAAGATAACTTCTTAACTCTTCTGCCTTGGTACCATCTTTTAACCGATCTCGGGAAGCCATGAATAGATCTTTTCTAAACTCATACTTCATCTTAGTGCAGTCAACATTTATAAGCAGGGAGTCTTTCAATAGATTATATTTTAAGCTTCGTGTAATAAACTCCGAAGTATAATGACCATGCACCTGTCCATTCATTGAAAATAATACGGACATATTATTTTTAAAGAATCTGCGTTGTATATCAGCTTTTGTTTCTTTTACAGTTTTATTATCTTGTTTACCTTTGAAAACATAACATGTCACTTTCATTTTTCCGAAAAGAGTATCTTCATATTCTTCCGAAAACCAGTCTTCTACATAATCTTTTTCTTCTTCTAGACGACGTTGCAATCCATAAACTGTTGTCTCTAAAACTTTATTATTTGGATACCTTTCCTTTGTATCGATAGTAAAAACAGGCAAAACCGGTTTAAACAGAAATTCATTCAGGCTCTGGTTTAAATCTTGGGCGAAACCTGAAATCCCCCTCATCTGGTAAGAATACATTTTAATAATAGACCCGGTTTTGAATTTTCGATTAAATAACTTTAGTTCAAGTTCAGCAATGTCAAATGCTGGAACTCCTCCATCAATTTTTAGATATTCATACCATGTATTCTTTTTAGTTTCCAATTCGTCTTTTGACAGCGGATGTTCACGAACCAATGTAAATCCAAATTTACCTAGTCCGTCAAATCTTTTAGATCCAATTAGTTGATATCCTTTGGTACCACAGAACACTATAGCACCACTTCCACCCATATTATATTTCCCTTGTACAAAATGAATTTCGTTTTTGTTACCACGCATTAGGGAAAGAAAAGTACTCTCAAAATCTTCTGGGTGCTGGCCTTCTCCATTATCATATATAATTACAGAGCTCTCCTTACGGGGCCCATTCGCTATAATTTGAATATTCTCTGCCTGATTTCTCCTGAACGTATTCAAATCCCAATTTTTATTGTCCGGAAAAAATAAGTCAATCGCCGAATCCATAAATTTTGGTACTTCCTTCCCTTTTGGGTCTAGTCCCGATTCTAGGCACTTCTTCATTAATATGGCATCGATGGAATTAGTAACCTTTTCAACTAATGCCGCTATAGGGTTGGATTGTTGATTCTCAATAATACTGAAGTTCGACTCATTTTGTCCGATTGGAGACCAATTTGCTGTATTGCTTAAATACGAATTTGAGGATATTAACGCATCAATATCAGCTTCCGTTTCACATTGATATAGGGATTCAAATAAAGTTTTAAGCATAAGTGGAGGTATGGTTTAATTAGTAATTCATAAAATCCTTTATTCGTTTTATAAGAATTTGTAATTCTCCAAACGTAGTATCTTTACCCATAGAAATTCGCAAACTGTTCATCGCTTCATCATTACTGAGTCCCATTGCCAATAATACATGTGATGGTTGGATCAACGCCGAGCTGCAAGCTGAACCATTACTTACGGCAATATCCTTATTCATTCCTATGAAGATTTCAGTTTCAAATCCTGGAATACAAACGTTAACTGTATTATATATTCTTAGTGTGTCCTTACTGTTGATAAAAGCTCCTTTTATTTCTAATAATTCATTTTCTATAAAATCTCTAAGTTTATCAATTTGCATCCTATTTCCTTGCATCTCATCAACAGCAATTTCGTATGCTTTTCCGAGGCCGGCTATCAATGGGACATTATAAGTTCCGCTCCTTAAGCCATTTTCCTGTCCTCCCCCATGAATTTGAGGTTGAAGCTTATTTTGTTTAAATAAGCCATCATTAATATATATCCCCCCGATTCCTTTTGGAGCATATACTTTATGACCGGAGAAGCAAAGTATATCAATATTAGTTTCGATTACATCTAATTCCAATTTACCAACTCCTTGTGTTCCATCACAAACAAAGTAGACTCCTCTATCTTTTGTTATTTCCCCAATTTCCCTTATTGGATGTATAACTCCAGTTTCATTATTCACCCACATTATACATACCAAAAGGGTATCTTCATTAATACTTGTCTTTAATAGACCTAAGTCAATTACTCCATTGTTATCTACAGGCAAATAAGTAATATCAAATCCGATAGTTTCAAGATAGTGGCAAGTCTCTAAAACTGCTTTATGCTCTGTCGTACAGGTAATAATATGTTTCTTAGTATTACTTGGGTGCAAGGCTAACCCCTTTAAGGCTAAATTAATGCTTTCAGTAGCTCCGGAAGTAAAATAAATCTCATTTTGATCAGAACCAATCACATTGGCTGTGCTAATCTTTGCTCTATCAACAACAAGCTTCGCTTTGTTTCCAAAATTGTATAGACTTGAAGCATTGCCATACACCTCAGTGAGATGAGAAGTAATAACATTAACTACACGATCATCAACAGGTGTCGTTGCATTAAAATCCAAATATGTAAAAATATATTCCAAAGATTAATTTAAAGATAATTATTTTAGCTACGCTAATATAGTATATTTTAATCCATAATCAGGTGTCTAACTTTAATTCCTACTACTCGAAAAAGCAAAAACCGGTTACAAGAAGATTGAACATTATTCAAATACTAAATTCCTTTTATAATGCATACTTTAGTAAATTTACATTAACCCAATGGTTAATGCTTTTTTAGAAAATATATAGCCACAAATTATCAAATCGCTTTCATTCTATTGAGATAATGAATAAAGATTTGTTTATTTTTATTTAGCTCAATTTTTACACCTCGCCATCTAAATACTAGGTTCTTACTCTTTTAGC
The DNA here is from genome assembly GCF_044007495.1 of Flavobacterium sp. FlaQc-52. Classification (NCBI taxonomy): domain Bacteria; kingdom Pseudomonadati; phylum Bacteroidota; class Flavobacteriia; order Flavobacteriales; family Flavobacteriaceae; genus Flavobacterium; species Flavobacterium sp. FlaQc-52. The sequence goes on along the minus strand of NZ_JBIPCV010000005.1, from coordinate 75,889 downwards.
AGGAAACTGAAACCATATTCATAATTTTAGTATCTTTACAATATGAAAATATTGAGAGTTCTACTATAGTGTACCTATAGGTGTACCTAATAAATTTAAAAGCTAAAAACACACAAATTTACTGAGATTAATATAAAGGTTTCGGAGCCTCTTTCTCCGCTGAACTTTTGAAACCTTCAACTTCTGTTGAAGGTTTTTTCTTTTTATAGTAAAATTGATTCCAGAAACCAATAAATTCCTAAAAACTGATTCTGTTTTTTTTGCATCAGTTGAATCAAAAAATAAAATACCTTCATCGATCAAGACATAGAAAAGAATTGCAAGCTTACTTTTACTATAAGAACTACTGCATTTTTCAGATGATAATAAAGCACTCCGAGATTCATTCATGAGTACTTAAGTTTTCTATATTTTTTAATCTTATACTGAGTTTAAAAAAATATAGAAATAGCATTGTACTATAAAAACAATCGAACAAGGAGAACGGGAAGAACAAGAACAAGAAGAAGAACATAAAACAACCAACAAATGATTGTTATTCCATACAAAATAGTTAATTTTGTATGGAATAACAATCATCAGTAACATCAGTAATATAATATTGAACGTATGAACAGAAAGAAACAAATCATTTATCCTAAATATCAGGAGATGATGGAACAAATGGGAGAAAATATTAAACTGGCAAGAAAAAGACGTAAACTTACTACTGTTCAATTAGCTGAGCGTGCAGATATTGCAAGATCAACATTGTACCTTATCGAACAGGGAAATGCAGGTGTAGCTATTGGTGCTTATTTTAATGTACTTCGTGCCTTAGGGCTTCAGGAAGATTTTCTTAAACTTGCAGCGGATGATGTTTTTGGAAGAAAGTTGCAGGACTTAGAGTTATTATAATTAGAAGAGATGGCACAGAACAAATTTGATATATATGTTTACGCGCATTGGAAGGGTATGCAAAAACCTGAGTTAACAGGCATACTGTCAGCACATTTTGCCAAAGGCAAGAAATCATTCAGCTTCGAATACGATAAAATGTGGATTAATTCTAAAGAACAGATACTTTTTGATCCGGATATTCAGTTTTATTCAGGTCCACAATTCCCAAATAATAAAGAAAACTTTGGCATTTTCCTCGATAGTATGCCTGATACATGGGGGCGAACATTAATGAAAAGACGCGCCAACCAGCAGGCTAAAGAGAACGGAGAAAAAGCACAAACACTTTATGATATAGATTATCTCCTAGGTGTTTATGATGAAAGCCGCATGGGAGCACTGCGTTTTAAGACTGAGCTCGACGGACCATTTTTAGACAATAATAATGCCAGCCCTACTCCACCGTGGTCTTCCGTCCGTGAACTGCAGAACGCTGCAAAAATGCTGGAGAATGATGATGATAAAGAGATCCAAAAATGGCTTTCAATATTAATGGCTCCAGGCTCTTCTCTTGGAGGAGCCCGGCCAAAAGCTAATATTCTTGATGATAATAAGGAACTTTGGATAGCAAAGTTTCCTTCAAAAAATGATACAATTGATAAGGCAGCATGGGAGATGCTTGCCTATGAACTAGCTCTTAAAGCTGGAATAAATATGGCGCCAAGCAAGATTGAAAAGATAGCCGGCAATTACAATACTTTTTTCACAAAACGATTCGATCGGGAAAAAGAACAAAGAATACATTTTGCGTCGGCAATGACAATGACTTCTAATAGTGAAGATACAATTCGAGATAATATGCCAAGCTATCTTGACATCGCTGATTTTATTCAAAACTATGGAGTAAAAATTAATGAAAACTTACAGCAGCTATGGCGCAGGATAGTTTTTAATATTGCCGTTTCTAACACTGATGATCACCTAAGAAATCATGGTTTCATATTAACTAACGAAGGATGGATACTTTCTCCAGCTTATGATATTAACCCCTCAATAGATAAGGATGGACTTGCCTTAAATATAGATACTCATAATAACGAGCTTGATTTTAATCTTGCCAAAAGTGTCGGAGAATATTTTCGTCTAGATGACAACCAAATGGATAAAATCATAAACGAAGTTATTGAAGCTGTGAGTTGCTGGAAAGAAATTGCTAAAAAAATTGGAATCTCAAGAGCAGAACAAGAATTAATGACTGCTGCATTTATAGTATCTTAATACTATCATCAAAAAATATATTTTCTATTTTTATGCAAAAGCGTATAATTTCAAAAACATATGTTTTTTATATTCAAAAGCGGATAATTAACTGGATAAAAAAACATTTAGAAATGCCGTATAAAAGCGGGATAAGAAGCAACAGTTAAAATCCCTCTTCCTCCGCAGAACTTTTGAAACCTTCAACTTTTGTTGAAGGTTTTTTCTTTTTATAGTAAAATTGATTCCAGAAACCAATGAATCAATTACAAAAAATATTGAACAAAAAGAAAGCAAAAATGGAAAGAATTTAAAAGAAGTTTATGTGTTATTCATCAAATATTTTTTTTTAATAACAACAGTTCCAATTCACGTTAGTAAAAAACATATTCAATCTTATTTCGATGAATTTATCTTTAGGATTAATAGCTCTATTTTTAAAGATACTTATTTCACAAAACAATAGAAAGAATGATAAGTGAAATGCATGTTTATCAGAATCAAATAACACAGAAGCTAAATATATAACTCGGCAATTTTATATACAAGATGAAAAATTAATTCAATCTTATAGACAAACAGTTTATAACATATTGTGTTTGTTTATTTTAGATTTTACCTCTGAGTCGTTTAAGCTATTTATTTTCAAATACTAATTTTCTTTTCATTTGATTAATTGCACTGTACAAAATACTAAAAATTGCATCTGATGAAAACCCACCCAATAATGCAAGCAAACTTTTATTGTACAACAAATCTGAAGTTTTCCCATTTAGAAATGGAAATATAAGAATTTCAGACATTAATAAACCAGACATTAATCCTAAAATAATGACTACAGGATAATAAGCTGAATCTTCTGGAATGATCGTAACTTTCCTAATGGAAGAATTTATGCTTCTGAGTAAATAAAACATAACTCCTAAACCAGAAATAGAAATTAAATACCCCAAATTAAATAAAAGAGAGACTCCATGATTGTCCAATACTCCTCTATCCAGTGATTTCATATTGACCATTGAGGAACAGCTTATCCCTATAAAAGATATGAGAAAAAGAAAAGATATAATTAATAAATTTTTTGAAAAAGGCATTCGACTAAGAAAACTTGTATTCTTCCAATCAATAGCTATTTCTTTGTAGAATCTTATAGACTTAGGAGTAACAGGAGAAATATTTGTACATAGTAAATTGTATGCTTCTAGTAAATCGTTTATGCTACTATTTTGGACTAAGATATTAACTTGGGGATTAATTGTTATACCATTATAAGTTGCAAAAGAAATCATACTATTAATATGTTTATTTAATTCGGTGATGACCTCCGTTGAAATACCAAGTTCATTTTGAACATCTGACGATGTAACTAATTTATCATCATTCTGGTTAGTTGGGTGGTTTTCTTTGTTGCTCATTTATTAAAATAATTTTACTTATCATATCTTGATAATTAATATTTTGCTATTCACCTGATAAAGGTGGACTTTCTGGAATTAAACGACTAATGTAGCCTATAACTTGTTTTACATCAGACGTTAATATTATTGTGTCTTTTTCAACATTGTCGCTTTTTGGGCTCTCTATTATATTATTTAGTACAAATGTTCCCATACAAACAACGTTCTCTGAGGTTTTTCTATTACTAGAAAGAATTTCTCTATCCGTAGGATCAAAGTTTCCTTCAACTTCAATTCTGGATCCTATTAAAACAGATTGCGGAATTAATGGAAAACTACCTTTATTACCAATTAAACTTCCATTTGAAAAATAGCCCTTATCTAAACCATCAATTTTCCAAGAGTTGTTATTTAAGATTTCAAAGTTTAACCATGAGCGATAGAAATCAACGCGAAGAAGTTTTAAATAAATTCTTGTGATTTTAGAATTTACATTTAGTGGTATTTCTGCATAATTTTTATGGGAATCGAATATTTTCCATGATAAATTAGAGTCATTCCCACTCAAAATTAAAAAGTCTTCGGAATTAGCGACCGCATCAGCTAAATCAATCTCTATTTCGACTAAGTTAGAGCCGCTGTCAAGTAACTCAACCCAATCAGACGGTTTAGCTTGCACATTATACCAATCTTCTGGAATTCCTCCAAAACCTGAAAGTTTTGAAAAATTATAAGAATTACGCGCACTTTCAAACACTGCTTGTGAATATTTTGAAAATGCATTAGCATTATTAACAATATTCCCCCAAATTTTAGATACAGAATTAAGACTGTCTACATAAGTAGGAAACAGTAATGGAATAGTATCGGACAATAGTGCAAACTGATAAGCAGCCCTATAATCTCCTGTCGGATTTGCACTAGAATGAGCATTTTTATACTGATTAATTTCAATTACAAAAGGAATCGAATTTAGTTGTAAAATGGTTTGGCCGATAGTTTCATTATTAAGATTCTTTAAAACTGCTTTTTTATCTTTTGCACGTTCTAGATTTATTTTTTTTAACAATTCAGAAGCAATCAAAGATGATATATTTCCCATAGATTAATTATTTAAATCGAAAATGGTATAAAAAATGTACCTCTTTCCGCTCAAAACACAATTTGAACAAAATGGGAGTTAATTGAATAGGAAACTCCCTTTTTAATAAAACATCTAATTATTTGAATCTAGTTTTGGAGAGAAAGGAACAATTTTACTTACCCAACCAATTATTTGCATACCTGGAATTTTTATTTCTCCATTTTGAAAATCAGAATCAAAACTATCTTCTGTTCTTCCATAACCATAACTTCCACCAACAGAAAATGGACCATAACCAACCGAAATACTAGTTTTAATCGATTCTTTAAAATGTTCTTCTTCTTCGTGACTAAAATCTGCTTTTATTGTAATATCTCTTGCTACAATGAATGCAACGGGATACATTGGTATGTAATTCGAGGCATTTGTTGAGTCAATTTTGCCATTAGATATTTCACCCTTCTTGAACAGATTGCTGGACCAATAATTTAAACGAAATAGAGATTCGGAAAACCAAGGACGTTGTATATTTACTTTTGCAATCATTGCCGAAATTTCTACACTATCTTTGTCAGCACTGCTAGTTGAATGTTCGAAACTACCTTCAGCGTTGGCTTTTACCTTAATAAGACCATAATTAACATTAGTATCTACACTAAAACTATGTTCTGTTGATTTTGATCTCAATTTAGTATTACCACCACTTATTTTTAATTCTGTAAAATTTGGATTATTTTCATCAGTCCAATTTGCAGGTGAAGGATAGCTAAACAACCATTTATCTGAAAATCCCAGAGAAGAACTAAATTTTTGATCATCACTAATTGCTTCTCTAGCTCGTTGAATAGTTTGTCTAATTCCATCATTAATCGTAGTATTTAAAATTGCTAATGCTTGTTCAACGTACTTAGCGTTACCAACAGCCAATTTTCTAAACGCGACCTTAATATTGTTTTCTAATATAGGGGCTTTCGCTTGCCAATTTCTATCAGCTGAAAACCTAATTGTATCATCTTTAGATCCTAAATCATCCAAATATAGATTATATGTATTTCTATAAATTATTATTGAAGAAACATAATCGTTCATATTAGACTCATAATTTACATAATCTTCACCATTTGTTCTGTTGATTACTACCTCGCCTGTAAATGGATTTTTTTCCTCTCTTAAAGGATGAAGATAATTATAGGCTTTATCATAAATTTCTGCTTGTTTAGTATCCACAGCACTGTTGGAGTTAGCGCTAAGAATTATATCTTCATAATTTTTTGAAAGTGGATTATTTGAATTTTGCCATTCTATAGCCAATGGAGAAATTTGATCTACCATTCTTGAAAATTCTTCGGATGCCTTTAAGTCTCCCAAAGGATTTGATGGAGTTCTGGGATTGGCAAATGATTTAACATCTACTGCTGCATTTTTCGAAAAATGAATAAAAGTTTCCGCTTCTGTAAATGGGTTTGATCCGCTTGCCGGTTGATAAGTAACAGCATCAAATATTCTATCATAAATCGCTTGCAACAATTCTTTTTCTTGTTCTTGTGTCATAGTTTTATTTATTAAATGTTTATTGGGGAGTATAGAAATTGGCGTTATTGCGTTATTTTAATTTAAAAAAGCTAAACTGGAGTTTCATTAATTCCAAGTAAATACCTGAATATGGTTTCAAAAGATATTTTCTTAGATCCTATTTTTTTTCCATTATTTTGGAAGTCATTCAAGTAGGAAATTTTTAAATACAAGACATCAGTTTGTCTTTCTCCATGGTTACTATTTATTAAATCCTTCAAAATATTTCTAAAAGTTACTGTATTAGATAAAACATCAATAATACTATTTCCCGGTATAAAATCTAAAACACTCCTGGTCAACGCATTAATTGCAATATTAACAGGGTAAGTTCCATCGTATCGCTCTTTTTCTATAAATTTAGATATCCCAATATAAATGTCAGGTAAAGTCCTAATTTCGTTTGAAATAAAAACATTTTGATTCATATAAAAGAAATCCACCAATTCAGAAAGTTTTCCAATTATCACAAGTGGCTGCACACCAGCCCCTTGTTCCGAAAACAAAAAATCTCCTTTTGAGCTTTTAATTGCTTTTTTTAAAACACCTCTATCTAAAACAATTCCTTGCCATGGCACTCTAATCAATTGCGAGCTGGGTTCTCTGTATAACTCTATCATATTATTTTAAAATTTTTAGTTCATTTTAAAACAATTTTACATCCAATAAATTTATCTTATAAGTCTTTTTTAATAAATGAAGATAATAAATAGATAAATGGTCCTTTTGATGGAATAAAATAATGCTCCTTTATGGTAAACTTGTTTGATCACCACTATTTATTAATTTACTTATACATGACTACTCCTGAACAAGTTTGGGTTTCTGATCTTACCTACATTGGAAAAAGAAATAATCTGTGTTATTTAAGTTTGATAACTGATGCGTGTTCAAAGAAGAAAATGGAATATTATGTTGCTAAAAATCTAAATACTCAAAGCTGTTTAAAAGCACTAAAGATGGCTCTTAAGCAGAGAATGCAAAACAAACTGCCTTTGATCCATCATTCTGATAGAGGTCTACAATATTGCTGATGAATATCAAAAAGAGCTGGTAAAAAATACAGTATTATGTAGTATGACACAAAACCCAGATCCTTATTAAAATGCAGTAGCAAAAATGATTATCATAATTTTAAAGCAGGTATTTATGATTGACGGATGTCACAAAAACAGAAAGATTACAGCCCAAATAGTAAAAGAAACCATCCGTATTTATAATGATTTTAGGCTTCATTATTCAAATTACATGCTCACACCAAATCAGATGCATTGCCCAATAAAACGAAAATGAGAACTTATAAAAACAGCTACGAGAAAAACTTGTAACCGTCTAATTATTTTATCTAAAAAACTGTATCGTTTATTTAGGACTAGTTATAAAAATCAATTCCATAAACCAATTCTACACCTTTTTTCCATCCTTCATTTCGGACAAGATAAAATCTCAAAACAAAAACCAAAGCTGGTAGGTTTCAAAAACCTGTCAGCTTTAATTCACAAAAACGAAGAAAACTATTTCGTGCTGCATTCCTTAAAAAAAACACCTCTTTTGCAAGGTTCTTAATCAAATTTAAAACGTTTATAATAAAATTTGAAATACCATTTTCTTACTCCGGTTTAATTTCGCTTTACAAACATTCAATTTAACTGAATACTATAAAACGAATAAACTATGAAAAAAATCTGCCATCTATTTTTAGCCTTTTCAACTTTAACGTTAAGTTTATCCGCTCAGTCAATGAGGGATTACTCCTCTTCAGCATGGTTTAAAAATACAACAGAAGTAATTCATTCACAATTAAACAAAGCTGCCGAAACTTATCAACCTGGCAAAAATCCACGTTCCATAAATCCTGATGGGACAATACGATTAGCAGGATTAACCGATTGGACAACTGGTTTTTTTCCCGGCACGCTCTGGTACGGGTATGAGCTAACCGGGGATAAAGTACTGGCAGAAAAAGCAAAAATATTTACACTTGCTCTTGATTCTATTCGAAATATAAAAAACACCCATGATGTTGGTTTTATGCTTTTCTGCTCTTATGGAAATGCCTACAGAATTACGGGAGATAGGGTTTATCTGCCTGTATTAGCAGATGGCGCTGCTAATCTGTATGCTCGATTTAATCCTAAAGTTGGAACGATTCGTTCTTGGGATTGGTTACACTATCCTGTAATTATAGACAACATGATGAATTTAGAGTATTTATATTGGAGCGCAAATCAATTTAAGAATCCAAAGTACGCTGCTGCAGCTAGTACCCATGCTTTAACAACGATGAAAAATCATTTCAGAAAAGATTACAGTTCCTATCATGTTGTAGATTATGATCCCCAAACGGGTAAAGTTTTACGTAAAATGACACATCAAGGTGTAACAGACGACTCAGCTTGGGCTCGCGGCCAGGCGTGGGGACTATATGGTTATACAATGTGTTATGCAAACACTAAAAATCCTCAATTTTTAAAACAAGCCAAAAACATTGCCTCTTTTATCATGAATCATCCTCGCATGCCAAAAGACAAAGTACCTGTTTGGGATTTTGATGTTCACAACGCAATGGATACAGATGTGCCAGCTCCAAGAGACGCTTCTGCAGCGGCCGTCATTGCTTCTGGTTTATTAGATTTAAGCACACAAGTAAAAGATGGAAAAATATATTTTGATTATGCAGAAGACATTTTAAAATCCTTATCATCCGATGCTTATTTAGCGAAACCGGGAGAAAATGGTTATTTTATATTGAAACATAGCGTGGGTGCATTTTTATACAATTCAGAAATTGACACCCCTCTTGATTACGCCGATTATTATTATCTGGAAGCCCTAAAAAGATACGCTTCGATCAAAAAAATCTAAACCCTTTTTATTAAAAACGAAACCATTAAAAGCCTATTGATTCTCTCTATAATCTGTTCTTGCCTAAAATATTTCAGCAGTAAATAAGTCTTATAAAAATATTTTAAACTAGATCGAATTTTGCCAAAATTTTATTCTCAGCACATCGGATACGCTCAGAATAAGATACCGTTTACTTAAAAGAATACATATAAACGCAGTCCTGATAATTACGCTTTATTTAGAAACATCAAAATCAATAATTATGAAAAAAAAATTACTTGCTTTACTTTGTGTGTTTACCTTTTTAGAATCAAATGCGCAAAATTCCAGTTGGACCTATGATTTTGGCAGTACTTCCGCATCGCCTTATGTCTCCGGCACTTATAGTTCAACTTATTTACCTGCACCAACGGCTGGCGGTGGCGTTGCGAGTGTAAGAGCTTCAACTTCAACGGAAGGTTTTATGGAACTAACTACTAATGGTTATGCGGGAGGAACCGGAGCTGAACTTAAAATGACCGGTGGAACTACGACAACTGGTGCTAAATTAGGACTAGCTCCCTTTTCCGGTACAGCAGTGGGTACTTTTCAATGCAAAATAAATGTCTTATCCGGAACAAATGGCAGATTCCTGTTCTATTTCGGAAACGGAAGTAATTTCACTAATGGAAGCGGCATAAATATCTCACAAACATTTGCTGCTTTAAGACTATCTCCAACTGCTGCCGGTGTAAATCTTGACTGGCTTACAGCAGCTGCCAGTCCTAACTATACCACAACGGGGCTTACGCAAACCACTATTAATAAAAATCAAGTTTATACACTGAAGTTTTTCATGAATAACAGTAATAGTGAAGCTTCCTATACAACTTATAATGGTGCAACTCCAATCGCACATAATCTCCCGGCCGGAACTTTTGATGTCTGGCTCGACAATACTAAAATCCTCACCAATGCTGACGCCGGAAATGGTCTGCTAACACAAGGCACGGTTCTAAATGGAATGAATTTACTGAACATAGGCGCAGGCTCATCAGCACCTGTGTTGTGTATCGACGATATAAGTTATACTAATTTTTTAGCAGCGGCACCACCACCAAGTATCACCAATACGATTCTGAATGCAGATTACGAAAACGGCAGTACTAATTCCGGCATTACAGGTGTAACAGCCACTCATGCATTAGCTTCAGATGCCGTTTATATGGTTCCGAATGGCGCGACAGGTAATTATGCAGTTGCTCACAAAGTTGTCCTTGGCAATTCCGATTATTATTCTGATGGATCCTATCGAAGCGAATCTGATGCAGTTTCCGAAAAACAATTCCGCTATTCTCCCGGAGATGAGCGTCGTTATGAATTTAGTGTTTTACTAAAAGATTGGGAGCAATGGAACAGTAACAATCCGGCCTACGGTGATAATATTTTTCAGTTAAAGATGTCAGACGGACAGTTACTGCCTGTTAGGATCCTGACCAGACGTAACTCGATCGTTACTCGTAATTATACGGAACAAAACGATCTGGTGTCTGATTTTCGTCCCTACATTAATCAGTGGATTCGTTTTCGTATTGATGTAAAATGGTCTACAGCTGCTACCGGATATCTAAAAATATACACCAAGCTCCCTGATCAAGCCGATTACAACTTAATGCTTGATAAAAATAATTTTGTCACTTTTACAGGAAATGTTGAAAATGGAAATGTCGGATATATTAAATGGGGAGTGTATCGAGAAGCGGGAAAAGATGCCAACGGAGATGTAATCACCAGCGACAATGTGCTCACTCGTATCGCCTATCACGATGATATTAGAATTTTTGAATTAAATAATGCCAGTGCACCAGTCCAACTCTGGAATAATGCTTTAATTGGTCCTATCGATTTTACCTCATCTATTACTACAGGTAATACTGTAAATCTGAACATTCTCAATGATGGCAGTACTATGCCTGTTTTTTTCTATGGTACTAATGGAGGTCTAAATACTGCCGGAGCATTAAGCGGAAGGGTTTTAATAAACGGATGGACAAATAAAACAACCTCTTCAGATCCTGCCACTTCTTTTAACCCGGACCAATATTTTGAGTTCAAACTGCAACCAGCCAATGGCTATAAGGTGATTTTTTCTAATCTTACATTTACGGCTAGAAAAGGAAATACAACAGACCCGGGCACCTATGTTATGAGATCCAGTTTAGATGGTTTTACCAATGATATCACAGCTCCTCAAAATTTTCCCGTCACCTCAGCGACTTCACTTACCTATGATCTGTCTCCATTATCGAATGTAAAAACACCCATTACCCTACGTTTATACTGGTACGGATCAGATAGAACAAGCGGAACTTCTTTAATAGGTATTGATGATTTTACTTTCAATGGTCAAACGAAAGCCATTCTTGCTATTCCTAATAAATCTGATATAACGAAGAATACCGATCAGGGTTTAGGAACCTATACCGCTAAAGAAAGTGAATTAGACATCACAGCCATTAACAATTGTAGTGCAGCTACTTACAGTTATTCGCTCACCGGAAGCACTACAGCTACTGGCATCGGATCTTTAGCAAATAAAATATTTAATACAGGCGAGACTACTTTAACCTGGACAGCAACAGATGACTGCAATAGCGCTTCCACTACATTTAAGATTAAAGTAATAGATTTAGAAAAACCTGTTTTTTCAGAAGCTGTAGAAATAACCGCAAATAATGACCCAAATCAATGTAGAGCATTACTAACATTACTAAAACCTGAAGTTTCAGATAATTGTGCTGTTGCAAGCGTGACTAGTGACGCTCCATATTTTTTTCCTTCAGGAACAACAATCGTAACTTGGACCGCTGTCGATACAAATGGTAATACCGCCATAACGACTCAGAAAATTACTGTTCTCGATGTGGAATCACCTGTACTAAATTCTATCCCTGCTGTTACACTATGTTATGACCCGGGGAATCATTATATACTTCCGGCTGTCACAGCAGTTGATAATTGCGACATTAAATCTATTTTTTATCACATTACAGGCGCAACCAATAGAGATGGAAATGGCCTAAATGTCGATGGTAATTTTAATGTGGGAGTATCCTCAATTACATGGACCGTTACTGACCATGCCGGAAATAGCAGCACCGCTACTACTACAATTACAATTAACAGTGAGTTCTCAGTAAACATTCCCGATATTTATGCGGTAAGTCCGGGAGGTAAACCAAATACTATTTATTTAGGTTACGGTCCGTCCTCGCTAACCCTGACTGCAACTACTCTGAACGGAAAAGCGCCTTACACTTATGCATGGAATAATGGCGCCACAACAGCCAGTATTTTAGTGAATCCTTCGGTTGAAGGGGTACATCCTTATACCGTTACCGTTACAGATGCCCTTGGATGTTCCTCCACCGTAACAAAAGAAATCACTGTAACCAATATTCTTTGTGCCGGTAAAAAAGTAAGCATATGCCATACGAGCAGCCCTAATCACGATAAAACACTTTGCATTTCCTCAAATGCAGTTTCGGCTCATTTAGCACACGGCTGTTATCTTGGTAGTTGTGAAATGGATTACAGTAAAACCCCAAAAGAAGAAATAACTCTCGCAGAACAAGAAACCAATGAGTTCATCGTAACCGCAATTCCTAATCCATCGAAATCTGAATTTAATTTAAACATTACAGGAAAATCCAATCAAACTTATTCTGTAAGTATCTTTGATGTGTTAGGACGAAAAATAAAACTTTTAAATGCAAAAAGTGGTGAAACGTTCACCGTTGGTCATGAGCTAAAAACGGGTTTATACTTTGCGGAAATAACGGAAGGTCAGAATAAAAAAACAGTTAAGCTAATCAAACAATAGTCAAAATTTCGCATGAAAAATCTAATAAAAACAATCCTTTTTACTTTCGCAATATTGACAATTTCTTTCGGTAATGCTCAGGAAAAGGAAATTACAAAAACGAGTTTCGATAATGTTAATCTTGCTTATCCGGGACTGGAAAAAGTAAATAAACTGTTTGAGGCCGGCAAGTATACTGATGCTGCGAATGAATTATTGACCTATTATCGCACTCGCAAAAATAGTAAGCTCTCTGATTTTAATTTGGGCGATGAAGCTAAATTTAAAGGAAAAGAAATTGGAAAAGCAGATCAGGAAAAGGCAGACAATGCCCTACTACACCAATTTAAACCGCAAAAAGGATATGGATTTTTTGATTATGGAAAAGACATCAATTGGGATTACTGGCCTGTAAAAGATAACGAAATTCGCTGGCAGCTGCACCGCGTAACGTGGTGGCAAAGTATGGGTATCGCCTACCGCGCCAGTGGAGAGGAAAAATATGCCAAAGAGTGGATTTTTCAGTTTCGTGATTGGGAAAAGAAAAACTATTTAGGACGTTCTATCGAAAACAATCACATTGCGTGGCGTCCTTTAGAAGTTTCTGAGCGTATACAAAGTCTTCCCGGAACGTTTAATTTATTTGTCGCATCGCCTAATTTCACGCCGGCATTTTTAATGGAATTTCTAAACAGCTTTGACAAACAAACCGCTTATATTCCTGAAAATTATAGTAAAGAAGGGAACCACCTACTGTTTGAAGCACAACGTGTTCTGGGCGCCGGCGCTTTTTTTCCGGAATTAAAAAAGGCAGAAGAGTGGCGCAAAAGTGGTATCGAGGTTTTAAATCGTGAAATAAAACTTCAAGTACTTCCTGACGGTGTGCAATGGGAGCTATCCCCTACTTATCATATTGCCTGCATTGATATTTTCTTAAAAGCTTATAATTCAGCTAAAATGGCAGGAGTTGAGAAAGAATTTCCAAACACTTACAGCGAAACGATTGAAAAAATGATCACGGCAGTCGCAAATATCTCTTTCCCGGATTATAACAACCCAATGTTTGGTGATTCCTGGCCCGTAGAAAAACGTTTACGAATGAAACAATTTACAGACTGGTCAAAAATATTTCCGGAAAATGAATTAATGAAATATTTTGCTACTAATGGCGCTAAAGGTAAAGTACCTGATTATTTATCAAGTGAATTGCCAAATGCCGGTTTTTATACTTTTAGAAATGGATGGAACGATCAATCGACGGTCTTGATTTTAAAAGCCGGTCCTCCTGCTGAATTTCATGCTCAGCCCGATAATGGAACATTTGAATTATGGGTAAAAGGAAGGAATTTTACACCGGACAGCGGTTCCTATCTCTATAGCGGTGACGCAGAAATAACCAAAAAGAGAAATTGGTATCGCCAGACCAAAGTGCACAGTACTTTGACTTTGAACAATGAGAATATGATCATTACCAAAGCCCAACAAAATAAGTGGAAAACCTCTAAAAACTTAGATATTTTAACCTATACGAATCCTAGTTATACTGATTTAAATCACCAGCGTACCGTTTTCTTCATTGATAAAAAATATTTCGTAATTATAGATCGTGCCATTGGTAAAGCAACCGGGAATTTGGGCATCCATTTTCAATTAAAGGAAGACAGTAAACCCGTTTTTGATACTGCTAAAAATAAGATTTATACCACTTATGCCGATGGCAATAATCTTTTGATACAAGCAATACATTCAGATCATGTAACACTTACTGAAGAAGACGGAAAAGTTTCCTATATATATGCGAAAGAAGTAAAAAGACCCGCCTTTGTATTCGAAAAGATTAAAAACAATAACCAGAATGAACTATTTGCAACGATCATTTTCCCTTATGAAGGCAGTAAAGCTCCTGAAATAACGGTGAAACCTAATAGAAACAATGATTTTGAGAAAGGAAATATTGACTTAAACATTACTGTAAATGGCAAGAAAAGCAAAATAACAGCCCAATTAATCGATTGATTTTTTCACCTTATTAAAATGCGCTCTGTAAAACACCTGAAATTATTTAGGTGTTTTTTTTTTATGATTTTATTTTTTAAAATTATTCCATTATTTGAAATAAATACAAGAACCTAATCGGTAAAGTCAACCCATTAAATTCCAGATTATAATTAAACCCAAACAGTATTAAAGTTAACCTTACAATACCTTTGATTTAACGCTTACATAGTTATACGATTTGAAAAAGTAAGATAAAAACGCTGTTTTAAAAACCTCAAGAACACTCCTAAATACGGGTTATTTCGTTAAAAATCAACCATTACACATACACATTAATCAAATTCAATAGCTTTTTAGTTATTTTCAAAACAACCGTTTGTACTCGATTTCTATATTTGTTTTTATCAAATCAAACTTTTAACATGACTAAACCAAAAAAAAATGAATCAACTAACACACCAACCGTTTTTACACCTGGAAGTAAAACATCACAACTCTTTTTTTAAGTTACTAAATCGTTATCCTTTTCTGCTTAAAGAAAAAACCAATACAGCTGTTTTTAGGAAAACCAAACTCTAAAAAAGAAGCAACAGTATTTTAAACACTTTTTGAAATTAGTAACTTCAACTTATCAGGTAAATTAAATGAATCTGAGACAGTCGAATTTAAATTATTCAAAAAGACGGGAATCAACCAAACAATATTAATTAGGGATAAAATTTCAATTTAATTCCTGTTTTACAATAGATTATGAAAAGGACTATATTTTTATTTTTACTGCTTACCACATGTAAGGTTATGTACGGACAGGATGTTATTACTGTAAAAGGTCTGGTAACCGATTCACAGAAGATGCCTATGCCGGGAGCGACTGTTTCTGAAAAAGGGACAACAAACAGTACCACGACATCAATGGACGGGATTTATTCCATTAAAGTACATTCTAATGCTGTACTGGTCTTTTCTTACATCGGAACCAAAACAAAAGAAGAACCGGTTAAAAACCAAACCAGCATCAATATCAGACTTCAAGATGACACAAATAATCTGGATGAAGTAGTCGTGGTAGGTTATGGAACTAAATCAAGAAAAGATCTTACGGGAGCTGTTTCCTCAATTAAAGGTAATGAACTGGCTAAAATCCCTGTACAAAACGTGGCACAGGCTTTACAAGGGCGTATTGCCGGAATGCAGGTCACCATGTCTGACGGCAGACCGGGTGGAGAGCCTTCTCTAAAAATCAGAGGAGGAACCTCTATTACACAAAGTAATGAACCTTTGTACGTAGTTGACGGCGTAGCTCAGACTACCGGATTGGCTTTTTTAGACCCAATGGATATAGAATCTGTAGATGTCTTAAAAGATGCAGCATCCACTTCAATTTATGGGGCTCAGGGAGCAAATGGAGTTGTTTTGGTTACTACAAAACAAGCTAAAGGAGGAAAACTGACCTTAAGCTATGATACTTATGGCGGAATAAAAACATTAGCAAATAAGCTGGACGTAATGAAACCTTACGATTATGTGAAATTAATGTACGAAGGAGCATTAGCAGATCCGGCAAGATTGCAAAAATTCACAAATAATTACGGCACTTTTGAAGAGTTGGAAGGTTTATACAAAAACAGACAAGGTGTCGATTGGCAAGAAGAAGTTTTTGGTAAAGCTGTGGTAAGCCAATATCATAAATTGAGTATTAGTGGTGGCGAAAATGATACTAAATACAATGTCTTTTATTCGAATAATAACGATCAGGGTATTATGTTAGGAAGTGAATCTATAAAAAATATTGCGAAGCTTTCTGTGACCAATAAAGTCGGCAAGAAGTTCACCATTAATTCTATTGTAAATTTTTCAAATCAAAAAATTACTGGCCTGTCTACAGGAGAAGGCGGAAATGCCCGATTAAGTATGCTGCAGGCTTTATTACAATACAGACCAACAATTGGAAAAAATGGTGTCGATGAAGATTTAAAAACCCTGGTAGTTGACCCATTAGACAATCAAGATTCTCCCGTTTTTCAAAGTCCGGTGCTTACTATTGAGAATCAGCAAAGAGAAACCATCAAAAAAACGCTAAATATGAGTTTTCAGCTCTTATACAATATCACGCCACATTTGACCTACACCGGATTAATCAATTACTCTGACAATAGTTATAAGTACAAATTATTTAACGGTGCCGAAGGTATTCAAGCAATCAGAAGCGGTGGAGCTAATGGTTCTGTGACACACAATACTGCTACACGTCTGAATTATAATAACGTTCTAACCTACAGTACTAAATTTGGCGAAAAGCATAAATTAGATGTTACCGCAGGACAAGAATATATTTATAATTATGCCGAAGGAATGTCTGCTTCAGCTTCAGCATTTCCAGATGTTAACTTAAGCTGGGACAAATTGCAATTAGGAACGATTGCTGGAATTCCTACCACCTACGCTGAGGATGATAAACTACTGTCTTTTTTCGGAAAAACAAATTATTCTTATAAAAACAGATATCTTTTATCTGCCAGTTTAAGAGCAGATGGATCTTCGAAATTTGGTACTGAAAACCAATGGGGCTTTTTTCCGTCAATCTCTTTAGCATGGCGAATTATTGAAGAAGATTTTATGAGAAGCATCCCTCAGTTTTCGGATTTGAAACTGCGTGTAAGTTATGGTGAAGCAGGAAATAATCGTATTGCAAATTATGCTGCATTAGGTATTTTTGATTCCGGATCTTATCCGCTCAACAATCAGCAGACCGCAACTGCTTACCAAGACAATCTCCCTAATCCGTTCTTGAAATGGGAAGCAACAAAATCAACCAACATTGGTTTAGACTTAGGTTTTTTTAAACAACGCATCAGCCTTACGACAGAACTTTACGATAATAAATCTCAAGATTTGTTGTACAATACCCGCGTCCCTGCAAGTTCCGGTTTCAGCCAGCAATTTCAAAATATTGGAGCGACTTCCAGCCGTGGACTAGAATTTACGTTAAATACGACAAATATTAAAACGGATCATTTTAATTGGAGTTCCAGTTTTAATATTGCCTTTAATAAAACCAAAGTCTTGGAATTAAGCCAAGGTGAAACTTCACTTATTACCAATAGTTATACAACCACTAATGACTACATCTTACAAGTTGGTAAACCGGTCGGTATTATGTACGGTTATGTCAGAGACGGATTATATCAGGTAAACGATTTTGACTACAATCAGGCAACCAATACTTATGCTCTAAAATCGGGTGTGGTAAAAGATAATATTGTCGTACAACCCGGATTTATCAAATTTAAAGATATCAGCGGTCCCAATGGAACACCGGACGGAATTATAAATGATTTAGACCGAACTGCCATTGGTAATTCTAATCCTAAATATACCGGAGGTCTAAACAATACTTTTAGCTACAAAGGAATTGATTTTAGTGTTTTCCTTGATTTCTGTGTCGGAAATGATATCTATAATGCCAATGTATTAAATAACTCAAGACTTAATTTAGAGAATTTAAACACTTTAGATATCTATTCCAACAGATGGATGTCTATAAATTCAGACGGAAATGTTGTCACAAATCCTAACGAGCTTGCTGCTTTAAACCAAGGAAAAACCAATCCTGTTTATAATGGTAATACAACAGGACGTTTGTATAGTGATATTATCGAAGACGGTTCCTTTTTGAGAATCAACAATGTAAGTTTAGGATATACATTGCCAAAAAAATGGTTAAATGCATCTAAAATTTCCAACTTCCGAATCTATTTTACGGCATACAATTTATATGTATTTACTAAATATACAGGCTATGATCCTGAAGTAAGTGTGAGTAATAATGCGATAACCAGAGGAGTAGATTTTAGTGCTTATCCTAGAAGCAAATCCTTTATCACAGGACTAAGTATTTCACTTTAATTTAAAAATTCAGAAAATGAAAAATAAGTTATTTTCCTATAAAAAAATAAGCATCGCGGCTGGAATAGCCTGCTTATTATTCCTCTTAAATTCTTGTGATAACGAATTAGAAGTAACTCCGTATTCTTATTTTACAAGTGCCAATTTTTTCTCTAATACAGATCAGGCTAATATGGCTACATTGGGTGTTTACGAATCAATGTCTTCAAGAGATACTTATGGCTGGTATATTCCTTTTGTCTTTGATGCGGATACAGATATTTTACAAATAAGCGGTTTAGGTTCAGACGACTGGAGAACCATCGCTCATTATCAGGGAATTTCACAAACAAATGCATTATATACGGTTTGGTCTAAATTCTATCAGGGAATTGACCGCGCAAATGTAGTTGTAGAAAAGATTCCTCAAATGGATTTATATACTAATGGTACACAAAACCAAAAAAATCAATTGAACCGCTATATTGGCGAGGCTAAGTTTTTGCGTGGTTTTTATTATTCTGAATTAGTGCGTTTATGGGGTGATGTGCCATTTAAAATTAAAAGTTCACAAACAGGTGATGATCTGAGAGGAGCTCTTGTAGATCGAAAAGAAATATATGCTCAAATTATTCAGGACATGCAGGAAGCTGCTGCTCTATTACCTGAAGAAACACCGAAAGATGAACGCGTAAATAAATGGGCCGCAAAAGCCCTATTGGCAAGAGTCGCTCTTTTTGCCGGAGGTTATTCATTAAGTGCAAATGGAACGATGTCCAGACCGGGTAATTACAAAGATTTCTATTTAATAGCTCAGAAAGAAATTAATGATATTATGGCTCAAAATCCATATAAGTTAAATCCATCCTACTCAAAAGTATTTAAAAATCAATGTCAGCATGTTTTAGAGCCAACTGAAAACATTTTTCAAATTGCTTTTTTTAATCCCTCAGGAACTATTGGTAATGCCTCATGGGTTGGTTATTTTAATGCTCCATTGACCGCTGCAAGTAGTTTATATGCAACAACTCCCGGAAGATGTTTAGTGCCAAAACCATTTTACACCAGTTTTAACGCCGCCGACCAACGAAGAGATGTTTCAATTGCAACCTACTCTATTAACGCCCTTGGAAACAAAAACCCACTGTTAACCGCAAGGCAAGACGAATCGTGGACAACAGCCAAGTGGAGTCGCGAATATCAAACTAATTCAACACTTGAACGTTCGTATACACACATTAATTGGGTGGTTATGCGTTATTCAGATCTGCTTTTAATGCGTGCCGAAATAGAAAACGAATTAAACGAAGGTCCAAATGCGATTGCTTATGATGCTATTAATCAAGTGAGAAGAAGAGGCTTTGGCGCAGACATTACAGGAAGCGGAATAAATATCACCTTAGGCAACAAAGGAACAGGATATTCAGCGGCCGCTAATGTTCTAATTCAAATCACTGGCGGCGGAGGTACAGATGCAGCTGCAGCAGTAGTCACACTTGCTAACGGAACAATAGGTACCATTGCAATGCTTCGTTCAGGCGATGGCTATACATCGGCACCCACAATAACCATTACAAGTACTGACGGAAAAGGCTCAGGAGCCACAGCTACAGCGACACTTTTGACAAAACCCACAACAACACAAATACATCTTCCTGCCGGATTAAATAAAGATAATTTCTTAAAAGCATTACAACAAGAAAGAGCTTGGGAACTTTCCGGTGAAGGAATGCATCGATCAGATCTGATTAGATGGGGAATTTTATCCGATAAAATAACAGAAACCAGTACCGCAGTTAAAGCCATTCGCTCCAACTATTTCTATCCGGCGATTACCAATTTTGTAAAAGGAAAACACGAACTCTATCCTTATCCGCAAAATGAAACTGACGTAAATAAAAATATAACACGTCAAAATCCGGGGTATTAAAATTTTAAACCATGAAAGTAAACATTCTAACCTTTTTTATAGCGCTTCTTTCTATAGTATCATTTGCGCAGCAACCGCAAAGACCTGCAGATATTTATGAGGCCTCGAAAGTGTATGAATACCCAACTGACCCTTTGGTATTAAAAAAATTAGAAAAATGGCGGGATCAAAAGTTTGGTATCATGATGCATTGGGGAATTTACAGTGTAGAAGGAATTCGTGAATCATGGCTCTTGTGCAACGAACCACGATTTGTACGAGACAGTAATGTCGTATATGAAGATTATAAAAAGTGGTACTGGAGTTTATCTGAAAAAATGAATCCTACAAAATTTGATCCCGATAAGTGGGCAGAAATTTCTCAGAAGGCTGGAATGAAATACGTTGTTTTTACCACCAAACATCACGATGGTTTTAATATGTTTGATACCAAAGAGTCCGATTATGGAATAACCAAAGGGCCTTTTGCTAAAAATCCAAAAGCGGATGTAACCAAATTTATTTTTGAAGCGTATCGAAAAAAAGGAATGATGATCGGGGCCTATTTTTCTAAACCCGATTGGCATTCCGAATATTTTTGGTGGCCTCGTTATGCCACAACAGACAGAAATGTAAATTATGATGGAAATAAAAACCCTTGGCGCTGGAAAAAATTTCAGGATTTTACCTATAATCAAATTAGCGAACTAATGCATCATTATGGAGCGATCGATGTTCTATGGCTGGATGGCGGCTGGGTGCGCCCATTGGAACAAGGTAAAAAAAGACCCGAAGGTTTTTCTCTATACCCTGATTTCAGCCAAGATATAAATATGCCTGAAATAACCCGTATGTCACGTGAGGCACAGCCTGGTATTTTGATTGTGGACAGAACTGTACACGGACCCTATGAAAATTACCGAACACCGGAACAATCTATCCCAAAAGAACAAATTAATGACCCTTGGGAGACTTGCATGACACTTGGTAAAGGCTGGGGGTATAGAAAAAACGATAAAATTAAATCCGCTACCTATATCATTCATAAATTGACAGAAGTTGTCGCTAAAGGAGGTAATTTTTTATTGAATGTTGGTCCTACACCGGAAGGAGAATTCCCTGAAGAAGTGACCGCATGTTTAGAGAAAGTGGGACAATGGCTCAAACAAAATGGAGAAGCGATTTATGCAACGCGAACCTCAGCTATTTATAACGATGAAAATATTTGGTTTACGCAATCCAAAGATGGCAAAGTTAAATATGCTATTGCTTGCCTAAAGGAAGATACTTCAGTTCCCGCAAGTCTTCAATGGAAAGGAATTATACCTACTAAAAGCACCCTAAAATTGCTTTCAACAGGTAAAACTTTAGAATGGAAACAAACGGGAGATAAGATAGAAGTCTCCTTGCCAAAAGATCTAGTCGGAAAAAATGTTCCGGCACTTGCATTTTCAATACGGTAAAACAGAAATAGAGCAATCGTTTTTAGAATTGTTCTTTTTTTGGACGTTAATGCAGTGCTTAATGTGCTGCATTAATATTCCAAAGAGTTATAAAATCAATTCAAAACCATAGCTACTATTCATAAAAGATTTTAGCTAAATTTAATATCATTTTGTACAAATTCAAAACGTTATTAACCTATTGCTACCTAAATTCGTTTTGTGCTTGAGTGCTCTCAAATCAAATAAATAATCTTATAAAGAGATATTATGTTATTTCAAAAAAACAGTCTGGTTGTATGTCTATTGTTATTTTTAAGCATTCCATTAATCACTAATGGACAAACAACAGAGCGTCCGAATATTCTAATTATAATGACCGATCAGCAAACCGCTGATGCAATGAGCATTGCCGGAAACAAAGATTTGCATACTCCGGCTATGGATAAACTAGCGCAAAATGGAGTTCGTTTTACCAAAGCCTATTGCGCGCAGCCCTTATGTTCTCCATCTCGGAGTGCAATTATGAGTGGAAAAATGCCTCATGAAACCGGATTTATAGGTAATGCGCCTGAAAAAGACGGACAATGGCCTGAGGATTTGTTAATGATGGGTAAAATTTTTCAAAATGGAGGTTATAAAACAGGTTATGTAGGCAAATGGCATTTACCAGTTCCAACTGCCAAAAAAAGCCAACATGGATTTGAATATATTGAGAATACCGATTTTCAAGATTATAATGATGCCGCAACGCCTTCTTTCTGTGCTCGTTTTATAAAAGAAAATAAAAACACTCCTTTCTTATTAGTCGCATCTTTTTTAAATCCACATGATATTTGTGAATGGGCACGAGACGAGGATTTAAAAATGGATCTGTTGGAAAAAGCACCACCACCAAATTTATGCCCTGCACTTCCGGAAAACTGGAAAATTCCGGACTTTGAACCTAAAATTGTACGCGAACAGCAAAAAGTAAGTTTTCGCACCTACCCTACCGTTAATTGGAATGGCGACCAATGGCGTCAATATCGCTGGGCATACAACCGCTTGGTCGAAAAAGTTGATGTTTATATTGAAATGGTGCTGGCTTCCTTGAAAAAATACAATATTGAAAAAAATACCATTATCGTTTTTACAGCCGACCATGGTGATGGTTATGCAGGCCACAGCTGGAATCAAAAACAAATTTTATACGAAGAAGCGGCCAAAATACCTTTTATTATTTCAAAAATTGGCGAATGGAAACCACGCACCGATGAAATGTTAGTTTGTAATGGCACCGATATTATTCCAACAATTTGCGGTTTTGCGGGCGTTAAAAAACCTACCTATTTGAAAGGTGTTGACCTCAGTAAAAAAATAGCAAATCCTAGCCTAAATCTTCGTGATACTTTGGTAATAGAAACTGATTTTGCCGACAATGAAGAACTTTTGGGTATTAGTGGTCGTGCCGTAATCACTAAAAATTTCAAATATATAGTTTATAATAAAGGAGCTATCAAAGAACAACTTTTTGATTTAACCAAAGACCAGGGAGAAATAACAAATCTGGCAGTAGATAAAGTCTACAAAAAAGAACTTATCGCAATGCGCCGCTATTTGAAACAATGGTGTAAAAACAATGGAGACCAATTCGTTTCCGGATTATAAAAGATTTAGAAAATAAACTAGTAGAAAAAATGATAAAAAAAGGAATAATTATAGTATCGCTTTTACTTCTTACCTTACATACTTTCGGTCAACAGCAACCGGCTATAATCAAATTGAATGCCGAAAAATTGCATTCCAGAGTCAGAGAATGGCCTTATCCTGTAAATGGAATAACGGTGCCAACCAATGCTCCTGCTTTACTTTGGCCTGCTACTAATGGCCAAACAATGGTAAAACCAATGGAAAGCGGAAGCGAAGTGCCTGAAGATCCAAATATTGGTAAAATCCGTTACAAAGTTATGCTGGCCAGTGATAAAAATTTTACCAAAGATTTGCTTACCGGTTCAGAACAAGCCTGGGCGGTTTATCCTTTACACCAGCCTTTAAAACCGGGGAAATGGTACTGGAAATACGCTTATGCATTAAAAGGAAGCAATCAATGGACCTGGTCACCGGTTTATGATTTTGTAATTGATCCTAAATATGCTAACGAAAAAGTATCGCCTCCAATAAGCGTCGTTTTAAAAAGAAACCAAGGAGCACATCCTCTTTTATGGGATATGAATCGCATTGGAGCGGATTTTTATAAGAATAATTTAGAAAATCCGGAGGCTAAGAAATTTATTGCTTTCGCAGAAAAACTAATGCTGGCTCCTCTTCCTACCGAAAAACCCCAACGTGTCATTGATACCACCGGTAAAAATAAATTAGAAAAGAAGATTATTGTCGAGCGAATGTATCATGGTTTTGGTGATGCGGTGGGTACTCCCGTTAGAAACTTATGTATTGCTTATCAATTGACTAAAGACAAACGGTTTATTCTTGATGCCAAACGCAGAGCCCTGAATATTGCCAATATGAACCCAAATGGATTGGCGACAGGTGATGATTTTACCAGCGGTGCCGTGCTCGAGGCCTTAGGATGGTTTTATGATGCAGGTTATGATTTTCTGAATGCGCAGGAAAAAGAAATTTTTAAAAATATAATTACCATTAGAGCTAAACGGGTTTACAGTCATTTACCAAATCGTTTTGAGCTGCATGTCAGCGACAATCACGTTTGGCAGATTACGCTTCGCAACTTAGCTATAGCCACCGTTGCAGTAATTAATGATGTTCCGGAAGCCAAAGAATGGCTCACCTATATGTACGAAGTCTGGTCGGCACGTTTTCCTGTATTAGGCACCACAGATGGCGGCTGGCACGAAGGAAACGGCTATTTTAGAGTGAATTTTAAATCCATAATTTACTTATCACAGATGTTTGGTGATTTTAGTGGTGTTGATTATTTTAAATTACCATGGATGGAAAACCTGCCGTATTATATGTTATACACACATCCCGTCGACGCTGCTAGCACAGCAACGGGAGATATGTGGGAAAACATTCCTTATATCGTAAAAGGAGAAGCCTGGTTTGCTGAAGCACTTACTTATAAAATGGATAGTCCTTATTTAAATTGGTATGTTGAACAAATAAAAAAAGAACATCCGGATTACTTTAAAGGATCAGATGATTATTTGCTTTTCCGTTTATTGAATTATAAACCAAACAAAACCTTAGCCGTTTCCTCACCTGCTGACTTGCCTAAAACGCGAAAGTTTGCCGATATCGGGGTGGTTGCAATGCATGAAGATCTAAAGGATGCTAATAAAACACTGAGCAGTTATCTTATTAGCAGTCCGTTTGGTTCTTCGGGACACGGACATGCTTCTCAAAATGCTTTTACCATTAATTTTAAAGGAAAAGTAATTTTTGGAGGCACCGGGTATTACAGCAACTTTAGTGATAAACACAATCTTCTGGATTATCGTACTTCTAAGGCTTATAATACTATATTGGCCGACAGTTTAAATCAAAAAATCGGAGAAGAAGGTTACGGTTGGATTCCAAGGGCTATTTCCGGAAAACATATCCAATATGCACTGGGAGATGCCGGTAATGCTTATGGCGAAATTAAAAGTGATTTTTGGTTAAATCGTTTTAAACAAATTAATGTAGTCCCTAACAAAACAAATGGTTATGGCGAATCCGGAGTTACCGTATACCGTCGACATATGCTACAGTTAGAAGGAGGTTATATTGTTTTGTATGATGAATTAGAAGCAAAAACTCCTATCAAATGGACCACACAGTTTCAGTGTCCTTATTATACAATCGAAGCACAAAACACCGAAAATGCGTCAGAACAAAACTTTATTGTCAATAGTGACTTAGGAAATGTAAGCGCAAAAGTAATTGCTAACAGTCCTTTGAAGATGCAAGTGCACAACAAATTTTTTGAGCCGGCTGTCAATTGGAATAAGGTCACGAATGATGAAGGCCAGATAAAAGATTTTAAAGAACAATGGCACGCCGGAATCACCTCAGAAGCAAAACAAAAATTTAGATTTCTAACGATCATTCAAATTAAAGACGGAAAAACGGAAATTATAAAAAGGCTCGATAGTAGTAATGGATTAGCACATTTTCAAGTAGGAAACTGGGAAATACAAGCGCAATTAGACGGAGATCAAGCCAGTGCCTTTCAAGTTTCCAATAAAACGATACAATCCCTATTCAGTTATGGCAATGTTCCGATTAATTTTGAAGGCAAAAACTATATCTCAAAAATTGCCGGCAGCTCTGTATTATTAGAAATGAACAGCACAAAATGGGATATCACAGAAGCCGTTGATGAACTGCCGGATGTGGTCAAATACGATAAAAAATTAGATTAGAAACCACTCTTATTTTTCTGTAAATTAGTTTTCCAAATTGATTTTTAGACAAACTAGCAATAGAGCGCTATTTAAAAAAACGGAACCGACAAATACCCCTTATGAGAAAAAAACTTACCATCCTCGCTATACTGTGCATTGTTCTTTTTACATCTAAGAATTATGCACAATTACCGGATCGTAATTTCCGTAATATCTCCGTAGACAAAGGTTTGTCACAAAGTTCTGTATTTGCAATACAGCAGGATAAACTGGGATTTATTTGGGTTGGAACTCAAGATGGGTTAAATCGCTACGATAGTAAACGATTTAAAGTATATCGCCCTTTAAAAAGTCAAAAGAACAGTCTGCAGTCCTATTATATCCGCAGTTTATTCCTAGATCACAAAGGGCAATTATGGATTGGAGGAAACAAAGGAGTCAGCATCTACAACTATAACACAGACAGCTTTGTAAATTATAAACTTCCCGGCAGCTTAGGAGAATGGTTTATTTCTTCTATAGCAGAAGATCATTTACATCAAATATGGGCAGTTTCTAATGCCGGAGATGTTTTTTTATTAAGTCCACAAAGCAAAAATTTCACACCCGTAAAATTCAATGCTTCTTCTCATGAGATAAAAAAAATCAACTATGTCGGGATTTGGCAGCAGCAAATTATTTTAGGTACAGATGTTGGTCTGTTTAAACTGAAACCTGCAGTGCATCAATTGGTAAAAATTGATTTAGGCAAAAAAAAGCCTTATATAAATGATGTATACATTGATAAAAACAAACTCTGGATTGCAACGGAAGGTGACGGAGTACTAACATACAACACGCAAACCAAACAGATTACTTCGTTACTGCATACGACCAGCCCAAACAGTGCCGCAGATAACAATATTAGATGTGTTGGCAAAGATACAGAAGGAAATATTTGGCTGGGCACTTTTAAAGGCCTTACTATTTTTAATCCCAACAATTCCACTTTTAAAAATTATTACCATCAAATAGCACAGCCTTTTACGATTAGCCAAAATTCTGTGCGCTGTTTTTTCAAAGACAAGCAAAACGGTATATGGCTCGGAACGTATTATGCGGGATTAAACTACTACCATAAAAATGATATTAATTTCAATCTTTTAAGTCAAAACTCAGGTAAACCTTCTTTAAATGATGAAGTTATAGGTGTCATTAAACAAGATCCAAAAGGCAACTTTTGGATTGGAACCAATGATAAAGGAATAAATTACTGGAATAAAACGACCAATACCATTACGTATTTTTCTAACAGTGAAAACAATCCAAAAAGTTTAAGTTCTAATAATATTAAAGCAATTGCATTTGATGATAACGGAAATGTATTAGCCGGTACGCATAATGGAGGCTTAAATTTACTTAATCCCAACAGCGGGATGGTAGAGCGTTTTCGTCATGATGAGAACAATCCAAATTCTATTGCAGGAGATTTGGTGTACAGCATTCTTAAAGACTCTAAAAATCGTATTTGGGTAGGTACAAAATCCGGATTGGATCAATTTCATATAGAAAAAAAATCTTTTACCCATGTCCTTCTTGATAAAGCAGGAAAACGACTTGTTTCAGACAATATTAATTTCCTTTTTGAAGACAGCAAACATCGCATCTGGATTGGAACCACAAATGGAGTGACACTATTTTATCCCGATAATTTTTTGTTTGGAGTTGTAGGACACGGCAAACCCAGTGATGATATTATAAATTGTATTACTGAAGATCAAAAACACCGAATCTGGATTGGAACCCGGGAAGGACTTTTATTATACAATGAAGCACAAGAAACCTTCACCAGTTTTAAAACAAGAAAAGATTTTACCGAAGAAACAATCTACGGAATACTTTCAGATGATGATGGAAATCTTTGGATTTCTACCAACCGCGGACTGGTAAAATTCAATCCGGATAAGGGCACTGTTCAAAATTTTGACGAAAGTGATGGACTGCAAAACAAACAATTTAATGAATATTCGTTTTGCAAAGCCAAAGATGGAATGATGCTCTTTGGAGGTATAAAGGGAATTTCCTACTTCTATCCTAAAAGGATCAAACAACGTCCGCTTCCTCTTAAACTCAGTTTTACAGCCCTGGAAGTTTTAAATAAAGTTGTTGCGGTAGCAGATGAAACTGACATTCTGGAAAAGCATATCGATCAGGTAAATGTGCTGGAAATTGGCCCTGAATACAAGCAATTCAGCATCTTTTTCAATACTTTTAATTATATCTCTTCTAATCGTACTTATTATTATTACAAGTTAGAAGGTCAGGATAAAGATTGGCAACGTACGGAAGAGTTAAAAATCAGCTATAGCAACTTACCTGCCGGCGATTATAAATTACAAATTAAAGCCGTTGGTCCAAATGGAGAAATGAGTTCCATTAGAACTTTAAAAATTAAAATATTGCCACCTTGGTATAAAACATTCTGGTTTTCTTTATTGTTGTTATTAGTAGTATCTGCAGCTGCTTATATTGCTTTTCGAATACTAAAAGAAAGGATAAAAGCCTTACAGCAGTTAAAATTAGAGCGCATTGATAAGGAAAAAGCCAATTACATTAATCAGGTTAAAATGGATTTTTTCACCAATGTATCACACGAACTTAGAACACCTTTAACTTTGATTTTGGCTCCTTTAGAGGAATTATTAAAGATGCCTTTTACCGATAAAATCACAAAAAAGAAACACGAATTGATGTTTATCAATGCAAAACGATTGTACAATTTAGTAGATCAGCTTTTTGAGTTTAGAAAAACCGAAATGGGGACAAAACAACTTAAAGTAAGCAAAAGTGATATTGTAAGTTTTACCCATGAAATTTATCAGTCCTTCAAACCACTTTCAGAAAAAAACCACATTCATTATACTTTTCATACCAACGAAACCAACCTTACCTTTTTCTTTGATAAGGATGCAATGGAGAAAATTTTATTTAACCTCTTGTCTAATGCCTTCAAATACACCAAAAGCAATCAAACTATACAGATAGAACTTTTAAAAGTTACTGATAGTATAGCCATAAAAGTTACCGATACCGGTGTTGGTATAAGTGAGCAGGATTTATCTAAAGTTTTTGATCGCTTTTATCAGGTAAACAATCGCGAAATGAATCTGGGTTCCGGCGTTGGCTTGGCTTTTACCAAACGTCTGGTAGAACTGCATCACGGTAAAATTACGGTCGAAAGTGCGGAAGACAAAGGCAGTACTTTTACAGTTTCTATACCTACAGCAGATTTCATCTATAAAAACGACTCGCAGGCAGAGGATTCCTTATATCAATTATCAATAACCAATGATAGTGAAGTTGATGGTGAAGATGATACTTTTCCGGAGGAAAATGAAATCAAGGAAAGCGGACAGCTTATAAAATTATTGATTGTTGATGATAACGACGAAATCTTAGATTATCTGCGGGACTATTTTAGTACAATCTATGAAGTAAGTACAGCCTCAAATGGTCAAGCGGCCCTAGAATTACTGGAAATACATCCTTTTGATTTGATTATAAGCGATATTATGATGCATGAACTCGATGGTCTGCATTTTTGCAAGAGAGTAAAACAGAACATCAATACCTCTCATATTCCATTGATTTTATTAACAGCACGTACCGAAACCAGCCAACAGATCAAAGGATTAGAGATGGGCGCAGATGATTATGTAACAAAACCTTTTTCAACTCCTTTATTAGCCGCAAAAATAACAAACCTGCTTCGTTCCCGTAAAAGGTTGAAAGAACATTATTCAATTGGTAAAGAAATGATTCCGGAAAACATTGCCTTTAACCCTCTTGATGAAGAATTTCTAAAACAAGCGATCAACATCGTCGAAGAACATCTGGCCAATTCAGAATTTTCGGTAGATCAATTCAGCAGAGAAATAGGTATGAGCCGTTCCAACCTGTATCTTAAATTCAAAGCTATTACAGGAGAATCAGCAATCGATTTTATAAAAAGAATTCGTTTCAAAAAAGCAGTAGAATTAATGGAAAGCAGGCGTTATACCATTGCTCAGGTTACCTACATGTGTGGTTTTAATTCTCCTTCTTACTTTTCGACAGCCTTTAAACAGCACTATGGCTGTATGCCAAGCGAATATTTAGCAAAAACAGATGACATAAATGAAAGTGACTAAAAACATAAAAAAATAATATACTATTCCCTTCGTCATTAAACACTTTCCGGCAACGAAGCGTTTAATTGTAAATTCAAATTTATCGAAGTTTAATCTCGTCCAAATGGCAAATCATTTGGAAACGAGTACCCTCTCTCGTGCTCTATTTGAACTACTAAAGAAGCGATTTTCATCTAAAAAAACTTAACAATAAATAAAAACAAACCATATGAAATCCATTCAATTGATAGGCCTGATCTTCCTTTTTCCTACGCTCTTTTTTGGGCAAACAAAGGCAATTATTACGATTCAAAACAATTCGGCTATAGCAAGACAAGAAGCTGTGACCGCCATTAAATGGGAAAACATTACAACTGCATTTCCCGAAATAGACACCGCAAATTTTGTGATTATTAATCAAAATACAAAAAAACAGGTTCCGTACCAGTTGGAACATCTTGGTAAATCTTCAATTCAAAATGTATTGATTCAAATCGATGTGAAGCCAAAATCATCTCTAAATCTTATGCTCCAAAAAGGCAAACCCAATTTATTTGAAACCAAAACCTATGCCCGTTATGTGCCGGAACGCAAAGACGACTTTGCATGGGAGAACGATAAAATTGCTTTTCGCGCTTATGGAAAAGCAATAGAAAAATCAAATGAAGATGCCTATGGATTTGATGTTTGGGTAAAACGAACCAAAAAAATGATTCTTAATGAACGCTATAAAACAGGAAATTATCATGTAGACAGCGGCAACGGAATGGATTATTATCATGTCGGCTATTCTTTAGGCGCAGGCAATATGGCGCCCTACATAAACGATACGATTCGTTATTCGGCAAATTACCACCAATACAAAGTTTTAGACAATGGTCCTTTACGCTCCACTTTTCAACTTATTTACGACACTTGGGAGGCCGGCAAAATTAAAATTAAAGTTACAAAAACCATTTCTATAGATGCCGGATCACAGCTTAATCGAATAGAAAACGTCTACACTTTTGACGATAATAAACCAATTCCTGTTGTAATAGGAATCATAAAAAGAGCTGAGGCAGGTGTGATTTCTTTAAACGAACAACAAGGTATTGTTGCCTATTGGGAGCCTACTTTTGCTCAGGATGGTACTACAGGGGTAGGTTCCATATTTAGCAATCCAACCGCCACCATGTGGATTGATAAAACCCAAATATTAGCCAAAACTACCGTTACAAATAACAGTCCAATTGTCTATTATACCGGTGCCTGTTGGGATAAGGCGCAAGAAATCACTAATTCGAAGCAATGGTTTGACTACTTAAATAATTTTCAAGAACAATTAAAAAATCCGTTGACCATTACTATTCGCCAAAACAAACAATAATTACTAACTATAAAATATAAAAAATGTCATTTAATTTATTTGATTTAACGGGAAAGACAGCTCTCATTACGGGAGGAGTTCATGGCTTGGGAATGGCAATGGCCAAAGGTCTTGGACAGGCCGGTGCAAAAATTGTT
The DNA here is from genome assembly GCF_044007495.1 of Flavobacterium sp. FlaQc-52. Taxonomy (NCBI): domain Bacteria; kingdom Pseudomonadati; phylum Bacteroidota; class Flavobacteriia; order Flavobacteriales; family Flavobacteriaceae; genus Flavobacterium; species Flavobacterium sp. FlaQc-52. The sequence goes on along the minus strand of NZ_JBIPCV010000005.1, from coordinate 43,772 downwards.
GTAAACGATCATTCTTCGCAAGCAGCAGTTGATCATGCAGTTGCCGAATATAAAGCAGAAGGTATCGAAGCCTATGGCTATCTATTTGATGTAACTGATGAAAAGGCGGTTATAGACGCTATTAATAAAATCGAAACGGAAGTTGGTCCAATCGATATCTTAATAAACAATGCCGGAATTATCAAAAGAACTCCAATAATTGATATGGAAGTTTCCGATTTTGAAGCTGTTATTAAAGTAGATTTAACGGGACCGTTTATAGTTTCTAAAAATATTGCTAAAGGAATGATAACCCGAGGAGGAGGCAAAATTATAAACATGTGCTCTATGATGAGTGAACTTGGGAGAGATTCCGTTAGCGCATACGCAGCTGCTAAAGGAGGTTTAAAAATGCTGACCAAAAATATGGCTACAGAATGGGCCAAACACAATATTCAAATCAACGGAATTGGTCCCGGCTATTTTGCTACCAGCCAAACGGCTCCGATTAGAGTAAACGGACATCCATTTAATGAATTTATCATGCAGCGAACGCCTGCAGGACGCTGGGGAAATCCTGATGATCTGCAAGGTGCTGCTATCTTTTTAAGTTCAAAAGCAAGTGATTTTGTTAATGGTCATATTGTTTATGTTGATGGAGGAATTCTGGCTACTATAGGAAAACCATCTAATGAAAACTAGTTTATTATTCCTTGATCAAAAAAATATAAAATGATAAAAAGTATAGTAGACAAAGCAACAGGCTTCGAAAAACGATTTGAAAACATCAATACAGTAGTTTTTGAAAATTCTAATGAAGCTTCTAAAGCGGTTGCTCAGGAAATTGCAGCTTTAATTCAATCCAAACAAAAAGAAAACAAACCTTGTATTTTAGGTCTGGCAACCGGTTCTTCTCCAAAAGGATTGTATGCAGAATTAGTACGTCTTCATAAAGAGGAAGGTTTGAGTTTTAAAAACGTAATTAGTTTTAATTTGGATGAATATTATCCAATGGAACCTAATTCTATCAACAGTTATGTTCGTTTTATGAAAGAATTACTGTTTGACCATGTCGATATTTTACCTGAAAACTTCCACGTTCCCGATGGACTTTTAACCAAAGAACAAATTGCAGATTACTGTCATGATTACGAAGCTAAAATTGAAGCCTTAGGTGGAATCGATTTACAGATTCTTGGAATTGGAGGAAACGGACATATTGGTTTTAATGAATCCGGTTCACTTCAAAACTCCAAAACACGTTTGGTAGCTTTAGACCATATTACCAGAGTTGCCGCAAGTAAAGATTTCTCCGGTTTAAGTAATACACCTAGAACTGCAATTACACTTGGAGTTAAAAAAATCATGGAAGCCAAACAAGTTATTTTAATGGCTTGGGGAGAAGGAAAATCCAATGTGATCAAAAAATCGGTTGAAGATGAGGTGACCAATCAGATTCCGGCTTCGTTTTTACAGGAACACAATAATGCTGTTTTTGTTTTAGATAAAGAAGCATCTTCAAAACTAACCCGAATCAACAGACCTTGGTTGGTAGAAAAAGTAACCTGGAGTGATAAATTAATCCGCAAAGCCGTTTTAGGATTGGCACTGGATCTTAAAAAACCAATTTTAATGCTTACCGATGCCGATTATATCGAAAACGGAATGAGTGATTTATTGGCAGATTCAGGCCCTGCTTATGATATTAATATTAAGATATTCAATAAATTACAAAATACAATTACAGGTTGGCCAGGTGGGAAACCAAATGCGGACGATACTAACCGTCCTGAAAGAGCGGAACCAGCCAGAAAACGTGTATTGCTTTTCAGTCCACACCCGGATGATGATATTATCAGTATGGGAGGAACCTTTATGCGTTTGCAAGAGCAAGGTCATGAAGTGCACGTAGCCTACCAGACTTCAGGAAACATTGCCGTTGCCGATGATGAAGCCTTGCGTTTTGCAAGTTTCGTAATTGACTATAATGAGAAATTCGGAATCAAAAGTCCGGAAGCGGATGCGATTTATGAAAAAGCAGTTAACTTCTTAAAAAATAAAAAGAACAGCGAAATTGACATCCCTGAAGTGCGCTATATCAAAGGACTAATCAGAAAAGGAGAAGCAAGAGCAACAAGCCATTTTGTTGGTTTAACAGACGATCAGATTCATTTTATGGAGCTTCCATTTTATGAAACGGGTACCATCGAGAAAAAACCAATCGGACAAGAAGACATTCAATTGACGATGGATTTAATTGAAAAAATTAAACCACATCAAATATATGCTGCAGGAGATTTAGCAGATCCGCACGGAACACATAAAGTATGTTTAGATGCTATTTTTGAAGCCGTGAAAGCCTTAAAACCAAAATCATTTATGGACGACTGTTGGTTATGGTTGTACCGTGGTGCATGGCAGGAATGGGGTATTGACGAAGTAGAAATGGCGGTACCTATGAGTCCGGATCAGGTTTTGGCAAAACGTCATGGAATCTTCAAACACCAGTCTCAAAAAGACGGTGTTGTTTTTCAGGGAACCGATGCCAGAGAATTTTGGCAAAGAGCTGAAGACCGAAACCACGAAACAGCAGCTTTGTACCAGCAATTAGGTTTAGCGACTTATGCGGCGATGGAAGCGTTTGTGAGATGGCATTACTAGGTAGAAGGTGCTAAGATTCTGAGCTGCTAAGGTTCTGAGTTTAGAAAAATTTTTAGCCACGGATTATACGAATTTTCGCGAATTTATTTTCGGGATACTTGGTGTGATTCGTGGCTTTTTTTTTGCCACAGATTAAAAGGATTCTCACAGATTAAAAAAATCATTTTAATCCTTTTAATCTGTGGCTAACTAAAAAAATGCGGGGTACGAATTACTTTTTTACTGTGAATTAGATAAAGTTGGATAAAAAATTTAGGGAGGCAAGATGATTTAATTTCCGGGCACACAAAGAAATTAGCGAAAATTCGTGTAATTAGTGGCAAAAAAAATCATTTTAATCCTTTAAATCTGTGGCAAAAAACCAAGAATAATTGCATTTAAAGCGTTTTAATTTTTAAATTAGCGCTGAAACATACCCGTTTTACAAACTAAACAACACATTTTTTAGTAGTATTATTCTACAATAAATACCTCAGAAATACGTTTCAAACTAAATTTAACTTTACAAAAAATGGAATATTCAAAGAATTACACTGCTGCAGGCGAACACATAGATGTTCAAGGAATTATGGATGGGTTGTACTATCCTTTTTATATGGAAGAATGTCGTCACGCTTACATCAAAGAGGTATTAGGTTTTGATTTTGTACAACAGGCAGAAAACGGCGTATTTATGGTTTTATCCGAATACAGCATCAAATTTATTCGTTCACTTAAAAAGGATGATAATTTTGACGTGACTTGTGCTGTTTTTACAGATCCTAGTGGACTACCAAAATTGCATTTTAAACAATCAATCCTAAAAAACGGAAAAATAATGGCTTCCGCATTATTCACCGGAACCTGTATTCCAGCTACCGGAGGCAGACCCTATTTACCGGAAGAACTCAAAGCTAATTTTACTGATGCACCGGTATTGGAAATTAAATAATTTATTCCCAATAGAACTAATTCCACTCCCTTTGATCCACATTCAACATCTAAATTTAATTCGTATTTTAGCTTAAAAGAAACTTACCCGCTACCATAACCTTTTAACTCTAGAACTATGCGCTCAATCCTTTTCTTACTGACGATTCTCCTTTTCGCTTCCTGTAAAAACGAAAGCAAATCAGATGCTCTCCCCAATTATTTTACCTACAAACCAAACGAATCAATAGAAACTGCAGGTGTAAAAATGATTCCGATAAAAACGCCGGTAGGAGAATTTAAAGTCTGGACAAAACGTTTTGGCAATAATCCAAAAATAAAAGTATTGTTACTACATGGAGGACCTGCCATGACACATGAATACATGGAATGCTTTGAGACATTTTTTCAACGCGAAGGTTTCGAATTTTATGAATACGATCAACTAGGTTCTTACTACAGTGATCAACCAAAAGACAGCACTCTTTGGACAACAGAACGTTTCGTAGAAGAAGTAGAACAAGTTCGAAAAGCTATTAATGCAGACCATACTAACTTTTATGTCTTAGGAAACTCCTGGGGTGGAATTCTGGCGATGGAATATGCATTAAAGTATCAGAAAAACCTAAAAGGTCTCCTTATTTCTAATATGATGGCCAGCGCCCCGGAATATGGTAAATACGCAGATGAAGTTCTGGCAAAGCAAATGAAACCTGAAGTTCTGGCAGAAGTAAGAGCATTAGAAGCAAAAAAAGACTTTGCCAACCCAAGATATATGGAACTTCTTATCCCTAATTTTTACCAAGAACATTTGTGCAGATTAAAAGAATGGCCAGACGGATTAAACCGTGCCATCAAACACACCAATGGAGCAATATACACGATAATGCAAGGTCCTAGCGAATTTGGAATAAGTGGTCGTCTGGCAAAATGGGACATTAAAAATCGCTTACATGAACTAACAATTCCAACCCTAATGATTGGGGCAAAATACGATACAATGGATCCAAAAGTAATGGAAGAACAAAGTAAACTAGTTCAAAAAGGACGATACTTATATTGTCCAAACGGAAGTCACCTTGCCATGTGGGATGATCAGCAAGTTTTTATGAAAGGAGTAACACAATTCATTACTGATGTTGACACCAATAAATTTTAGCATTAAACAATATAAAGAACAATGTTTATCAGATTCTGTTCATAAAATTACACGACAAAAAATTATACTCATTAATTGTAAAAGAACTTCATTAGAAATAATGGAGTTTTTTTTATATCGACTAAAGAATAAACTGAATATGTAATCTGTTTAAACTTTGTGATGCTGTGACTGTGCGAGGTTTTTACTAATCTAAAACTTTAGGACTTGATCAAAATTCGTTTTATACAGCATTCAAAACACAACAGAAAAAACAACAAAAAGCTGCTACTTTCTTACCTTAAGAAAATAGCAGCCTGAAACGGGGACATTATGCGTAAAAAGAAGTAGATACGAACGTAATTCCACTTTAACTCCAAGTCAATGAAGACTATGAAATAAAATCGTCGCGCGAAGATTGCCGACCCAAAACTTCAGAAAGAAGTATAGAAATAAATAAGACTTAAAAGAACTAAAAGCCATTGATAAAAAATGAATTACAAAGCACTACTTCTTTGTTGTAAATCACAATCGTTTTTTATCTCACAAAACAAATGATCCGGATGTAGCCCTAGTTTCACAGCAAAGATGAGTCAATTATCATTAAAAAAAAGACAACTGTTCACTGTCCTTGCACTTATGCAAAGTCATAGAATACTGATGTCCGACAGTCATTCACATTCTTTTTTTAGTATTTTTTGTTCCAGATTTTTATGGATCAGGTTCAAAGGTTCAAAGGGACAGAGGTACAAAGAGAAAAGGCGAAAAATAGAGACTTGAAAACCGATAATAAAACAAAACACAGCTGCTAAATAGCAGTTTTACAAATTTCACTACAACTTTTAGACTTGCTTTATTTGTACTCCTAAAAAATAAATTCGCACAAAAAAAATCGCAAACTCAAATAAATGAAATTGCGATTTTTTATACTCAATTGAGAAAACAAAGCTGCTTTACATCATCGTATTGATACGAATACTTGCTTTAATAAGTGCCAAAGCTGAAATTTTTGAAATATGAATATCTTTAGACTGATGATGTGAATTCTGACTTACAAGTTTTACAAAATCCTGTCCATTTTCTGATTTTTGAACATACTTTACGGTAATGTATTCTTCCCAGTCATTTAACTTCACACTTAAAAGATACATTTCTCCAAAAAAGATATTCTCAAATTCAGTTTCTTTATACAATACAATGTCCCCCGATTTCAGTAACGGATACATACTGTCTCCGGTCACCGAAATAGCTCCGTCACATTTTGGAAGATTCGGAATCTTAATTGTATCCAGAATTCTTTGTGGTTTTCCACTCTTAAACAACTCCTTTAAGCCGGCAACAGCTTCAAGATCATACAATGGTATTTCCTGACTCAAATGCAAGGAATCAATGGTTTTTCGGCTATTGTTCATAATAACGATATCTGTGTTACTTTCTTTTAACATTGGTCCGTTTCCCGTAAGCAGCCACTCCGAATTTATCTCCGGATAATGCTGTAATATTTTACACGCTTTGTCGGTTCCCATATTACTACTATTGTCTAAAAACTTATTAGAAAAGCCCAAATCATTGCAAAACTTATAGCGTGTAACCCCTTTATAATCAAGATATTCTTTCATTCTTTCAGTAGAGCCCATAAAAAGATGTATTATTTTACGTTAATTATTTGTTTTGATGTATTATTTTACACTACATTTGCAAAGTAAAGAAATAAAAGAATGAAAATAAAATATTTCAGCAAAAAAATAATAGTCTTCAAAAAACATTAAAATAAAAGTAGCATAAAGTGACCATAAATGAGAACCGATTTTAATAAAGTAAAACTTTTAAGAACATTCAAAAACAAAAAAAGCAACTTAATTCTTAATCCTATACAATGAATACTAATCAAATTGAAGAAAAAATCCACGAACTGGAAAATTGGCTGATTCAAAATCCAAACAGTGCTGAAAGAAATTTAATAGAATCTGATATAAAAAAATTAAAAACCATTTTAGAGAAAAAATCATGAGTAAAAAACAAATCGAAGAACGTATTGCGCTGTTATATCTGGCTCTTCAGTTCTGTTCAGAAAGAAAAAAAACATTTACATCGGGAGAAAGAATCTGCATTAATCAGGAACGTTTTCAATTGATGCACATTTTGGAAAATGAAAGGGCAACTCCCCGACCGGTTTCAAAGGAAATTGAAAGCAAAATAAAATACATTTCACAACAGACACTACTGTACCATTTCAAACCGTATTACGAAGATCCGTTTAAAGAAGAAACTGAAATCGCATCCTAAAATTTTAAAACCTAAAGAAACTATGAACACCTCAACTATTACGACCAATAAAACCATCGATTTAGCTCAATTTTCTGCTCAACAATTAAAAGAAGCCCTAATAAAAATCGAAAATAAGAAGAATGAAGAAAGAGAAGCGTACAAAAAACTGGTGGCTGAAACAATTCCAAAAGCACTTTTAAAATTGTACAAAACCTCTGAAATGATCCGCAAAGTAAAAACAGAAACCTTTCAGCTTTTTGAAACCATTCTGGATTTAAAAAATCAGGTTTACGGTTTTAAGGAAAAACAAATGTCACATACTTTTTCTAATGATAAAGAAGAAATTACAATTGGATATCGCATTAATGAAGGCTGGGACGATACCGCAACAATTGGAATCGAAAAAGTTCAAAATTACATTTCATCCCTTTCTACAAGCAAAGAAACCGCTTCTCTTGTCAAAATTGTTTTCAATCTGCTTAAAAAAGATGCAAAGGGAAATTTAAAAGGTTCCAGAGTTCTCGAACTTCAGAAACTTACCAAAGAATTTAATAATGAAGAATTTACAGACGGTGTAGAAATCATTGCATCGTCCTTTAAACCTGTGCGTTCAAGCTGGTTCATTGAGGCAAATACCATTAACGAAAACGGCACTAGAACTACTATTCCACTCTCTATGTCTGCTGTCGATTTTTTACACGGATACGCTTTTAATTTCTTTAACCAACAAAACGAACAAACAAATGCTGCCTAATAATGACATTTATGCATCGTTGCTTTTAGCTTTTTTACTAATTGTAACCAATTTAAAACCAATCCTTATATTTCGTGACTGGTTTCATTTTAAAATAAACACCACTTTTAAACAATACAGAAATGAGCGTAAAAATAAAACCAATAACGGATCATGAAAGCTATGAGGTAAATACTCATACCGTGTTTAAGGACAGCTTTGGAAACTGGAATTCTAAAAATGCTTTATCCGTCAAGGAGCGTGAGGCTTTTTATCAGTATGAAACTAGTGTTATTAAAAATCCAAGATTTAAAAAACACATTAAAGCGACCTATAAAGGTTAACAATGAGCTCTTCCCGGAATTCAAAATTCTGTAAAAACACACCGCCACTTTATCTCTAAACTACGAATTGGTGCTATAAAAAAACAGTGTTTCGCTGTTTAAAAACAACACATACAAAACTATTATTTTCAGACTGCTCTATGTCTTAACGGACTACAGAACAGGATTGTCATGCCTAAACTACGGCCTCAAATTATTTACAAACGTGGGCTATTTGTTTCGTCATCAGAAAAAGCAGAAACCATCTGATTAAAAAAAAGAATCAAATGGTTTCTGATCTCAACAAAATCAGTACACATTTAGTCAACTATTCTCCTTCAAAAGACGAGGCAGAATTGTTTCTGTCTAAAAATATTTCTTTTCTCTTATTCTTTCACTAATACCACATCCAATTATCATGTCTATATCAAGCAACAGAAGTCTCGGCATTCAAAAAAATAAATTACTACGCTATAAGCTTATCAAAGAATTGTACTTAAAACATAAAACAGAAGATATTCCGACAACTGTAGTCTGGCGTAAATACGTTTATCCAGTTTATCCAATATCACGTACCACATTGTATGAAGTGCTTTGTACGTCTGTAACCGTTGAGCTTAAAAAAATTGAAGAGCTCATGAAAAGCCAAATCAAGCCTTCGTAAATAAATCATAGAAATCAGAATCCGTCCGATTCCAAATTTCTAATGTTCCGCTTTTTTCCTTTCTAAAACGACCTCCTTTTCTTTTAACCTGAGTTCGATTATTAAGTTACTGATTTATGTATTGTCGTTTTCCTACAAGGTCAAAAAAGACCTTAAAGGAAACAAATAGATCTATTAAATAATCCGTTGGGGGTACTTTACCTAAATATTTTTTAACACATAGAAACATAGATTTGCAAGTTACAATTGGAAAAGTTTTATGAAAATCACAATTTTCTCACATAGTCTCATGTGATTTATTTAAAGTAAAACGTCTTTTCAAGTTTTGTTAACTATGTCTCTATGTGTTAAAATTAATTGCATCCAACGGATATTAAATACCAACAAACAATAATTTAAATTTTGAATTTTAATCGAGTTCATATTTTTAAACAAAGACAATCTCTCATTTGCAAAACAACTCTGTAAAGTCCTAGAATACAAATGTCCGACAGCCTGGCATCCGTTTTTTTAAGGTCTTTTTTTAGTCAATATTTGCAGTCTCAAAAGGAAGCAGCTGTCGAAATTAGATCGGAAAATTCAGGCTGTATATTCTTTAAAAAACACTACAGCTGTTTCCCCAAAAACCTTTCTAACCTAGTACAAAATTTTACACAAACATTTAATGGAGCCGTTTTTATACCCCACTCTTACCGCATTTTTTGCCGCATTTATTACCTGGTTTTTCTCGATGAGAAAATCATTAGCTCAAGACCGAGCTGCCGAACTTGACAACGCCGTAAGTGCCGTAAAATATTATCGTGACTTACTTGATGACATTACCGCCCGACTGACCGCTGCTACCGAAACAATAAAAAATATGGAAACACAGCACAGAGAATTAATGCTGATCAATCAGCAGCTGGTGGATGAATTACAAAAATTTAAACAACTAAACGGAAAACAGCAATGACACTAGCTCAAAAAACCTTAGAAATTGCTCTTGCTCAGGTTGGTGTTGAAGAAATGCCAAAAAACAGCAATTCCGGACCGGAAGTAGAAATTTACCTCAGAAGTGTTGGTCTCGGAAAAGGATATCCATGGTGCATGGCTTTTGTGTACTGGAGCACACAACAAGCAGCTTTGCAATTGGGAATGAAAAATCCGCTCAAAAAAACAGCAGGCGTATTAGACCAATACAATTCCAGACCGCTACTACTACAAACAAAACCTCAACCCGGTGATGTTTTTATTATCGATTTTAAAAACGGAACGGGACATACCGGAATCGTAGACCGGGTAACGGCTTCTGCCATTTTTACTATTGAAGGCAATACCAATGACATTGGCGGACGCGAAGGCTACAAAGTCTCTAAAAGAAAAAGAGAAATCAAAAGCATTAAAGGCTTTTTAAGACTGTAAACACCACTAATCAAACCAAAACATGACCCAAAAACTAAACCGCATTGTTTTTTTGTTTTTTTCAATCTTAGTGCTGGTTTCGTGCAAGAGCCCGAAACCAGTTCTGAGTGAAGAAAAAACAAAAATCATAACCCTTAAAGAAACGGTACACGATACTGTTTTTAAAATTCAAAAAGACAGCAGTTCCTTCAAAGCATTGTTAGAATGCCAAAACGGGAAAGTCGTTTTTAAGAATGTTATCCAGGCCGAACCGGGGCGCACTTTAAAAAGCCCAAAGGTTCGTCTCGACAACAATAAACTCACCATAGACTGTGAACTGAAAGAGCAGGAACTCTACGCCCGCTGGAAATCACAACAAATAAAAGAAACAGAGGTACAAACAATCCGAACGACAAAATTTGTCAATCATTTGACTTCCTGGCAAAAACTACAAATCTGGCTGGGGAGACTGCTCTTTATAGTAGTACTCTTTCTAGTCATAAGATTCGTCTACAAAATTTACAAGCCTTTGTGGTTTCAATAGATAAACTTTTAAAATAACACCTCACAATATGTCAGCACAGTCTCATTTTTTCGTGGAGTCAGGAGGCTTTACGCAAAGTCAGCAACAAGCTTTTGGTCCTCTCTCAAGCCTCAAATTCAACCTAACTTCTCAATTTACTTTAAACGCTCCCAAAAAAGCATATTCCATTTGTAAAGGAGTTGTTTTGATTCAGCCACAAATCAATCCGGAAACCGGAGCGGCTACCGACAAAGTAAACCTTGTACTTCGCCCTTACAAACAGCCATTTCCGGGATTGAATGTAAAGTATTTTGTCTATAGAGGTTTGCAAAGAGCTGATTTCTTTACAACAGATTCTGAACCCAAAATTATTCCCCACAACAAAGCTGTAAATTCTGATTTTATCACTAAAATAAACGAAGACTTTATCGCTTTTCATGAAGGTCGTGTGGAAAAAATCGGGGACACCACCACATCAATTCCACCTCCTGCCTTTCTTGCCAAACATATCGGTTTTGACTCAGCAATTCCGGGCAGTACTTTGCTTTCCAGTTTGTTTTTTAAAGAATCTGAATTTAAAGATGTCAATGGTAATCTTACCGAAAAAAACAACTTTGAATTACCGCTAATTGATATCGGAAAATCACTGGGGAATTTCGCATCCGGAGAATGTGGAATTGACGTTGTCTTAAATTACGGAGATTATCAGCATAATTTTGATAATGGAGAATTTGTTTTTGATTTAGGGTATGCTCGTAAACCATTTGCTACGATCACCGTTACAGGAACAACTCCTTACAAACAAAAATTAGAGCGCGAACAAAGCACACAATTTATTGATATTGCTGCTTTCTATGGTTTGTTTGTTCCCGAAGATACGGTAAGTATTGTTTCAGCCGGAGCACAAACTAGTAAAAAGGGTACTGAAATTTATAATAGTATCATCAGTAACTTTTACACCAAAAACAACTGGTACGTTTATATCCAAAGCGATCGAACGCGCAGTTATGATTTCTACGAAAACTACAAAATCAAAGAAGGAACTGGAAACCTTAAAACAGGATTATTAGCTGATCCGACAACAAAAGTTGTTCCGATGACCGAAAGTACTTACGGTACATTTGACTGGCCTGTTTTGATCAACGACCAAACACAAGCTAACACAGTTGCAACTAATAGCCTTTATTTCCAACTTTCAACCGATAACAATAACAATGCTGCTTTTTACGGACAGATCGCCAAACTTGCCAATGCTCAAAAAGACAATTTTATTAACGCCGATGGTCTGCGATTACCACCTGATGAAGAAGGGAATTATGGTGACCTGACTTCAACAATTCAGCTTACTACTCCTGCTGTGCAAGGCAAAAATATTGCTGCACTAAGTATCTTACTTTATCACGGAAAAGTGAGTCTGTATACCGCCGGAACAACACAAGATGAAAATGGAGGTCTTGTCATTTTATACGGACAGACTAACTTTTTTGATGATGTCTTTAGTTTGATCCATTCGGAACCTTTATTAACCCTAAGCGGTGATAAAAGTTATTCGAGAATGACTTCTGAAAAACTGAACATTGTCAATGCCTTTTACAATAAAAAGCAACAAGGTATTTCGATTGTACAAACGCTGACTGTAAATGATGTGATTGAAACCGGAATTACCGAAAAACCTGTCGTTGAGCGTGTAACCTATCTTACAGAAGCCGGCGATGTGATGAACAATGCCATCTCTGCCACCGGAAGTACAACTCCCGATACGAAAACAACAGCTTCTGCAAGTGGTACAGTAACAAAGACTAAAACTTATGAGCTACCGGAGCCTTATTACTATGGTTTGAAATTGTTTACAGACAGTACGCAAACCATTACAGGACTGCAACTAAAAACCTTAGATGGTTCTACCCCAAACAAAATTATTCTCGGATTAACCCAGGATGAAAACAACAGCATCAAAACATTAATCACCGGCGACAAAAAGAACCCTCGTCTGTTTTTAATTGATCTTTTTGCAGATGCAAATGAATTGGTTTCTCCGGAGAACATCAAATATCAGAAATACAAAGTCGCGATCGTAGCGGAGAACGCTGAAGGCAAAAATGAATTGTCTGAACCAGAAAGTCCTGTTTTTGTGTATTCACTTGATCGATACTATCATTTTAGTAAGGGGTATAGTGAGTATATGCCAGACTTAGATATTAACATACCGTTTTTTAATATTAATACCGTTTTATAAATGACAACTACAACTATTGCAATTTTAAGAGATGGGACTCCGGTAAGGATAAGCATGTTTGAAAAGCCAATTTTTGATCTTGATGGTTTTTTAGTTCAATTTACCAGACCAGGAACAAATCCAGAACTTTATAGATACCATCAACATGCGGAATTCAAAAGAGAGGATCGAAAAAAACCAGACTTAGCAGGCTATTATAACGAGGATTTATTCTTAAAATATATCCAAAATATTCAGCCAACTGTAACCGTAGAATCTCTCGTTAAACATGATTTTGAAAGAGATTTAGCTACTGAAAATGAAGAAATAACAGTCAGTACAGTAGATTTCGACGCCCCATATGATTATTTTTATGATTTAAAAAATTATACTTTCAATCTACAACTGTCAGCTGATAAAAAAAATGTTGCTAATTATCGAAAAATAATTAGGCAAGACCAACGAATTGTAGATTATAAAATTAACACGGATGGTTACAATGCAGTCATAGTTCCTAAAAATGAAGCTGCATTACCAAGTGGTAAATTTTACAGTAAGAATTTTGGAAGTTTCGCAAATACTTTGAATATAAGTAACGTTCAAAAGAGTAAATTAAAAAAAGTAATGTCTTTAATTATTTTTAAAATTAAAGAAATCAATAGAGATATTATTCCTATACTTGCTTCTCGCACTCATTTTTTCGACAAGGAAAATGATGTAGCAAATGGCATAATTGATTATAATGATAATACAACTAGTAAAGGTTTTACAGATCTTGAAAAATTATTATTTGATTTAAAAAGAGGTTGGGGGTACTATTATGATACTCCTTTGGAAGGTTATCCTCGTCCTCTAAGAGATGATTTTGATTCTCTGTTTTATATGTCATCTCCATTTGAAGATTACCAGACTTACCTTTCCAGCTTAACAAATTTTTACACCAAATGTTACACTACTAAAGGACTTGATTATTATCCTTCAAATAAAAAATTTCAATACCTACTAGAGATTTTATCTCCCTCAGCATTAAGAGTTTTACCTTTCAATTATATAACAAACGCTATTAAAGGTTTGGTAAAAAGAAAATTAGAACAAGAGGACCAACGTTTTTTGGTGAGATTGGTATTATCCGTAACGACTTCTCATGCAAATGAGTTTTTGGACTTTTTACTAGAAAAAGAAAATGGAGTTCAAACTAATTTTCAAGCAATTTACGGCTCACTAACTGATGCGAGACTTGAAAGATACACTTTTGTAAACTGGTTTGTAGATGAGCAAACAAACAGAAAGTATTTTGCTTTTGCAATTTTTGAACTCTGGAAGGTATCAAAATATAATTTAGATTATATACGCCCGGGAATTGTGATTCCCGATACTTTTCCAAATTTCAAAGGTGTGGATCCTAATAACTACTTTTTTATTAATCCTAATGAGTATAATGAAAAGAATTGGTTAACATTCGTTCCTTCAGTAACAGAGTTTACAGTAACAACAGAACAATATTTTAAATCTACTCTTGTTGACAAAAAAATAAATATAGACAAAATTTCAAAATTAGATATTAATTTCGAACATGGTGGTTTTCATAACAATACAAATGTCTTTTTTGGTTCTTTTCATCTCTACCAGCAAATTTCATTCTCCGGATTTGAAACTAATCTAGATTTAATGCTTCCAAAAACGGCTACAGTGCCTGCTTTTCTTTTTCATTTTATAGACGAATATGATAGCCTAGCAGATTTTGACGCCGGAGTTTCATTAGCAATTGATCTAACGACCGATGCTTTACTAATTTACTTTACAGGTGGTATCAGTGTTTTAAGAGATTTACAATACTTAAAATATAGTACCAAAATTGGAAGAGCATTGCAAGGAGGATTATCAGGGGTTGAAGCTGTTGAAGTATGGAGAGGGTTAGAAGCAGGTAGTGAAGCTTTTACTATCACAACTGGTGGTTTAGCTCAGATCAATCACTATTTAATAACTAGAGAAAATAATCCCGAAAAAAAGAAAATATTAGAAAAATCACAAACGGTTATTCTAATTTTAATGATACTGGGAGCATCCTCTTCGTTTACTGCAAGAGCAAAAGGAGTACAAGAAGCTGATGAAACATTACGTTTAATTAATGGCTTACCTGCAAATACTCCACACAATATTCCGCAACCAATGATTGATGTATTAACTACATTAAGTGGACAAAAAGCTGTAACATTATCCTTATTTGGTAATAAACTAAACAACGTAGAACTTGCAGGAGCCATAAATAAGATTGCTCCAAAATACAATATGTTTTTTACTGATGCACAAAGGCTAGCCTTTTGGAAAGACTTTCAACATATTGATGATCCTGCATTTTGGAAATTATTAAATAGCGGTAAAGGTGCTGATAATCTACTTAATGGTAAATACATTGACAATTGGATTAGTTTAAATGAAAGAGGCTTAATAGAAGCTAAATTTACTGACTATATTTGTGTTCAAAAAAGAACAGATACTCTAATAAAATATATTGATGAAGCATCTACAAATCTCCCCATAAGTAAATTAAGCTACGAAAAAAGGTTAGTTTTTCTAGATACTTTCGGAGATGCAAATTCTTTTGCTAAGTTTACTGAAAATCCGCAATTAATAAATAAATGGATAAAATTTTATGATGACTTAGTATTAAGACCCAGTTTTACATTTTTAGGCAAAGATAAACAATTACTTTGGCTCGAACATTATCCTAATTTATCAACAAATTTAATCAATCATATAAAGACTAAACCTAATACTTTTAAAAATTGGAGTGAATTATCCGAAATAGATAAATTAATATTAAAAAATATTCCTGAAGAGTGGATTCCATCTGTCTACCAGTATCAAGATTTTTGTTTTATTAAAAAATTAAGTCCTATTGAAATTCCTAGTTTCACAAGAATATTTCCAAAGGAAAAAAATGGTTATCTGCAAGTAGAGTTTAGATATACTGAAAATGGATATAAATGGGAAGTACGCGCACATACTGAAATTCCAAATTCTCCAGGAGTTGGCAATGGCCAGGTTTGGGTTATTAAAAGAGAAATCATAAGTGATGGTACTTTTGCTCCATATCAAGAGTTTTTAAGTGGTGATGATTGGATTAGAGGTTATATTTGGTATGATTTAATTTCCAAACAAAAATCTGGAATTATTACGGATGGAGAAAAATTAATATTAAAGAACGGACATTTTAAAGCAAAATAAACATGAATATTATAAATTTGTATACAGGATATGAAGGATACGCAGAATTAGTCCTCAAAGAAAAAAATGATAAAAATCAAATAATTTTTGAAGTACACTTACTAGACTTTCATTTCTATGAAATTCTTTCACTTATTCCATTAGGACAATATGATAGAGAAAGTGTAATGTATAACTACTTCCAATGCAAAGGATGGCATGAGGAAGAATGGGAAGCTACAAAAAAAGAGGAATTTATTAATCAACTTAATTTAATCGAAAATAAAGTCCCTCATAATTTATTAACAATATATAATGCAATTAAACAAATTTGTTCATCTAGCATACAAAATAAAAGTAAGCTATTCATTAACTTAGAATAGACATGTTTTTCTTCTGTCTGCAAGCATCTAGCAGTATGAGTTGGTAATCTGCACTCGTAAAGATTGAACACAATAAAAGATAAAAGTTATATGTTTTACAGGCATGGATTTCAAATCCTGGCTGTACCAAATATCTTTTGAAAAATTGTCTAAATGTCTCTAATCTTGTGTTACTTTTTTACCTCTCAAAAACAAAAGTCTTTGAGAGGTATTTTACCACTTACTCTTCTCTCCAAAAAAAAACAATCTAAAAAAACTTGAAAAAAATTAGATTTATAGCCCCCCTTTTTGGCACCTCATAACCGTAAGTTCCCCTACTCTATTTGACTCTTTCTAAAGTCGGACTTACCTGGTATACGTTTGTTTTACAACATTGTAAAATGAAATCCTATTGTCATGCCACTAATCCATTTTTAAGCAACTCATTTTGGTTAGGAATGCATTTACTAAAACTTGCTTCTCTGAACACCAAGATCCGCCAAGATAGCGATGGCGATCCCTTTCATGAGCTCATTAAACGCCTGTACATATTTAAAATCAAAAAAAACTACTTCAAAAATGAGCCAAAATCACAACCGAATTAAAGTAACAACACATCAAAAAATAATCGGCCGATTGGAACTTTTCAATTGTTGCGAATGGGTGAAAAAACAAAGTAAAATAATAGTCGATAACTGGGCTTTTCACTACATCCTAAAGATTGGAAATTGTGGGTATCTTGCCACAGACAACTACAACTGCAAGAGCAGAAATTAAAGAAAAACACTTTAAATTGATGCAGCAAGATGCGTCAACAATTGTATTTCGATAAACAGTATCGAAATTACTCTTAAAAATCGTCTGATACTAGCAACTATTCCCTCAAGTACAACCGTCTCTCGTGCATTGTTACTTTCAAACAATTCCTTAAAAAAGGTAGAAACGAGACCATACCGAAAACTTAAAACTGCAGAGGTCTTCTCTCTTTAATTAGTCTTCAAAAAGTATACTCCCAACCTCAACAATATCCGTTTGCTTTACAACCTTGTAAAGTCGCAGAACAGCAATGTCAGAGCGCTAAGCACAAATTCTTTAAAGTCTAAATTTAGGCTCACCTTTACGCTATCAAAAGGAAAAAAGACTCCGCAACTGATCCAATTCAACTGTTTTTTTGGGCTATTATTTAAAACAAAAAAGTAGCAAACCCATCGCAATCCAAATAATGGATTGCTTCTTTGAATGCTTTATTTGGTTGCAACAACCCGAATTTAATCCTACAACATACGAACAAAATTAAAGTCAAAAACAAATTAGAATATGCCAACTAATCCAATTCCAGCGGTTCCGGTTCCTACGCCGAGGTATTATCCGCGATTATCTGAGATAATCACTGTAGATGATTTACCCGAGTTTTTGTCATTTGTCGAAAACGGTCTAAATTCCATTTTTGATAAGATACATTATAAAAACCTGCAATACTCAAAAGGATATCGTGGTGATTCCGCTTTTTATAGTCTTGATATTGTAACGAGCAAAAAACTGGCTCTTCCTTTGCCATTTGATTTAGGCCTTGTACTAAATCCAAATCTTATCGAGGATACTTCGATCTCCTCTTTTCCAATTACTTTAGAGTATCAATGGGAGATTTTAGCTTTCTTGAAAACCTTCAGTTCAAGCAATTTCTCTTTCTCCGTACAGGATTTTTATACTGTAGGTTTACAAGTTTTCCGCATTAGTGAAGCGCAAGTTGTAGCCCACATGCTGAACATTTTTGTCGAGGCTGAGACAGGAAGAACCAAATTCGAACAGCTTTTAGAAGATATTAATACACTTCAGAATCTTTCCGGCGAACAAAAATTAAAATTCCCTGAGGGTGTCGAACCATCCATTTCTACTGTAATTACACTTATTGAAAACAATACAGCGCTTACAGAATCGACTTCATTAGTATTGTTTGCGGTTTACATTTTAAGATCCGATTTAAACGAAACGAAACAAAAACTACAGGAGTTCTATGCGATCATCGCTCCCGATGGTATCGAAGCTTATATTAAAAAAATTATCACACCCAAAGCCAAAGCCACTTTGGCCCTGAGTGCCGGTATTGAATTCCCCCGAAACATTTTAAGACCAGTTTATGGAGACGGTTCTCCGTACGGCGATGGCAGCGAAAAGTCAATGTTTGTATTTGGTAAAGCACAATTGTATGCTGATACTGAAGCCGGAATTGGTTATCAACTTGAACTGGGCGGTTCGTTACAGACGCCAAATTATGCCATGATTGCCAACACGGGTTTAATACTCCAATTGGATAGTTTAAAAGTTGATTTAAGTAAAAAAACAAATATCCCCGAGGCTGATGCTGATGGACGTCCTGCTGATTTTGTCGGAGTATATGCTCGTGCGGTTTCGGTTACTTTGCCTTCAAAATGGTTTCATAACCTGGAAGAAAATCCGGAAAACACAACTCCAACATTAAAAATTGGTGCTTCTGATTTATTAGTGGGTTCAGGTGGTCTTTCCGGAAACATTTATCTGGAGACCGTTCCAAGTACAAAGGGTGCATTTAATTATTTTAACGACAAGTTCAATTTCAATTACCCGATCACTATGTTTGAAAAAAACGATGAAAGTGATGTGGTAAACAAAAAAGAAATTGCTGATTATCAATCTCTACTTGTCTTTTTACAAAAATTAAACAGTAAGGGTGTACCTTATGCTTTTGAGTATCCTTTATCGTTAACAACACTTCCTTCAATAGGTTCAAGTACTGTTGAACCTTCAACAACCTATATTTTTACCGGTCCTAAAGAGTACCAAAACTTCCTCTCGGAATTATACGACAATACCCTTTGGAAAACCATTGGATCTAAAAGCAAAGGTTTCAAAGTCGGTTTCAACAAATTTGATATTTCGTTCAAACAAAACAAGGTAATTGGTTCCAACATAAAAGGTGCCTTAGAAATTAATAAATTCAAATATCCATCCAACCATCCTACTAAAGCGGGTCAACCGATACAAGTAGGGGTCGAAGGTCACTTGTACGATGATGGCGACTTTAATCTTACGGCATCATTCCCTAAAGCAGGTGGTCCGGAAGCTACCTTGTTTGATTTTGTGAATTTTAAATTTAACAGTTTCGAACTAGGAAAGGAAGACGATGATTATTACATCGGAACGGGATGTGAGGTATCTTTCCTAAATAAAACCATGAAAAGTCTTATGGGAGACCAGAAGATTATTCTGGAGAAACTTCGCATTTACAGTGATGGAAATATCGAACTTGAAGGTGGAAGTATTCCGATTCCGCTGAATATTTCTTTAAATCTTGGCCCTGTAAAAATGAGTGTGTCTAACATTAACTTTGGCGCTACCCAAATTAATGGTCGTAAATACAACTTTTGGGGATTTGACGGAGCCATCAGTATCAATCCTCTTGGAGTTGATGCTCGTGGTGAGGGTGTAAAATATTATTATTGTACAGAAGAAGGTCACAAAGACAGTTTCTTAAGAATTCAAACCATTGAGGTGGATTTGATGATTCCGGGAACAGCGACAGAAGAAACTGCCGTCGCTATTATCAATGGAATGTTGACTCTTCCTGATCCTGGCGTGGACCAAGAGTTTAAAGGGAAGGTTTCTTTAAAACTTCCACAAGCAAAAATTTCGGGAGGCGTAGATATGCGTTTCATGCCTAAATATCCGGCATTTTTAATAGACGCTCACATTGAACTGCCTACTCCTATTCCGCTTGGATTTATTGCTATTTCTGCTTTCAGAGGTTTATTAGGATTCCGATATGTTGCCACCAAAGAAGCTGCGGGGTTAACAAAAGACGATTCCTGGTACTCATTTTACAAAACTCCTAAGCCGGGAATAAATGTTGAAAAATTCAGCGGGCCACCTGATTCTATGCAATACAATTCACCATTCTCTATTGGTGCCGGAGCCACATTTGGAACCGTTGCTGATGGTGGACATGTATTATCACTGAGAGCCATGTTATTATTATCGCTGCCTACTCTATTCTATATTGAAGCAGGATTAAATGTGATCGCAGGACGATTAGGCCTTATTGAAGATGATCCTAGCAACCCGCCTTTCTTTGCTATGGTAGCATTTGGTGACGATTCCTTAGAATTAGCTGCCGGTGCCGATTTTAGTATTCCTAAAGACAGTGGAGAAATTTTTAAGATTCAAGCCTTATTAGAAGCAGGGTTTTTCTTTAAAAATCAAAGACCATGGTATGTCAATATCGGATCTGAAAAAGCCCCTATTACAGCGAGAATTTTTCAGCTGTTTACTGCCAGGGCCTTTATTATGATTTCTGCCCAAGGAATTGAAGCAGGTGCCCAATTGGATTTTAACGTAGAGCAAAGGTTCGGTCCGGCAAGAGTCCGATTATGGGCTTATCTGAAATTAGGAGGGAAAATTTCTTTCAAACGTCCTCAAATGGGTGGTTATATCAGTGCCGGAGGAGGAATTCAAATCAAACTTTGGATCATTAACATAGAAATTGTTTTAGATACCATATTCTCGGTTGAATCCTTTAAACCCTTCTTAATTTATGCCAGACTGGATCTAAGCGTACGTGTTAAGATTGGACCTTTCAGAGTTCGTAAGAGGTTCACAGTTGAACTTCAATGGGATATTAACCGAATTATTGATAAAACGCCGTATAGTCCACTTCCTATGGGAACCCATGGAGACGGAGCTGACAATAGAACACTGGAAAATGTGAAAGGAGTTCATATGTTAACAAATCAGGCATTCCCACTTCATTATTTCAATAGTGAACCTACTGAAGCTTCCATTCAAAATATAATTCCGTTAGATACTTATATCGATATTAAAATGGCAAAAGGCTTGCTGCCTAACAAAGAGCTTTCTACAAAAATCGGAGGTTACACAGGCGATGCTAAAAATTATACCGATATGATGCCTCCAATCGAAAAGATAGCCGGCAGGCCGTTACGTCAGGTTAAACATCAATATGCAATTGAATCTATTGGAATAAAATTTTGGAATGGTGTTGCCTGGGAAGAATACCATCCTTTTGAAGCAGTTGTCAAAAATACGACAGAAGCCCGAAATTCTGTTAAGGATTTACCTTGGGCACAATGGCAAAAAGCAATTGACCAATATGACAGTATTCGTGTTTTAGCAACCAATCCATTCTCTTTTTTAAGTGGCGGAGAACCTGGATGGCATATTCCTGAGCAATTCGGAATTACACCTTCTAAATTATTCTGTCAATCGCAGAGTATCGAAGAAGAGTCTACTGATTTCCGCAACAAACTAATTGGGCAGCGCTATTATGTTCCTACCCAGTACGAAGCAGAAAAGATCAACGGATTATTTTTTAAATTGATTGGAGATACTCCGGAAATTGTGGAAAAAAATAAAGTTGCAAATGGTGATTTCATGCACATCACCGGAAAGAGAAATCCACACAGGTACCGAAGATCTTTATCTTTTCAAAATAAAAATCAGCTGGAAGTTATTTTCCCACAATCTGCTGTCGAGCCAACTTTAGAAATAACCACTCAAGCGAAAGAGGTCATGATTAAAGCCTTTACAACTGTTCTTGTAGCAGGTGCAAAATCAGCTGTTTACGAACCTATTAATTTGAGAAAAGCTAAAGATGGAACGATTGAAAATAGTCTGATCTATACTAAAGCTGAATTGCTACAACCGATAAAATTATTTAGCGAAGAAGAGAACCCTCTTTCAAAAACAAAAATAGATAAGATTGTAATCGTTCCTTTATCTGCTAAGGGAAAACGTATTTATGAAATCAGAAATGAGATCGCCAAATTATTTACGGATAGCTATAACAGCGAAGGAGGTAACGTTTCAATTAATTTACCGGGTAACATCCCGCTTTACAATACGTTATTGGCTGAATTAAAAACCTTAAAAGCTGATGCAGGAAATGATGATCTGGCAACGGGAACACCAAGTACGCTTACTTTCACACAATATTACGGATACAGCGGAAAAAACGCTTATGTATTTGACAAAGTGATTAAGTACAAGGACGCCTATGTTGTATCGTTCCATCCGAAAGCGAATAGTGCCACCACTATTCTGTTACAGATCAATCCGGATGGTACTATAATCAGAGAACGTTTTGTAAATGGTGCTGTTACGTCAATGCAGGTGGTAAACGACAATTTGTTGGTAACCTTGGCTCTGAATGCTGCGCAATGCAAAACAATCGGGGAAGCCATTGTTGATCTTGATTTTGTTGTAGGCTGTCAATCGCCAATTGCGGCAATGGTGCTTGCTGAATTTGATGAAGACTTGAATTTACATTCCGGTGTACAATATCTGAACAATTATTCTCTAGGTTTTAATAAAGTAGTACCGTTGGCTAACGATGAATTGCTTTGGATCAACACTGTAGAAAACGAAACTCAGATCAATTGGGTAAAAGGAAACGATCGTACCTTGGTGCAACGTGTAAAAATTAATGCAGCGGCAATTAAACTTCTTCAGCATAATGCTACTGAATTTAGTTTGGTTACAAAAGATAAAAAAATTATCCGTTTCCGCCTGGATACTGCTCCATATTCAATTGTTGTAACCGACACAAAAGTACTTTCGGATAATGCCATTTCTGAAATTATTGATGCGGCACTTGTAAACGGGAAAACTTTTGTTACGGTTAAATTCTCCAACGAAAAATTTGGTTTAGCACAAATTGCAGAAAATTCAGTAACTATTGCGCAACACGATACCGTTTTTGATTCTGCCGTTTATTTAACTGACAAGGCCATCAACAGTAATTCTGTTTTTGCCTATAGCGAAAAACATTTGTTTGTATTCAACTCAGAATTAAAGCTTACCCGATTAATTTCAAGAAGAGATAAAACAGATGAGAAAGATAACACATCGATTATTGATATTCAAAAAGCGTCTACTGCGAACGAAATTATAATGCTCTCTTCTAAACCGAATGAAAAAGGGGCTTATGTCTCCTTGTTTACCGATCAGTTTGAGAATTGTGCTTTGTATCCTGAAGAAACTGTTGATGTGACTATTTCTGCTTCTGTTTTAACAACTGAAACGACACTTTCAACAGCACTAGCAGCTGCACAACAGTTGGATTATAACAGAGGAGTCAGGAATTCTAAAATAATTACGGTCAATGATACCATTTGTAACAATGGAGGAAATGGTGTAGAGGATCCTGAGTTAGATTATGCCACATATCTCCATAGTGTGAAATGGCTGAGTAAAGAAAGTTATTTCCACAACACCACTATTCCACAGATCGAGGAGATTAGAAAGGATAACAAAGCCATGGAAAAAGCGATACAAGAGACTGTTCAGCCAATCTGGAGACCTAACACAACATATTACTTAAACTTTGTCTTAACAGATACAGTAAATAATGATAAAACAACAGACTTTAACTATTATTATGGTTTTAAAACCTTAGGTCCAGTTGGACACTACCCTGTTCCGGATCCGATACTTGCTGAGGGTGAAAAAGCACCGGTAAAAAATGAGCTGACCGAATTGTCTAAATCACCGCTGACTTCGTTAAGACAGTACATCGATTATAACCGTTCTTACCCTTATGCTGATGGAAGTTTATTACAATCTAAACCTGTTTTCTACGGAAATGAACAATGTAAGATATCGCTATTTTTCTCAAATCCTTATGTCTATCATTTGTTTAAAAATTGGGAGCAATATGGCAGTAACGATAATGCAATTGCCGGAGCAATAAATCTTGTTATCAAAGATCCTCTTACAGATGTTCTTATTGAATATCCGTTTAAAGATGAAATCACAACCTACCCAATGCCAGATGAAGCTAAAACAGAATGGGTTGATGATAATGATCCGAGAATTCCCCTGGGCATTCAATTACTGAGAAATCTTATCAAAGGAAGTCCTGCCAATGAAATCCCTACCGTCGGAAATCCTGTAATGCAATGTCAAATTACAATTGGAGAAGCTATAAAACCGAAGTCTTATGGTTATAATGCCGTCTTAACTAATTTAAAACCTTCTAAGCTTTATACGGTTTTAGTAAATAACTTCTTTGATGACACGAAAAAAGAAAATGTCAGCAAGAGTAAAAATGTATTGGTACATCAATTCGGGTTCCAGACCTCTCGTTTCAAAGATTTTAAAGAACAGATAAAAAGTTATTATTTAAATGATGATCCATCACACCAGGCATTATATGACATCAATCTTGCTTTAGTTCCGGATCAAATTAACGCTTTATATGGTGTAATCTCGAATAGTCCTGAGACTTTGCGTGACCCTCTTATCTTAAAATACCAGCATTCGTTTGATCGTGCAATCCAGGGGATCTTGAAAATGTCTCCTCTTGATCCGGCTCAAAGTACTGAGGTAAATAAAATTATTGATAGCACTACCAATACGATTGTAGCACTTTTAATTCGTAATCCGGAGCCATTCAATATTCCAAAAATGCCATTGGAAGAAATCAAAGACACCATCGCAGTTGTAGATATTACACAGAACAGTAGCGGGAAAGTATATACTAAAAAGAAGGATTACCATGTACTGTACTCCAAAGATTATTCGCAGGTACTGATCATGCATGCTAGTAAGGTTATTCCAAAAACGCCACTGGATATTGCATTTGATTACAGAATCTGGAATACCGACGGAACACCCTTGACTAAATCTGCTGACAAACAAGACCTACAGTTAAACTTAGGCTCAGCATTAAAATCAGAAAATATAAATCTTTAAAAAAATAAGAAAAATGAGTTCTATAAATCTTCAGGAAAGCCAACTCTCTGGCTGCGAAAAATATATAGCAATCGTTGTTGACGAATCAGGTTCAATTAACGCCAATGAAGCGCAGCAAATCAGAGAAGGGCTGACTTCATTTATCAATTCTCAATCTCAAAGCAACATTACACTTTCATTAATCGGAATGTCTAACAGCGATAACGCTGTTAGAACCGATAATGTTATTCAAAAAAAAGTATCAGGCAATCACCAAGAATTTTCCGATTGGATTAATTCATTTGGTGCAAACAGAGTCAGTACCCAATCCGATTATTGGGCGTCCGGTTTAAATGTTGCCAGTGCTTTGGCAATAGCGCCAGATATTGTTTTTCTTGTAACAGATGGTATTCAGGTAAACAACTCTGAATTATTAAAAGGTTTATTCACTGATTTAAATCAGAGGTCAAGAGTTTTTGTTTACGGTGTCACCAGTACAGCAGACAATGTCAGCGAGTTAACCACACCACTAACTACTTTTTTGGGTAACACACCGGTAGTAAAAAACGGCAGTCTTTCGGCATTAGATGCTGATTATATCAGAGTTCCTGATTTTAGCACTCTGAGAGATGAATTAAATCAACTTACTATCGCTTTATCTACTGCTCAGACCGGTTGTATTCCTAATGTGCGTGTTATTGAAAATAAATTAGTTTACCCTGCTTTAAAAAAAGGGGCAAGAATAAGAAAATCAGCCGGAACTTTAGTTTTTAGAAACAAAAGCCGCGTTGCTCTTACGCTAAACGCCGGGACAAAAATCCATAGTAAAAGCGATCTAAACGGATTGATTTTTACAATTCAAGACACCATTACGATACCCGGTTCATCTGTAAGTGAAGCCGCCATTCGCGTAGAAGGAAAACCAGTAAATATTGGGCCCTTTTCTGCTCCGATTGCTTTAAACAGTGTTAAAAATCCTTTAGACTTAAGCATTAATTTTAGTATTGGTAATGGGACAGTTGTAGTTGATATTTCTCCTGAAAAAACCAGTCTTCAGTCTACTTATTTACAAATTGCAGCCGCTGGTTCAAGAGGTGTTGACAGTACAAAAGGAATTCACCTGCGTTGGATGCTTGCCGGTAAATTAGGTGATAAACACCTTCCGAAAGGAGATTTATATACCGGTGAAAAATTGGGTCATAATAAACCGGATGACTACGTAAAAGTGTACAGAGCCCCTTACATCAAAGTAAGTCATACACTAAATTTACACGAACCGCCAAGCGTTGTCGATAATCTGAAAGGATTATGGATTTATAAAACAAACAATGCTACAAGATCCATTTATGTTTCTTTTCAAAATATAGAAAAGTATGCGTTAGTAAAACGTACGACAGATCCGTTGACAGATCCTGCAGCATTTATAAAGGCCTATGGAAACAATCTGATTAAAATTGAAAACAAAACCGAATTGTTTTTTGCTGCTGAATTAGACTTTACATCCGTAACTACTTCAAGTATAGTGCGATTAGAGACTTTATCTGTTGCCGAAAATACCTTTACCGCTGCTAAGAGAGTTTCCAATCGTCAAACGTATTCTTCGGCACAATTAAATCCAATTCGATTACTTGCCGAAAACGGAAGAAGTATTCAATTTAAGGCGAATAATTGTCTTTTGGGTAAAGTTACTTTTGAATTTTATTCCGATTTCATCTCACACGTCAATAACAACGGAAAATGGTACTTAAAAGGAAAATATGGATTAAGTAAAAATGATACGCAGGTTTTTGAGCAATTAGAGCCAAAATTGAATGCTGTACACGGAAAATGGTTAAAATACAATAATGGCGAGTGTGTAAATATTGCGAATTATAAAGACAAATGGAATAAACCAACGGCTAACAAAGAGGACAGAAACATCCTGCAAATTGTCGAATCGTATATTTTAAAAAGTATAGACCCAAAGAATCCAACTGCAAAAGAAACGATTCCTTTTGGAGATAAGGTTCCGATAAACGACCCAAAAGAGGGCGAGGAACAACTCTATGCCGAAAATTTAACTGACGTTCACCATTTGGATTTATTAAACATTGCTGCAAATGATTATCACGTTGCGCGTATGTTAGGTTTAGGTTGTATCGATATTGATGACGAAGTTCTTTCGGGAGACTTTGTCTATCTTACAGCATACACCACTTTTGGTGATCTGGAGGACGGCAAAGGAGCAAGAGAAGTTGAGCATCTTTCTATGAGTCTTCCTACAGCTGTAACTACAGAACGTCTTCCTCTGCCGGTTCAGTTAAGTAAAATTGTACCCGGTTTAAATGTAAGCTCCGATGAAAAACAGACTGCAAAAATTACAGACTCTGAGGGATACAGCTTTGATGGTAAGAAAAGATTCATCAGCATCTTTATGGATGATGTTTCGGATTATGATGCTGTTATTGATACTACTGATGAAACTAAGACTGAATTCTTTAAATCTTCTTTAGAATACGACGGAAGTTCTTTTACATTCCCTATTTATTTAGGAGTTAATCATAAAATTGTAGACCCGAAAAAGGCGGCAGAGTCAGACAAGATTTGGATAAAACCCGAATTATCTTCAGACTTGGAATATTACAATATCAATACCATTCGGGAAGAACCTTCTTTCGAACCCGTTCCGATTATTATCCCGGAATCCGGAAAATCTGTTTTGAATATTCGTCAGGAAATGGTAGGTGACAAAAAATATATCTATCAGGGATATGGTATTAACATTTTTTCGAGAGCTTCAGCAGGAAGGGAAATAAATATTAGATCACACATTAAAGCGGCAAATAACTTAATGCCTCCAACAGGTATTAATTCACTTTTGATTACAAAAGAAAGCCCTTTGATGTTTACATCACAATCTGAACAAGAACGTTTGGGTAAACTCCCAAGCACTCCTGATTCTGATAATACATTAGTCCGAATTATGTTTGATTATTATTCCTCTCAGGAACTGGTAAATTATACCGCTCCTCAAGGAATGTCTGTTGAAGAAGCAAAAGATCCTGAAACCATCTATCCTGATAGTGATGAAGTATTTGCCGATCATTTTAGACTGTACTACAAAGACGGACTACCTGAAGCTGAGTATGGAAAAATTGATAGTATTGAGGATAGCCCAACGGATAACCTTACCTCAATTATTAAAATAAAAGAGTACAAAATTCTTAGTAGCGGCGAAGAAATTAAAATTACACTGACCGAAGGGAACAAAAACCGATTTATCGGAGGAATTCTAACAATTGCAGATCAAAACTACATCGTTAATAATATTACTGTTGTTAATAAATCGAAAAAAGTATCCGGGGATCCGGACGAATTTGATCATGCTACTATAACAGTGCTTAAAAAAGAAGTCAGCGAAAGTGTTCACGCTGGTGGAGAGGCAACTATAGATTCTGAACAAATTAAAGCGATAAAAATCCCCGAGAACAGACTATGCGCCCTGGTACAAAACATGCAGACAGCTTCAAACTGGTATAAACCCGATCCGCTTAATTTTAAAGTTGAAATTCCGGCCCGTTTTAATTTTATTCACAGAGAAGTTATTGAGCAAAAGAACCAAAAAACAACGGATTTACAAGTAGAAAAAACGAGGGGAATCTGGGAAAATGCAATAATAGAACGACTTGTGGAAGACGCCTATGAGAAGGATGAAAAAGGAATATATATATTGGATGAAAACAAAAATCCAAAAAAATTGTCGGAGAAAAAACACTTAGGATTATATAAAATTACTTTCTGTAACTTTAATTTACCTCAACATCCCCAATTTAAAACCGAAGGCGAAAACTCAGTGGAATGGACTAATGGTATTGTTCGTTTATTTACGAAAAATGCTATCGAAGAAGGAAATCCTGTACGTGTAAAAACCAGAAAAGAATTTAAAGTCGTACGAACAGAAAATATTGGTACAACCGGAGATTTAATTCTTTACATCAATGATACTGATTTTAAACTTGAAAATTATGTTACGCAAAATATGCATCCTAAATATGATGAAATTATTGGCGCAATAGATGAAATTATCAATAAAGATCCTAATGTAACAGCTGATGAACATCGTAAAGCAAAATGTCTTAAAACTCCCGTTTCACAGCTTGTAAACTACTATCCAAGTTATAAAGTGTATCTCTATGCCAGTCCTTCAGATGGCGTTACGAAAACAAATATTCAGCCCAGAAAAGACGAAAGTACACGTTACTCTATTTTCGGAATTAGTACACATGCCGTTCGACCTACTTTTGAGTACAAATCAAAGATTAGTATTCCTAGTCCGATGTATGCCGTTAAAATTGAAGAACCTATAAAACCCGAAAAAGTAACAGCTGGTAGTTTGTATGCGACAAGACCCGATTTTTACAATCGTTCGACTTTTACTTTTACAACACAATACACTAAAGACCGTAAACCTTATGCTGCCTTACATTATAGAACCAATGAAGAAGCCATTTTTGATGTTTTGTATGAAAGAACAACCATAGATACGATCCGTGAAGAATTAAAAAAACTTGGCGGAAATGAAGAAATTAATTTTAATAAAAGATGGAAGAACTTTTTAGATTTTAATGCTCTTGCTTTAACAGCTAATTATGAATCATTCCCAGCGGAAAATGAATCTGAAATAAGCTACCGATTCCCACTACCGGACAATAAAGAATTTATAAAATTAATAAACGATTTTATCAAATGGCATAATGAAACAAAAAAGCCGGTAATTAAAGCTGAAACAATCGAGAGTTTAACAGCATTGAACAAAATCCTAATCCCTAAAGATCAAGTACTTAAAGACGATTTACTGGCGATTCATTTTATAGAAGAAGCTATTCAATCCACTTTTGTGCCTTTAACTGAAGTTCCTGTTGTTTACGAACATATTAAAGATAATAGTTATGTCCCAACAAACAAAAAGCAAAAGATTAAAGACAACAACGGTAATGCCTTAAAAGCAACTGATACCGCTTTTGACATTGCGCCAATGATGAAAATCGTAGATCCAGTTAATAATATAACACAGTTTACTGACTTTAATCTGGACGGAAATTCGCAAAATATTTATTTCTATGCGGTTCGTGAAATGGACATTAAAATGAACTTCAGTAAATTTAGTGATATTGTTGGTCCGGTAAAATTAGTTGCTTCAAACCCTCCACAAACTCCAGAAATTAAGCGAATTATGCCGGTTCTCGAGAATCCGATTTTAGGAATCAAACCAGCCATTCAGATTGAACTAAATGCGTACCAACCGGAATACAAGATCAGAAAAATTAATATCTACCGTGCAACTTCAATGCAAGAAGCACAATCGATACGAACAATGAAGCTTGCTAAAGAGGTTTTAATTAATGAAAATACGTTATCTAATGCGTTTGATAATGTTTGGACCGTGTATGATGAATTTGAAGATCTGGAATTTGTTCCGTTTGGTGACGGGCTTTTTTACAGGATTACGGTTTCACGAGAAATCGATTACGAAGCGCCTAATTCAACTATTGAAAATCCTATCATTACTATTGATTATACACCATCTCAGCCATCAAAAATTACGGCTACAGTGGTTACGGACAATGTTTCTCCTCAATCACCGGTACTAAAAGCCACTGCAAATACAACAGGAGCAAATGGAGAAATCTTAAAATCTGTTGTTTTTAACTGGGAGAAAACCGTTCATAACGGGAAATACCATCTCTACAAAATGAACAATCAGGGAAATTGGGAAAAAATTCAGGAGAAAGCAGCCAACGATACCACTGTTACACTGCCTCTGAAAACCAAACAGGCAACGGACGAGTTACGTATTAAAAATGAAAATGGGGAAAGAATCTACCATCATTTCAAAATGCTTTCTGAAAACTCATCCGGTATGTACAGTTATGAAGAGAAAATCCTAACCCTTTAAAAAATCCAACAAATACCAATGATTTAGGTCATTGGTATTTAAAACCAGGCCTATCAAATAAATAGTTATAGCAAGAAATAAAATCAAACAACATGGCAACAAGCAGAATTGACATTGGCAGCAAATTTCTAAACGGAGAAGTTCCGTCAGAAAAAGACTTCGCAGAAATCTTTAATAGTTTCGTTCATAAAGACGAAGACAAGGCCGACTTTAAAATGGTCGAAACCGGTACAGATCATGACAGTTATATTACTCCGGCACTTTTAAGAACAGTGTTTCAAAATTCAGGAATCATTTCCGGTAATTGTTATGCTCCTTACAAAGAATATCAGGATAACTTTAGCGGATCAACTATAGAATTAGAGTTTCCTCCTGTTGAAAACAGTGTCAAAGTTTTTAAAAACGGACAATTATTAGAAGAAAAACAAGATTATGATTTAAATTATAAAACGGCTTTAATTAGTTTTAGAGGAGCCATTACGGACCGAAATATTGAAATAAACTATTGGTTTCAAAATCTTGATCCTACCGCAACTAATTCTGATTCTATCTTTGGGAATTCATCAGTCCCTTACAAGGAGACTTTTAGCGCAGAAACCTTTAACAATTCTACCATCACGCTAAAATACCCTCCTCTTAAACTAAGCGTTATCGTATACAAAAATGGTCAATTACTCCGAGAAGGTAAAGATTATGTACAAGATTATGATACTTCTGTACTTACCTTTTCTGCCCCGATAAGTGGTCGCAATATTGAGGTAGATTATTGGTTTAAAAGCTCAATTGCAATAGCAGAACCCGAATTTAATACCAAATATGTTGATTTAACGACCAATCAAACTATCAAAGGAAATAAAGTTTTTGACGCAGCTACAGAAAGTAAGAATTTTGTTAAAACCGGAGGAACAGCCAACCAATATCTTATGGCAGACGGATCTGTATCTTCCTCTACTTCTTCTGATTATGATGCCGGGCATTCTCCTTTTACTCTGGAGACAGAAAGTGGTTATCAAAAACTTAGCAATGGCTTAATACTACAATGGGCATTTCTATCTTATGGCTCTACTTATTACAACTTTCCTATCAGTTTTCCGACCAAAATAGGCAGTATCGTGGTGTCTACTCATAGGGAATCCTCAGGAAATAAAGGTTATAATCACGTTTATGGACTTTCAAAAACAGGATATAACGCAATTATTGATTCAGATTTTGGGTTCATGTTTGCAATCGGATATTAATACTAAAAATTTAAAAATAAAAAATAATGTATAAAGGAACATACAACAAAAAAGGAGAGTACACTGGTTTTTATGTTGAAGGAGTACATGAAAATATTCCAAAACCAAATATTGAACTGACTAAAGAAGAATGGCAACAGGCTTTATCAAAAGATTATAAGGTAGTTGACGGGGTCCATACTTACTCTCCTTTCATTAAAAGTAATGATGCTATTCTCGAAAATGTAAAATTAACCAGAAACACATTATTGACTGATAGTGATTGGTCACAAGTGCCCGACTCTCCTCTTTCTGAAGAGAAAAAAGCAGAATGGCAAAAGTACAGACAAGAACTAAGAGACTTAACCACTCTCGATAACCTGGCAACTGTTATTTGGCCTACAAAGCCATTATAAAAACAATTATTCAATGTAATCTCTTTAACAGTTTTAAAAAGCAGAAAGCAATCCCGATAAGTTGATTTCTGCTTTTTAAAACAACTTTAATGAGTAAATCAGTAGTACTGACTAAAACACAATATATGGAAAACACAGTATATAAACCTTTTGCTTTTATAGAGCAATATACTCCTGTTGAAGGAACTACAGTCTATTATAATACCAAAAAAACTTTAGCAACCCAAAAAAATGACTGTCACATTGGAGGAACAACAGGGAATTCAGTTGAATTAACTGCTGAAGCAAATAAATTTGTATCGACAATAAGTATTGCTGATGCAAATGAACAAGCCGAATCATGGCTTAAGGCAAATGCTCAGGCCTATGCGAATAATTCAGGATCCTGCCTTATCAGGCAAACTGCTTGGAGAGGAGTGGATCATTCATGTGTTATTGAGCCATCAAGATTACTACTGCCTTTTGATTATATGATTATCAGGTATAAATGGGTATTAGGAGCTGGTCAGGATTTGGATACATTTACCGGATTTGTAAATACCGGTACACAATATGACAAACAATGGTTGGGTCATGGCCAAGGTCGTACCAAACTGCCTTCTACCACTATTGAAGCTAAAGATTCCTATATAATGTGGGCAGGAGATAATCAAGAAACTGTCGGGGTTGAAAGTTGTTTTGTCAATTTTACTAAAATGGCTAGCGACCACGCATCCCTAAATACGATACAAATTAGAATGGCTGCTGCATGGTACAAACAGATTGGAACAGGAAATATTGATATCGAAATAGCTATTTATTCAGGTGGAGAAATTAGCGCTTCCGGAAATGATTTTATTAATACAGGAGGTGCAATTGTACAAAAATTAAATTTTTCTAAAAACATTCCAAGCCCACCGACATGGTCAAATAATATCGAAAACGTACCACATATTGGATACATTACCTACACCACACATACTAAAAAAGCACAAATTGCAATAACTTATTAAATTATAAACATGGCAAATACAGGATATAAATCTTTCGCTTGGTTAGAAGAATACTATCAAGATG
Source organism: Flavobacterium sp. FlaQc-52 (assembly GCF_044007495.1). Lineage (NCBI taxonomy): Bacteria > Pseudomonadati > Bacteroidota > Flavobacteriia > Flavobacteriales > Flavobacteriaceae > Flavobacterium > Flavobacterium sp. FlaQc-52. The sequence goes on along the minus strand of NZ_JBIPCV010000005.1, from coordinate 10,062 downwards.
ATCTCAGTAAAACCGGACAAGCTCTAAAACCAAATTTGGCAACAGATCCAGATTATATTGCACCCGTTTTAGACCAAACAAACTGTCCTTCGGGAGCAAGATATTACAACACGCAATTAACCAAGACTGTTTTTAAAGATAATTGTAATCCAGGAGAAATTACTGAAGGAGTTGAACTTATTGTTTACGCAAACCAATTCGTTTCAAACATAAATCAAGCTGATGCAGATAATCAAGCCGCCACCTGGCTGGAAAATAATGCTCAAATTTATGCAAATAATTCAGGAGTCTGTAGACCTCAATAAGTCTAACCAACAAGTCCATCTTTAAACACGTCTTTGAATACTCTTTATACATTGACATTATCATAGACTTCATCTACAGGCAATGCTGGAATTGTTGGTCATGAGATATACAAAAATGGCATTTTAATAGATTCGACTTCCTATGATGAAATACCATTAACAACTAATCAAATAGATTCATTACACTATTATAAACCCTATGTTTTTTTCTTATATCTAATGGTGATGGGAATAATTCTGCCTCTACAACAAACAGCATACCAGCACTATCTATGATTCCTACAACCGAAGAAGTGTATTTGGAATGCAATTTTTAATAAATCAACATTATGGACACGAACCACAACAGAATAAAAGTCTCCGACTTAGAAAAAAATGAGTCCGGCAAGATCTTAACAACAAACACCAATGGCGAATTAGAGTTTACAAACATCAATACTATTAAAGTTGATGGTTACAATGCATTAGATTACAATCAGGAAGGCAAAGTACTGGACGCCAGACAAGGCAAAGTTTTAAAAGATTTAATTGACAATAGTAAGGATACACTTAAAACTTATTTTGACATGCTTTACTTAGGTATTTCAAACAATCAAAATGTATCGGGAATTAAGACATTTCTTGCCGGTAAACTAGGTTTAAGAAATACGGCAAATACTTTCACCTCTTTTTTTTCAAATACTAATACAGCATCCAGAACTTACGCATTTCAAGACAAAAGCGGAACAGTAGCCGACTTAACTGATCTGGCAGGAAAGATGAATGTTCCATCAGGAGTTATAAATAAAATCTCAAAATTTTCAACCACATCGACGATTGGAAACAGCAGAATCACCGATGATGGAACTAATCTAGGAATAGATAATCAATGGCCTATCCTTTCAGATTTTTCTTTCGGGTCGTTAAAAAACAGACGAGTAGATATCGAAAATTCAGAAAGCCAAACAGAAGGTAGATCACTCATTCTAGCAGCAGGAAAAGCTTCTAATACTAGTTTTTCTTCAACCAATTTTGTAAAAACACAAGACCATTCTTACGGATGGTCGTGTATAGATATCCACAAAAATGGTGACACATATGCTTGTATTTATAATGGTGATATTTATAAAAAAACAGCTGGAACCAGCAATTTTATACCATTGGGCCAAACAGCTAGAACATGGCATTCTATAAAATGCATGCAAAACGGTGATGTTTATGCTTGTGGTTGGAGAACTGATATCTATAAACAAACAGCTGGCACAGGTGACTTTATGCCTTTGGGGCAAGCAGTTAGAACCTGGAATTCTATTTCGCAAGACCTCAACGGAGATATTTATGCGGTTTGCTTAGCTCTTCCAAGTGCAATATTTAAACAAACTGCAGGTGTTGGTGATTTTGTTTTATGGCAAAGTTTTGGTTTTATAATTACTGGTCTTGATTTTGCAAGCAATGGCGACGCTTACCTGACTGGCTTTGGTAATGATATACACAAGAAAGTTTACGGAGCTTCCTCTTTCGGCGCTACAAACCAGGGAGCCAAAAACTGGTTTTCGGTAAAATGTGCTCCAAATGGCGATGTTTATGCCGGTATTTCCGGTGATAATAACATTGGTGGCACTAGCGGCGACGTATACAAAAAAACGGCAGGAACTAACGACTTTATACCATTAGGCCAGACAACTAGATCGTGGAGATCACTCGCCTCTAATTCTTTAGGTGATATTTACGCAGCTACTTTTGACGGTATATTTCATCTTAATTTATCACAAACAGGGGCTCCAAACTTAAATGGAGGTGCATTGAAACTCATTGGGGGAACTGGCAAAGGATCAGGAACTTCTGAAGTTCAATTTTTTACTGGACAAAAAACAGTTTCAGGCGCAGATATGCAAACAGAAACACTTAGAGCTCACATAAATGAGAATGGCTACATGATTTGGGCCAATATGCCCACTTATGCAGATAACGTTGCTGCCATTGCAGGCGGGCTTCCTGTTGGTTGTGAATACAAAACGGCAACCGGAGACCGTAAAATAGTCTACTAGTAAAATTCAAAAACCTATTCCCTTCACTAACTATTTTTAGTGAAGGAATAGTAAATACAAACAACGCTCCGAAACCAATTGGAATCAATACTGAAACGTATGGAGCAGTAAAAATCAGAATAAATAATATTTCGTGTCATTCTGAGCGAAGTAAAAGGAAGCACAAGAAATGTCATACTGTTAAATCCGCAAACTACCCTTATTAAACTCAGTATTGATTTTTCAATTGTTCTTTTGCTACTGCTACACTCTTATTAGCATCATACAAAACCTTACACTGCTATTACAAATTATAAACCCTGATCTCTAACATTCAAATCATTAATACAAACTAACATGAACACAAACCACAACAGAATAAAAGTAGCCGATTTAGAAACAAATGGGCCAGACAAAATTTTAACTACAAATACTACCGGAGAATTAAAATTTAGTGACCTTCACTCGATATTGGTTAATGACCTAATTACAGGCGGAATCTCAAAAGCCTTAACAGCTGAGCAAGGTAAAGTTCTAAAAAACCTAATTGACTCTTTAGTTACTAACAAAGTAGATAAAATAGCCGGTGATCGTTTAATAACTGCTGCTGAAATCACTAAACTATCAGGAATTCAATCTGGTGCAGAAGTTAACCCAGACATTAGCGGAAAACAGGATATTGTTAATCAAATTGAAGTAGGTACAAACCAAACTATTCCTTCTTCCTGGTTAGGAAAAACGGTTGTATTTAATACTAGTTGTACCATCGCAGTTCCCGCTTCTCTAACGGAAAGTTTTATTTTTAACGGAATTACACTTCCCGGAGTAACAGTAACCTGGACGATCACAGCTCCTCATACCTGGTTGTTTGGAACTCCTTCCGCAACTGCAGAAAAACAAATCTTCACTTTTACAAAAAGAGGAACTACAAACAGTATTTTATTGTTAGGCGTATAACCATGGGAAGCTTATCTCAAAATACCGTTTTTGGGAAGACCAAGTATAAGGCTAATACTTTTATTGGTGGAGTTGCAAATTTAATTCCTGACACTTCATCATTGAGTACCTTTTTAAAAGTATCATCAAATAGAGTAAAAGCTTTTAAAACAATTGGAAATGATATAGAGTTTGCAATCATTGACGGCAATTATGAAATACATTATAACAGAACAATTTTTAAAAATTCCGCTCTAACATATTACAAAGACCCGAGGGATTGCTAACTTACATATACCAAGATCATTTTCTTTCAAACACACAAGCAACCGAGTTTTATTTCCCCAAGCTTACGGGATGCAATCACAATTTATTTAGTCGTAATTCTAAGTTAACTAAATGCCATGTCCCAAAATTAACAACAGCAAGTCACTCTTTATTAGCTTATTGTCCTTTAGTTAATGATATTAATTTAGAGTAACCTAACCACTTCACATGGAGGACTGTACAATCAATATACACGCAAGTATGGCAACTATAAATTCAGGAATACCTGATGCTGATTTAGTTTATGCCGGTAATGTTAGAGGAGCGATAATTAATTATGCATAATCCTTTCTATTAGTGACCGTGCAACTTGATTTTTTTTAGTCCCTAAAAGTCATACCACTCTAATCAAGAATACTTTAATTGATATAGAGTGGTATACTTTTTAACTGACAATTACAAAACATATCACTACTTTAAATTCTCTCCGCAAATACTTCTATTAAAAAGTGAGAGAACAAATAACATTTTATAATCAATATAATTATGGGTAATTTACTTCAAAATACTATTTTTGGAAGCGCCAAAAATAAGGCTAACACTTTTATTGGTGGGATTTCTGCTACACTTAACACACCCGCTTTAATTGCCTCGAAACTAAAAATAGATATAAACAGGATTGAATTATTTTCCATTGTTGGAGATGATATTCAACTATTAATTACAGGAGGTAATTATGAAATCCCTGCATCTGCTTTTGTTAACTCTACTTTGACATATTACGATGATCGTTCCGGTTTAGTCCTTTCGATTTTAGGAAATTCATTTCAAGGTTGCACAAATCTTACCTTCATTAATCTCCCGAACTTAACAACGATTTCCGGTTTTTTTACATTTCAAGGATGTACATCAATAACAACATATAATTTTCCAAATCTTACAAGTCTTACTAACAGTTACACATTTGACACGAATAGCTCTTTGACTTCATTTAGTGCACCTAATTTAGTTCTAACATCTTCTAATAAATTTACTTTTTTAAATTCTAATAATTTATCCTCGTTGACAATTGGAAAACCTACTAGTTTGGGAGATAGTACATTTTCAGGAACCAAAATTACATCTATAGATTTATCTGATTGTACTACAATAGAGGCAGGTGTATTTCAAAACTGTACCTTATTATCCAATGTTGTAAACATAAACAAAGCCACTTCAATAGGTATAAGTGCTTTTAGTAATTGTAGTTCACTATTGAATTTCTCTGCAAATTCATTACTAACAATTGCTACTGGGGCATTTCAGAATTGCAAAAGCCTTACAACTTTAAGTTTTCCTAATCTGACTACTATTTCAGGTAATTACACATTTCAAGGATGTACCTCAATAGTCTCATATCATTTTCCAAGTCTTACAAGTCTTAATAATGCTTACACCTTTTACACGAATACCTCCTTAATTTCATTTAGTGCTCCTAATTTAGTTCTAACATCTTCTAATAAATTTACTTTTTTAAATTCCAATAATTTATCCTCGTTGACAATTGGAAAACCAACTAGTCTGGGAGATAGTACATTTTCAGGAACTAAAATTACATCTATAGATTTATCTGATTGTACGACAATAGAGGCAAATGTATTTCAAAACTGTACTTTATTGTCCAATGTTGTAAACATGAATCAAGTTACTTCAATAGGAGCAAATGCATTTAGTAATTGTGGTTCCTTATTGAATTTTTCTGCAAATTCATTGTTAACAATTGCGGCAGGAACATTCCAAAATTGCAAAAGCCTTACTGCTTTAAGTTTTTCTAGTCTAACTAGTATTTTTAATAATGGGGCATTTCTAGGCTGTACTTCATTAACCACATGTAATTTTCCTCGCCTAACAACAATGACTGGAAGTTCACAGTTTTATACAGTAACTTCCCTGATTTCATTTACAGCACCTAATTTAGTTCTAACATCTTCTAATATAGCAGTTTTTTATGGCTGTACAAACCTTTCATTAATCCTTGGAAAGCCCACTGGCTTAGGACATAGTACATTTACTGGAACTAAAATCACATCTATTGATTTATCAGATTGTACAGCTATTGAGGCAAATGTCTTTCAAAACTGTACCTTATTGTCCAATGTTGTAAACATGAATCAAGTTACTTCAATAGGAGTAAATGCTTTTAGCAATTGTAGTTCATTATTGAATTTTTCGGCAAATTCATTGTTAACAATTGCTGCAGGAACATTCCAAAATTGCAAAAGCCTTACTACTTTAAGTTTTCCTAATCTAACTACTATTTCCGGTTTTTTTGCGTTTCAAGGATGTGCTTCAATAGTATCATATAATTTTCCAAATCTTACAAGTCTTACTAACACTTACACATTTGACACAAATACTTCCTTAACTTCATTTAGTGCGCCTAATTTAATTTTGACATCTTCTAATAAATTTACTTTTTTAAATTCTAATAATTTATCCTCTTTGACAATTGGAAAACCAACCAGTTTAGGACATAGTACATTTTCAGGAACTAAAATTGCATCTATAGATTTATCAGATTGTACAACTATCGAAGAAAGTGTATTTCAAAACTGTACCTTATTGTCCAATGTTGTAAACATGAATCAAGTTACTTCGATGGGAGCAAATGCATTTAAAAATTGCAACTCATTACTAAATTTTTCTGCAAATTCATTAGTAACAATTGCCGCAGGAGCTTTTCAAAATTGCAAAAATCTTACTGTTTTAAGTTTTCCTAATCTAACTACTATTTCAGGTAATTCCGCATTTCAAGATTGCACCTCATTAATAACATGCAGTTTTCCAAATTTAACAAATATAAATGGAGGATATACTTTATCTAAAAATACTTCTTTGTCTTCATTAAGCGCACCTAATTTACTTAACCTAGGGTCAACAAATGCTAACAATTTAATCTTCGAATTAGTAAAAGAAGGGATTACAATTACTGTTCCACTAGCCTTGCGTACAGCAAATAATGGTGAACCTGATGGAGATTTAGTCTATGCAACTGGCACAAGAGGTGCAATAGTTAATTACGTATAAAGATAGTAGAAAATCATTGTACTAATTTAAAACACGTATCTAACAAAATATTATTCTTCAAACTGAAGCAACAGTAGATCATTTTTTTTTCAAATTACTAACATGAAGAACTACTTCTTTCATTACAAACGACATAAAATCACTATTACTCCTCCTAAATTGTATATTCTTTAAAATGAAATACAATCACCAGAATAAGTGCACTCTTTAACAATCATCACAATATATTGATAAATACAAAATATCTTTAATTTAAAAATCAATCATGGGAAGTCTATTACTAAAAACCGTTTTCGGAAAATTAAAACACAAAGCAAATACCAATATTGGTGGCATTGGGGCTACCATTAACACACCTGTATTACTAGCTGCTAAACTTGGAATCAATGCTAATCGGATCAAATTTTTTCGGGTTATAAACAATGATATTGAGTGTCTAATCACAGGTGGTACTTATAGTATTCCATGGGGAGCTTTTTATAACAATACATCGTTGACAAGTTATAATGATTTATCAGGACTAGTCACATCGATAGGAGATGCCGCTTTTGGTGGCTGTACAGAAATTACAGTATATAATTTTAGCAATCTGACCTCTATTACAGGAGGCAATGTTTTTACTAATAATTCATCTCTTGTTAACTTTAATGCTCCATTATTAAAACTAACTACATTAAATAAAAGTGTTTTTGAAAATTGCATTAAACTAGCTACGCTTACAATAGGAAAGTCAACAGGTATAGGACCCAATGCTTTTATCAATTGCCTCAAATTAACTTCGATTGATTTATCGGAAGCAACTTCAATTGGTAGTACCGCATTCCAAGGATGTGAATCATTAGTTAATATTGTAGACATCAATTCCGCAATTTCAATTAATTATGCTGCATTTCTCAATTGTACATCGCTAACCAATATTACAAACATGAATTCGGCTACTTCCATTGGTAGTTCAGCATTTTCGCAATGTTATGGGCTAAAAAACACTATAACAGCTAATTTAATGAAATCGATTGGTGATAGTGCTTTTTATGGTTGCACAGGAATAACGGCCTATCATTTTGATACGCTAATATCCATTGTAGGAAATAATTCTTTTAATAAAAACTCATCACTTGAATCCTTTAATGCTCCATTGCTAAGACTAACAGAATTAAATAAAGGTGTTTTTGAAAATTGCATTAAACTAACTACTCTTACAATAGGTAAGTCAACAGGTATAGGCTCCAATGCTTTTATCAATTGCCTCAAATTAACTTCGATTGATTTATCGGAAGCTACCACAATTGGTAGTACCGCATTCCAAGAATGTGAATCATTAGTTAATATTGTAGACATAAATACCACAATTTCAATTAATTATGCTGCATTTCTCAATTGTACATCACTAACCAACATTACAAATATGAATTCTGCTATCTCTATTGCTAGTTCAGCATTTTATCAATGTTCTGGATTAAAAAACACTATAACAGCTAATTTAATGAAGTCGATTGGTGATAGTGCTTTTTATGGTTGCACAGGAATAACGGCCTATCATTTTGATACGCTAACATCCATTGCAGGAAATAATTCTTTTAATAAAAACTCATCACTTGTGTCCTTTAGTGCTCCATTATTAAAACTAACCGCATTAAACAAAAGTGTTTTTGAAAATTGCAATAAACTAGCAACGCTTATAATAGGCAGACCAACTGGTATAGGTGCTAATACTTTTTTCAATTGTACCACAATAACATCAATTGATTTATCGGAAGCAACCTCAATTGGTAGTACCGCATTCCAAGGATGTGAATCATTAATCAATATCGTTGACATAAATTCCGTAATCTCAATTGATTATGCTGCATTTTACAATTGTACATCATTAGATAACATTACAAATATGAATTCAGTCACCTCTATTGGTAGTTCAGCATTTTCCCAATGTTCTGGATTAAAAAATACTATAACTGCTAATTTAATAAAGTCGATAGGAGATAATGCTTTTTATAACTGTACAGGAATAACAGGTTATAACTTTAATAGTCTAACTTCTCTTAAAGGAAATAATACTTTTAATAATACCTTTAGTAATAACTCATCCGTTATCAGCTTTCACGCCCCATTACTAAATACATTAGGACATTCTGTTCTACTCAATGGCATTTTTAATAATATAAAAATGGGTTGTACTATAACGGTTGCTGCATCGCTCCAAACAGCAAATAATGGTGAACCTGATGGAGATTTAATCTATGCTGCCAATACAAGAGGGGCTAATATAATTTATGCATAAAAAATCTATAAAAAAATGAATACAAACTACAACAGAATAAAAGTAGCCGATTTAGAAACAAATGGGCAAAACAAAATTTTAACTACAAATACTACAGGAGAATTAAAATTTAGTGGTATTAACGCAATATTGATTAAGACCTAATTACTAACGGAATCCCAAAAGCCTTAACCGCTGAACAAGGTAAGATTCTAAAAAGAACTAATTGACTCTCTAATTACTGACAAAGTAGAAAAATAACCGCTGATTCTTTAACAATAGCTACCGAAATCATTAAACTATAAGGAACTCAAGCACGTTTAGAACTGAGCCAGGAAATTAGTGAGGAAATAGGATATCGTAAATCAAATCTAAGTGCGTACAGACCAAAATATTCCTTCTTCTTGGTTAGGGAAAACTGGAATCAATTCCAAAAGTTGTGGAGCAATTTTTAGAAATTCCCTTTTATTAGAATTAGCAGGTCTTATACTTTTTTATCACAGTTTTTTTAAGTCCCAACTTCTCGCTTTGACAATCTCGCAAAGACGCCAAGCTCCTAAGCTTATTCTTCTTATTTTCAAGCTTTACTTTTCTATTTTCCACTTTCTCCCTTTGGGTTTCACGAAATGTCACGGAGTCTCAAAGTTTTTTTTCTGCTTTTTTACTAAAAATTTGCGATTTTGCGGCTCTGCGAGATTTTGTTTGTGATTCCTTCAGCAACTGCGAAAAACAAATCTTTATTTTTACAAAAAGAGAAACTACAAACAGTATTTTACTGTTGGAAGTATAACCAAAAGGAGCTTATTACAAAATTATCCTTTTTGAGAAGGCCAAATATAAAGCTAACACCTTTATTTTTCCTTTTTAGGTTAACGAATATTAATAAAAAGTACAATCAATTATATTTTTTTCAAAAAAAAAAACTTCAATCAGCAAAAGCCAATTGAAGTTTTAGTACTCAGAGCGGGACTTGAACCCGCACGAACATTGCTGTTCACTGGATTTTAAGTCCAGCGTGTCTACCAATTTCACCATCCGAGCATTAGTAGTATTTTCTAAAAAGAATAAAAAACCCTGTTTTTCAGAACAGGGTTTTTAAAAAGAAAGGCGACGACATACTCTCCCACATAACTGCAGTACCATCTGCGCAGGCGGGCTTAACTACTCTGTTCGGGATGGGAAGAGGTGAGCCCCGCCGCAATAACCACCTTAAGGTCGTTGTTAC